>NZ_JBMSED010000008.1:0-254580 GCF_049446195.1 Paracoccus sp. KR1-242
TCCTCGCTCGACTTGCATGTGTTAGGCCTGCCGCCAGCGTTCGTTCTGAGCCAGGATCAAACTCTCAAGTTGAAAGCAGTATAAACTGCTATCCTTGACGTCGAACCTTGCACATCTGTCTTCCGTCGAAACGGAAGATCATCTCTGCTTGTCGTCTCACTTGCGTAAGCCGCCAAACAGTGAAGCTGACACTCTCATCATCGGTTGCCCTAGAGAGCCGATATGCAAACTTCTCGATCGAAAACGACCAGACCGCCCGCATATCTCTTCAGATATCTCGCAATGTCAAAAAGCAGGGGATAAAAAACAACCCGAACCGCGCCATTTCCTTCGTGGCGCCGTCAAGCCATCTCATTCCCGAATTGTCCCAGATCAAGCAACACTTCCGAGCCGCTCAATCCCGTCCCGATCCAGCGTCGCCGTCTCGGTGAAGGCGTATCTAGGGACTCCCAATCACCCTTGCAAGAAGAAAATCACCACAATGGAGAAGAAAATCATCAAACGTCTGATTTTCCGTCATTTTGCTGTCACGGGATACGGAGACAGATCTTGGCCCTGCGCGCGCCCTACCCCACCCCCTCATGGAATCAAGGTGGCGCTCCGGCCCATGCCGCAGCCGGTCCGGTCAGAAATCGCGAGGAATCGCCGCCATGACCCTGACCGCACCGGTTGCAGAGAATCGCGACGCCTCCTTCGCGATCCGGAAATGAAAAACGCGGCCCCGAGGGACCGCGTTTTCCGTAATTCGCAAAGTGCCGATCAGCGCTTCGAGAACTGGAACGAGCGACGGGCTTTCGCCTTGCCGTATTTCTTCCGTTCGACAACGCGCGAGTCGCGGGTCAGGAAGCCGGCAGCTTTCAGCGCGGCGCGCAGCGACGGCTCGTGCAGCTGAAGGGCTTTCGAGATGCCGTGCTTGACCGCACCGGCCTGACCCGACAGACCACCACCGGCAACGGTGGCATAGACGTCGTACTGGCCGACAACGCCCGCGACCTCGAAGGGCTGGCGCAGGATCATCTGCAGCACCGGACGCGCGAAGTAAGCCGCGATGTCCTTGCCGTTGACGACAACCTTGCCCGAACCCGGCTTCACCCACACGCGGGCGACAGCGTCTTTACGCTTGCCGGTGGCATAGGCACGACCCAGCGCATCGCGCTGAGCTTCACGGACGGGGGCTTCGGCAACCGCCACGGTGGCGACCGATTTCAGGTCGTCGAGGGTCTTGATGTCTTCGGCCATGATCATGCGCTCCGGGTATTCTTGGCGTTCATGGACTTGACGTCCAGAACTTCGGGCTGCTGAGCCTCATGCGGGTGCTCGGCGCCGGCATAGACGCGCAGGTTGGTCATCTGCTGCTTGCCCAGCTTGTTGCGCGAGATCATGCGCTCAACAGCCTTGATCACGACGCGCTCGGGGTGGGCGCCTTCCAGGACCTGACGCGCGGTGCGGTGCTTGATGCCGCCCGGGTGGCCGGTGTGCCAGTAGTATTTCTTGGCATCGCGCTTGTCGCCGGTCATCTGCACCTTGTCGGCGTTGATGATGATGACGTTGTCGCCCATGTCCATGTGGGGGGTGAAGGTCGGCTTGTGCTTGCCACGCAGGCGCATGGCAACGATCGTTGCAAGACGGCCCAGAACGACGCCCTCGGCGTCGATCAGGATCCACTTCTTCTCGATCTCCGCCGGTTTCGCGGTATAGGTTTTCATGGTCGTCCCTTTAGGGGTGTAATTCGAGATGCGGGTGTATCGGCGAAACCGCGATCTGAATCAAGGGCGATGAGCGCAATTTATTCGCTTTAAATCAATGCGTTGCGAAATAGGTATTTATATACCGCAACACAAGCCCCGCTTTCACCGGCCTTTTGGCGGAATCGAGTAGGTCATTGAACATCGTGCCACCGGATCCGCGCCACCTTCCGACCGCACCAGGACCTCACCCACGGCAAGGGTTCGGCCCAGTTTCAGGATGCGGCATTCCGCCAGCAGGTCGCGCCCGGATGCAGGCTTGCGCATGAAGTCGATCGAGGCGTTGGTGGTCACGGCCAGCGCCACCTCTCCGATCCGGGCAAGGATGGCGAGATAGATGGTCACATCCGCAAGCGCGAAGATCGAGGGGCCGCTGACGGTGCCGCCGGGGCGGAGATGGGCGTCATCCACGACCAGGCGCGAGATCATCCTGTCCACATCCGAGGCTTCGACCCTGATCTGCCCCGCCACCTGCGGGAAGGCACGCTCAAGGAAAGCGTTCAACTCTTCCGTGGTCATCGCCAATGTCATCGCATCCCCCGCCTGCCCGCGCAGATTTGCCGCCCCCGCCCGGAAGGGCAAGGGCCAAGACGCGATCACCCGAGCATCGCGAGCCAGGGGAAGGTTTCCAGCAACCAATAGGCAAAGACGGGAAAGGCGCCAGTCAGCAGGGCAAGCCCAACCACGACCAGAAGCACGCCCATGATACGCTCGATCAGGCGCAGATAGGGCTTCACGCGGTTCATCACCCCGATGGCCCGGTTGATGAAGATTGCCGACAGCAGAAAGGGAATGCCCAGACCCAGCGCATAGATGGCTAGAAGCGAGGCCCCCCTGCCCGCCTCGCCGCCCGTCGCGGCAAGGGACAGGATCATGCCAAGCTGCGGCCCGATGCAGGGCGTCCAGCCAAAGGCGAACGCGAGGCCAAGGATATAGGCCCCGAAGACGCTGCCGCCGCGATCTCCGGTCTCCAGCCGTGCTTCGCTGTCCAGGATGGGGATGCGGATGACATGCAGGAAGTGCAGGCCCAGAACGATGACCACCAGCCCCGCCCCGCGCGACAGCAGATCCTGCCATTGCAGGAACATGCGGCCAAAGGCGGATGCCGCCATCCCCATCAGAAGGAAGACGGTCGACAGGCCCAGGACGAAGAACAGCGCCGGGACAACCGCGCTGCGTTCGCCCGACTTCAGCCCGCCGACCCCCACCCCGGTCATGTAGGCCAGATAGGGCGGCACGATCGGCAGCACGCAAGGCGACAGAAAGGACAGGATCCCGGCCAGCAGCGCGACCATCGCGGCAGGCAGGAAGGCGGCATCTGCAAGTTCGATTCCCATCATGGCGGGCAGATTGCGCGATGAAAAAGGCGCGGGAAAGTCCCGCGCCCCTCAAACTTATGTCATGTCGTCAAAGACTCAGCCCAAAGACCACCAGCCGCGACGTTTGGGCCGGTTCTCGTCCCCGTTCCCGTTGGCGGGCACCGGTTCGGGCGCGGGCTCGATTTTCGGCTGCGGGGCGGGTTCGACCGCGGTTTCCGCGACCGGTTCTGCATTCGGGGCAGGCTCGGCCTCAGGGGCCGGCTGCACGGTCGGTTCCGGAAGCTGCGCTTCTGCGGGGGCCGACTCGGCCGAGGCCGGTTCGGCGGGCTGTGGCGCGACATCCGCGGCAGCTTCCGGGGATTCGACCGGCTGGGCCGCGGGAAGTTCAGCGACAGTCACGGCTTCGACCTGCTCTGCCTCAACCGCAACTTCGACGTCCTTGCGACGCGAACGGCGGCGCGAGGATTTCGGCTTTTCGGGCGCGGCCTCGGCAACGGGCTCGACCGCTTCGACCGCCTCGACGGGTGCGGGCACCTCTTCGGCGTCAGGGGCGGTGTCGCCTGCACCCTCGTCCCCTTCGGCCAGGTCGGCATCGTCCGCCTCGGCCAGATCACCAGCCTCGGCATTCGCACCTTCACCTTCGCCAGACTTGCCCCCGCGACGGCGACGACGGCGGCGACGGCGCGACTTGCTGCCGGCATCGCCATTGTCGCTGTCGGAAACGGCAACGTCGGCGACAGCCTCGGTTTCGGGCGCCTCGACCGCGACGTCGTCTTCCTCGATCTCGTCTTCGGCGAAGTCCTCGTCATCGATCTGCGCCATCAGGCTGGCATCGACCGAAACAACCGGCGACACCACTTCCGGCACGTTGCGGATGGCGGTCTTGAACTTCTCGATCGCGTAATCAGGCGAGATCAGGACCGGATCGGCCTCGACCCGCACCGACATGCCATAGCGCGTCTCGATCCCGGCGATATGTTCGCGTTTCGCATTCATCAGGAAGTTGGCGACCGCGACCGGCGCCTTGACCAGAACCTCGCGCGAGCGCTTGCGGGTGCCCTCCTCCTCGATCGCGCGCAGGATGGTCAGCGCAAGGCTGTCATCCGAACGGATCAGGCCGGTACCGTGGCAATGCGCGCAGGGCTGCGTGGTCGATTCCAGCATCCCCGGACGCAGGCGCTGGCGCGACATCTCCAGCAGGCCGAAGCCCGAGATGCGGCCGACCTGGATCCGCGCACGGTCGGTCTTCAGCTTGTCCTTGAAGCGCTTCTCGACGGCGGCGTTGTTCTTGCGCTCCTCCATGTCGATGAAGTCGATCACGATCAGGCCGGCAAGGTCGCGCAGGCGAAGCTGGCGGGCGATTTCCTCGGCCGCTTCCAGGTTCGTCTTCAGCGCGGTATCCTCGATCGAGCCTTCCTTGGTGGCCCGGCCCGAGTTCACGTCGATCGCGACCAGCGCCTCGGTCACGCCGATGACGATATAGCCGCCCGATTTCAGCTGGACGACCGGGTTGAACATGCCACCCAGATAGCTTTCGACCTGGAAGCGCGCGAACAGCGGCATCTGGTCGGTATAGTGCTTCACGTTCTTGCCATGCGACGGCATGATCATCTTCATGAAGTCCTTGGCGGTGCGATAACCGCGGTCGCCTTCGACCAGAACTTCGTCGATCTCTTTCGAATAGATGTCGCGGATGGTCCGCTTGATGAGGTCGCCTTCCTCATAGACGGGCGCCGGGGCGATCGACTTGAAGGTCAGTTCGCGGATCTGCTCCCACAGGCGCATCAGGTATTCGTAATCGCGCCGGATCTCGGTCCGGGTGCGCTGGCTGCCCGCGGTGCGGATGATCAGGCCCGCGCCCTCCGGAACTTCCAGCTCGCTGGCGATTTCCTTCAGCTTCTTGCGGTCCGCGGCATTGGTGATCTTGCGGCTGATGCCGCCGCCGCGCGCCGTGTTCGGCATCAGCACGCAATAGCGACCGGCCAGCGACAGATAGGTGGTCAGCGCCGCACCCTTGTTGCCGCGCTCTTCCTTGACGACCTGGACCAGCATGATCTGCCGGACCTTGATGACTTCCTGAATCTTGTAACGGCGCGCGCGCGGCTTCTTCGGGACCTGGATCTCTTCGGCCACGTCCTCTTCGGCGACCGACTCGATACCGTCTTCCTCGTGCTCGTCGTGCTGCTCGTGGTCGTCCGCGACATGTTCGGCAGCGCTTTCGGACGCACCGGATTCGGTCGTCTCGATCGGGCCTGCGCTGTCATCGCCCCCTTCTGCGGGGTCAACGATGGCCATGCCTGCGATGTCCTCGGACACGACGGCATCGCCCGCGTCGGCGGCGGCGGGCTTGGCACCCTTGCGACGGCGCGAGTTACGCTTGGGCTTTTCGGCCTCTTCGTTCTCGGCAGCGGCAGCCTGCCGCTCTTCCTCGATCAGCGCCTTACGGTCGGCGGCGGGGATCTGGTAATAATCCGGGTGGATTTCGGCAAAGGCCAGGAAGCCGTGGCGGTTTCCACCGTAATCCACGAACGCGGCCTGAAGCGAGGGTTCGACCCGCGTTACCTTTGCCAGATAGATGTTGCCAGCAAGCTGCCGCTTGTTGACGGTCTCGAAGTCAAACTCCTCGACCTTGGTTCCATCGACCACGACAACCCGAGTTTCCTCGGCATGCGTGGCGTCGATCAGCATTTTCTTTGACATGTTTCCGACTTTCGGGCGGCCGGCTTGTGCCGCGCAAGCGCGGTCCTGGCGGACGGCCGCACAATGAGAGATCGCGATACACCGTGCGAGCAGCAGCAATCGCGGCGCCCGGGACAAATCCCCGGCACCGTTCACGATCAAGCTGCGCTGCGCGATCCATCGCGTCTGTTTACCTTTCTTCGCCCCTTGCGCCGTCAAGGCGGTCGGGGCGGCGATCACGGATGCCCAGAGGCCCCTTGGGGCATGGGCGCGATTTTCCCGCGCGATTAGCCGACGGCGCAAAATGAGGCCGCAGGAGGCAGTCGCGCTGCGAAACTGTTGGGGACGAACAACCGAAGGTTGCGAAAGCGCCCCTTACCGCGAAGATAGCGGGGAAGGACGCGCCGTTACAATGGGTTTTTCACCTGAAACGGCGCGCATCCGCCCTGCTTACAGATAATCGCTGCGGCTCAGCCCGTATTTCGCCATCTTTTCGTTGAGCGTCCGGCGCGGCAGGCACAGTTCGTCCATGACCGCGGCGATGCTGCCCTTGTGGCGACGCATGGTGTTGTCGATCAGCATCTTCTCGAAGCTTTCGACGTATTCCTTCAGCGGCTTGCCTTCGGTCGTGGTTGCTTCCTGCGTATCTTCGCCATCGGCCATCAGCAGCGAGGCGATCGACCCCGATCCGCGGCGGTTCTGCAGGACCGCGCGCTCGGCCACGTTGATCAGTTGGCGAACATTGCCCGGCCAGGGCGCCTGCAGCAACTGCGCGGCCTCCTGCGCGGTGACCTGCGGCGGCTCGCAACCATACTCCTCGCTGAACTGTTCGGTCATGCGGGTGAACAGCGACAGGATGTCCTCACCGCGCGAACGCAGCGGCGGCAGGGTAATCTTCAGCGCGGTCAGGCGATAGAAAAGATCGGGCCGCAGCGAATCCTCGGCCCGGCGACCTTCGCCCCGTGCGTTGGAAATGGCGATGATGCGGGTTTCCGCGGGCACGCCCTGCTCGGCGATAAAGGCCAGCAGCCGCGCCTGCAGCGGATCGGACAGCGCCTCGATATCCTCAAGGCACAGCGTCCCGCCCCGGGCTTCCTCGACCGCGGGAAGACCGTTCTCGACCGGACCGAACAGCTTTGCCGCCAGCACCTCGTCATTATAGGCGGCGCAAGAGATCGGGACGAACTTCTTCGAGGCGCGCGGCCCGACGGCATGCAGCGCATGCGCGACCAGCGTCTTGCCGGTGCCGGTCTCGCCGTCGATCAGAACGTGGCCGTCAGCCTGCCCCAGATCAAGGATATCCTCGCGCAGGCGATCCATGACCGGGCTTGCGCCGATAAGCTTGGACATGACCTGCTGACCCTCGCTCAGGTCGCGGCGCAGCGCGCGGTTGTCCAGCGTCATGCGGCGCGCCTGCGCGGCCTTCTTGACCAGCTCGGTCAGGCGTTCGGGGTTGAAGGGCTTCTCCATGAAGTCCATCGCGCCGATGCGCATCGCCTCGACCGCCATGGGCACGTCGCCATGCCCGGTGATCATGATGACCGGCAGCCCGGAATCGATACCCATCAGCCGCTTGAGGAAAGCCATCCCGTCGATGCCCGGCATCCGGATGTCCGAGATGATGATCCCCGGCCAGTCGGCCGCAATCACCTTCAGCGCGTCGTCGGCGCTGGGAAAGGTTTCAGCTTCGAAGCCGGAAAGTGCCAGCCATTGCCGGATCGACTCGCGCATATCCGGTTCATCGTCGACAACTGCAATCTTCATCGTGCGGCTCATGGGCGCATCACCTTTCTATTCATTCGGCGGCCATTTGCGACCGGCCCTTGTGGCCAGGTTCGTGCAATGGCAGCTCCAGTTCGAATACGGCCCCTCCACCTTCGGCGTTATGCGCCGTCAGGCGACCACCGAAGTCAGCCGCGATCCCAGAAGAGATCGCCAGCCCAAGGCCCGTCCCTTCGCCGGGCTTTTTGGTGGTAAAGAAGGGTTCGAAGAGTTTTTCCAGATCGGAAACGCCCGGACCGTTGTCGCGGACGGACAAGAATGCGTGAGACCCCGAACTGACGCTGATCGCAATCGTGGGGTCGCGGACAGCCTTGATGGCGTCGATCGCGTTGCGCAAAAGGTTGATGATCACCTGTTCAAGCCGGATGCGGTCGCACATCACCATGACCGGATAGCGCGGGATATGGCGCTGCAGTCGAATGGTGCGGTTGCGCAGTTGCGGCTCCATCATGACCAGTGCGCTGGACAGCGCCGCACGCAGATCGACCGGCTCGAACGCCTCGCCGCCCTTACGGGCATAGGATTTCAGTTGCCGGGTGATCGCGCCCATCCGCTCGACCAGGTCATCGATGCGCTGGAAGCTGGACAGCGCCTCTTCGGCGCGGCCCCGTTGCAGCAGCACACGAGCCCCCGCCAGATAGGTCTTCATCGCTGCAAGCGGCTGGTTCAGCTCGTGGCTGACGCCGGCCGACATCTCGCCAAGCGCGGCCAGCTTCGAGGATTGCTGCACTGTCTGCTCGGCCACGCGCAATTCCTTCTGCACCCGTTCGCGCTCGGCAATCTCGCGTGTCAGGCGCAGGTTCAGCGCACGCAGATCCGCAGATTCACGCATATAGGCCGCGGATTCCACCCGCGCGCGCCGCGACAGCAGATAGAAGACGGCGGCCAGCAGAATGGCGAATGCCATGATGACCATGGCCAGGACCGCATTCACCCGTTCGCGCACCGAATCGTAGGTGGTAAAGGCGATCATCTTCCAGCCGCGGAAGGGGATCCGCGTCTCGGCCTGCATCACGGCCTTGCCCTGCACATAGGCATCGACGGGCGGAGAGGTCCAGTCGGCCGTCACCTGGAACGCGCGCGAGATTGCCGAGGGCGCCGAACGCACCGACAGCGCCTCGGGCAAGGTCAGCCCGCGCCAGCGCGGTTCGGTCGACAGGATGATCTGCCCCGAACTGTCCGTCACCGCGATCGCATCCGAAATTCCGGCCCAGGACCGCACCAGCCGGGTCAGGTCGGCCCCGACCACCACCACCCCCAAGGTCCGCCCCTCGGAGACCACGGCCCGGGAATAGGCGAATTCATAGGCCCCCTGCGGCGACGGGGAAACGGTAAAGACCGTGTCCTTCGAACGCAGGGATTCGACATAAAACGGCTCTTGTACGTAATTCGTGCCAAGCAGATTCCGATCGGTCGACCCGACCGTCCGCCCCGAGGCGTCAAGCAGCCGGATCGAGGCCGCGCCGATCTCTTTCTGCGCCGAAATCAGCCGCGACGACGTGGTCGAGAAATCGTTCCCGGTCAGCGCCGAGATCAACGCCGGATCGCGCGCCAGAAGCAGCGGCACCACCGAGGTGCGCTGCAATTCCGATAGCAGGTTCCCGATATACAGCGCCGAACGCAACTCGGTCCGCACCCGCGTCGTTTCCGAGAACCGCGCCGTCAGCCAGCTGTTGGTGAACCAGATCGTCCCAACGGCAAGAACCATCAGCGCGGCGATGATGCCACGCAGACCCCACCGGCCGGACGCGCCTGTCCTGCCGGCCTCAGCCATTCCGGTTGAATCCCCGGGGGAAAGATCGTCGTCCTGCATGAACCTCCGGCCAACCCCGCTTGGGGGACAAGCCAATCTAATGCGCGAAACTCAGGCGCTCAAGTCACACCTTGGCCAGCTCTTGAACCAGTGCGGCAAAGAGCTTGGCGCCATCGGTGCCGCCATGCGCCGGTTCGGCGGCGCGCTCGGGATGGGGCATCATGCCCAGAACCCGGCGATTCGAGGACAGCACCCCGGCGATATCCTCAACCGCGCCATTGATGCCGGGCGCATAGGTAAAGGCGATGCGATCCTCGGCCTTCAAGGCTGCCAGCCCCTCGGCGTCGATCTGGTAATTGCCATCATGATGGGCGACCGGAACCCGGATCACCTCGCCCGCGGCAAAGCCCGAGGTAAACGGGCTCGCGGCGGTGGCGACCTTCAGCGCAACCTCGCGGCAGACGAATTTCAGGCCGGAATTGCGCATAAGCGCGCCGGGCAACAGGCCCAGTTCTGTCAGAACCTGAAAACCGTTGCAAATCCCCAGCACATAGCCGCCCTTGGCGCCATGCGCACGGAGGGCATTGGCGATGGGCGAATGGGCCGCGATCGCGCCGCAGCGCAGATAGTCACCGAATGAGAAACCACCCGGCACGGCGACCAGATCGGTGCCGGCCGGCAGCGCCTCGTCCTTGTGCCAGACCCGCGTCACATCGGCCCCCGCCTGCGCCAGCGCAACCGAAAGGTCGCGGTCGCAATTCGAACCGGGGAAAGTGATGACGGCAGCTTTCATGGCGGGCACTCCGGGTTTTGCTGCGCTTCCCTTACTGCAATGCGGCCGAACTGTTAAGCCGCCTTTGCGCAATCTCGCGCGCGCGTGTCCATTCACCGTTTTCCAAATACCCAAACCCGACGCCGCAACCCGCGGATCGGGGCGGGAAAAGAAAAAGGCCGGGGAAAACCCCGGCCTTAGCATCGCAGTGGCGGCGGATCAGCCCGCGAGCGCCTTGTTCAGGTACTCGTCGACCTTTTCCAGGTAGCCCATCGTGGTCAGCCATTTCTGGTCGGGACCGACCAGCAGCGCCAGGTCCTTGGTCATGTGGCCGTCTTCGACCGCCTGCACGGTGACTTTTTCCAGCGTCGTCGCGAACTTCATCAGTGCTTCGTTGCTGTCCAGTTTCGCGCGGTGCTTCAGGCCGCCGGTCCAGGCAAAGATCGACGCGATCGAGTTGGTCGAGGTCTGGTTGCCCTTCTGGTGCTCGCGATAGTGGCGCGTCACGGTGCCGTGGGCGGCCTCGGCCTCGACGGTCTTACCGTCGGGCGTCATCAGGACCGAAGTCATCAGCCCCAGCGAGCCGAAGCCCTGCGCGACGGTGTCCGACTGCACATCGCCGTCATAGTTCTTGCAGGCCCAGACATAGCCGCCCGACCATTTCAGGTTCGAGGCCACCATGTCGTCGATCAGGCGGTGCTCGTAATGAATGCCGGCCTTCTTGAACTGCTCTTCGAACTCTTCCTCATAAACCTTCTGGAACAGGTCCTTGAAGCGGCCGTCATAGGCTTTCAGGATGGTGTTCTTGGTCGAGAGGTAAACCGGGAAGCCGCGCAGCAGGCCATAGTTCAGGGACGCGCGGGCGAAGTCGATGATCGACTCGTCGAGGTTGTACATCGCCATGGCAACGCCCGAGGACGGCGCCTGGAAGACTTCGTGCTCGATGGTCTCGCCATCTTCGCCGACGAACTTGATCGTCAGCTTGCCCTTGCCGGGGAAGCGGAAATCGGTCGCCTTGTACTGGTCGCCGAACGCGTGGCGGCCGACGATGACCGGCTTCGTCCAGTGCGGGACCAGACGCGGCACGTTCTTGCAGATGATCGGCTCGCGGAAGATCACGCCGCCAAGGATGTTGCGGATGGTGCCGTTCGGCGACTTCCACATCTTCTTCAGGCCGAATTCCTCGACGCGCTGCTCGTCGGGGGTGATGGTCGCGCATTTCACGCCGGCGCCGTATTGCTTGATCGCGTTGGCGGCGTCGATGGTGATCTGGTCCTCGGTGCGGTCACGCTCCTCGATGCCCAGATCGTAATATTTCAGGTCGATGTCCAGATAGGGAAGGATCAGCTTCTGCTTGATGAAATCCCAGATGATCCGGGTCATCTCGTCGCCGTCGAGTTCGACGACAGGATTCTCTACCTTGATCTTCGACATGGGTGGTCCCTTTGGTTGGATTCGGCTGACCGCCCTATAGCGGCAAACCGGGGCAAAGGAAAGGCCGGTATACGTTTGCATACCAAAGCCCGGCGAAGTGCCGCGGCACCTTGGGCGGGGACCGCGGACTGCCCGCTGCTAGCGGGTGAAATAGACGCGAGAGCTTTCGCTGAGCCAGTCCCAGATGGCGGGCGCGCCGCGCTGGATGCGCAGGCCCACGCGCTCGACCAGCTGGTCATAGGTGACATCGTATTCGATCCAGCTTCCCCCGCCCGAGCGGATATTCTGCATCACCGGCTGCGCACGGTCGAGCGACTTGGCAAAGACCGCGTCCGGGGTCTCGTTTGCCTCGAACTCGCTCCACAGCGCGCGCAATTCGCGTCCCTGTTCCACGGGCAACATCCCGAACAGGCGGTCGGCCGCGGCCTCTTCCGCCGCCATCTGCGCAGCGCCGTGATGGGCGGCGCCGTTCTGCGAATGCAGCGGCACGTCGCCGGTATCGATCTCGACCAGATCATGCAGGATCAGCATGCGGATGACGCGGCCGATATCCACATCCGCCCCGGCCAGAGGCGCCATGACCAGCGCATAAAGCGCCAGGTGCCAGCTGTGTTCGGCGCTGTTTTCACGGCGCGAGGCGTCGCAAAGCGTGCTGGCCCGATAGACGGATTTCAGACGGTCGGCCTCGGCCAGGAAAACCAGCGTCCCGGCCAGTTCGCCAGACACGGGTCGACGTTCGCGGATGGCGCGCGCAGCCTCCATTACCTCGGGCCATTCCTGCCACAGGCGTGCCGCGCGCCCCGCAGTCATGTTACCTTCGACGATCTCCAGATGATCCGACAAAGGCTTGGGCGCGGAAAGGACCTGGAACAACGGCTGGACGTGGTCCATGCGCTTGGCAAGACGCGCATCGGCGGTCTCGCCCGCCTCGAACTCGCGCCAAAGCTCCAGCAACGCCGCGCCGTCGGGCAGAAGGCCGAACAGCCGTTCGGCGGCGGCCAGCTCGGCGGCCTCGACCGCCAGCGTGTCGTGCTGCAGGTGGATCGGGTGGTCGCCGCAGTCGATCTCGACCAGGTCATGCAACAGGATCATCGCGATGGCGCGGTCGCTGCCGCCGAAAAGCAGCGCGTAAAGGGCGACATGCCAGCTGTGCTCGGCGCTGTTCTCGGGACGGGACAGGTCCATCAGCACATTCGCGCGATCGACGGATTTCAACCGGTCGGCTTCGTTCAGGAAACTGAAACGGGCGGTCAGATCGCTCATGCGCGGCTCCTTTGCGTTTCGCCCCGCTCCTATCGCGAAGCGCGGGCAGATGCCAGAAGCAATGGACCGGAAAGTCGGACAGCCGCGCACCCCGGACCCGCCGGGGCGCGCGTATCCGTCAGCGCGTGGTTTCCGTCAGGCGACGGCGGACATAGGTCTGCACCTTGTCGATCATCGGCTTCATGTGGACCTCGTCATCGCGGAAGAAGTGATCCGCGCCCTCGATCTCTTCATGAGTGATGGTGATGCCCTTCTGCTCGCGCAGCTTGCCCACCAGCGTATTGGTGTCCTTGGGCGGGGCCACGCGGTCGGCGGTCCCGTTGATGATCAGCCCCGAAGACGGGCACGGCGCAAGGAAGCTGAAGTCATACATGTTCGCCGGGGGTGCTACCGAGATGAAGCCGGTGATCTCGGGGCGCCGCATCAGCAGCTGCATTCCGATCCAGGCGCCGAAGCTGAAGCCTGCCACCCAGCAATGCTTGCTGTTGGGGTTCATCGCCTGCAGGTAATCCAGCGCCGAGGCGGCATCGGAAAGCTCGCCGATGCCTTGGTCGAACTCGCCCTGGCTGCGACCGACGCCGCGGAAGTTGAACCGCATGACGGTAAAGCCCATGCGATGGAACGCGTAATGCAGGTTGTAGACGACCCGGTTGTTCATCGTCCCGCCATATTGCGGATGCGGATGCAGGATGATGGCGATGGGGGCGTCGGGGGCGGCTTGCGCGTGATAGCGCCCCTCAAGACGACCTTCGGGACCGGGGAAAATCAGTTCGGGCATGGGCTTCCTTTGAAACTCGGGTTTCTTGACCCTGTGGCGGCGCGGCTCTAGATCGTCAATCTGGGAAGCGCGCCCGGCATAGGCAAGACGCAATCAAAAGTCGGCAAAGCGGATTAGCCCAAGAGATCCCATTGCGTCAATGCAATGGCTATGGAGGTCAAGATGAAGCTGTCCACCAAAGGGCGCTATGCCATGGTCGCCCTGACCGATCTGGCGATAGCCAAGGGAGATGACCTGACGTCGCTGGCGGAGATCTCGAAACGCCAGGACATCTCGCTGCCCTATCTCGAGCAGCTGTTCGTCCGGCTGCGGCGCGCCGGGCTTGTCGAATCCGTGCGCGGTCCCGGTGGCGGCTATCGTCTGGCCAAGACACCCGAGACGATCCGCGTCGCCGACATCCTTGAAGCCGTGGACGAAACCGTCAGCGCCATGCATGTCGGCGCGGGCGCATCGGGCGGGATTTCTGGATCGCGCGCACAGACGCTCTCGAACCGGCTGTGGGAAAGCCTGTCGGCCCATGTCTATGTCTTCCTGCACAACCACACGCTTGCGGACGTGGCGAAAAACCAGCTTCTGCCCTGCCCGGCCCTGCCGAAGATCCTGTCCATCGTCGACGACTGACGCGGCGCAACCTGTGCGGGCGGCGTCACTCGGCGGGTAGATCCTCGAACAGCGTGCCGATGGCCACCGTCTTTGCGGGCACGTTCAGGTTCGGGTCCGAGGCGATCATCACCGGGACCTTCGCATCGGGCAGGACGTAAAGCACGCCCTTCTCGTCGATGCCGACGCGCGACTTGTGATAAAGCCCGATCGAGGGTACCAGCGCCACACCCTCGAACCCCTTGGGCACCGTGAACTCCATGGTGACGCTGCCCTTTTTGCCTTCGGGCGCATAATCGGGGATGCTGGCATAGATCCCTGTCGCCTGCCCCGACGGTTTCAGCAATTCACCCCAAAGCGTGTAGTGATACCCTTCGACGAGATTTTCATAGTCGACGGTCGCACGGATGATGCCGCCCGATCCGGGAAGGGACTGGTCGCCGTCGGCGGCGTCCGCAGCGGCCACGGTCACGCGCTGGACCGCATGGACCTGGATGACGGTCGCCTCGCCCTTGGTATCGCGGATCTCGGCAAGCGATCTGGCACCGGCCATCGACGTGGCATCAACCTCGCCTTCGTACAGCGTCAGGTAGACGGCATAGTCGACATTGAACCGGGTGCGGTTCGGCGGGACCGGGAACTGAAAGCTGGTGCTGCCCTCGGCCGCCTCGGGCGTCAGCCCGGCGAAAGTGGGCTCTCCCACCGTCTCGCCCTTCGCGACGTCGAAAAGCTGGGCGGCCAGCGTGTAACGCTGACCCGGCGTGAGCCCCTTGTAGGTCACGTCATCCCGCGCGATCCCTCCGGTGCGCAGGAAGAAGCGGTTGTCGTCGGAATCCTCGACCACCTTGCTGCCGAGGACGATCCCCTCCTGCGCATTGACTGCCTGCAGGGGCACGCCCGCGATCACAGCCGCGACGGCAAGCATGATAAGCACATTATGTCTGCGATCTGTCATACCCAAATCGCTAACGCCGGCGGCCTTTCCGATCAAGCATCGTGCAGCGCACTGGCGCCCCGCCGCCGGGAATACGCGGGCTGCCACAAATAACGGCAGTTCCGGCGGCCTGATTTCCGTGGAAGTCGCGCGACATCAGCGTCATCGCCACGTCACCGTTCCTTGCGAAATCCGCGGGGGAAGCCTAAATGAGCGCTTCTTCGATCCACGCTTGCGAAGGGATACGCATCATGTCCGGTCTTCAGACCCCCTATTACCTGATCGACCTTGCCAAGCTGCGGGTCAACATGGAGCGTGTCCAGTATCTGCGTGAGCATTCGGGCGCGAAATGCCTGCTGGCGCTGAAATGCTTCGCCACCTGGTCGGCCTTTGATTTCATGCGACCGTTCATGGACGGGACCACCTCCTCCAGCCTGTTCGAACTGCGGCTGGGGCACGAGGAATTCGGCAAGGAAACCCACGCCTATTCCGTGGCCTGGGCCGATGGCGAGATCGACGAGGCGTTGGGCTACGCCGACAAGATCATCTTCAACAGCCTCGGCCAGCTTGACCGTTTCGGGGGCAAGGCCAAGGACCGCGGGATCAAGATGGGCCTGCGCCTGAACCCGCGCTTTTCGACCAGCGGCTTCGACCTTGCCGATCCGGCACGTCCCTTCTCGCGTCTTGGCGAATGGGATCTGCCGCGGCTGGAAAGCGCGCTGGACCGCATTTCCGGTGTGATGATTCACTATAATTGCGAGAATGGCGATTTCGACCTGTTCGACGCGCAGCTTTCCCGGATCGAGGCCGAGTTCGGCGGCTTCCTAGAGAAGCTCGACTGGGTCAGCCTTGGCGGCGGCATCCACTTCACCGGCGACGGCTATCCGCTGGACCGGCTGGCCGCGCGGCTGAAAGCGTTCCAGGCGAAATTCGGCGTCCAGCTGTTCCTGGAACCGGGCGAGGCCAGCATCACCCGCTCCTCCTCGCTTGAGGTCACGGTGCTGGACCTGATCCATAACGGCAAGGATGTCGCCATCGTCGACAGCTCGATCGAAGCCCATATGCTGGACCTGCTGATCTATCGCGAAACCGCGAAGCTGCCGCAGGAAGGCGAGCATCCCTATCAGGTGGCGGGCAAGACCTGCCTTGCCGGCGACATTTTCGGCGAGGGCCGCTTTGCCGCGCCGCTGAAGGTCGGCGACCGCATCAGCATCGCGGATGCCGCGGGTTACACCATGGTCAAGAAGAACTGGTTCAACGGCGTGACCATGCCCTCGATCGCGATCCGCGACGAAGACGGAACGATCCGCGAAGTCCGCCGGTTCACCTACGACGACTACAAATCCAGCCTGTCCTGAAAACAAGCCAGAGAGCCCCCGACGATATATTCCCTGCCAAGAAAAGGAGATCGAATTGGCCAAAAACGTGCTCATCATCGGCGCCGGCGGCGTCGCCCAGGTGGTCGCGCACAAGATGGCGCAGAATGCCAAGGAATTTGGAAGTCTGCACATCGCAAGCCGCACTGTCGCAAAGGCAGAGCAGATCATCACGAGCATTCGTGAAAAGGGCCATACGGTCGAATTTTCCACCCATACGCTCGACGCGATGGACAGCAACGCCGTGGCCGCGCTGATCCGCAAGATCGACGCGAATATCGTCATCAACGTCGGTTCTTCCTTCGTGAACATGACTGTCCTGCAGGGCTGCATCGACACGGGCGCCGCCTATCTGGACACTGCCATCCACGAAGACCCGGCCAAGATCTGCGAGACACCGCCCTGGTACGGCAACTATGAATGGAAACGCCGCGAAGCCTGCGAAAAGGCCGGCGTCACCGCGATCCTGGGCGTCGGCTTCGATCCGGGCGTCGTCAACGCCTATGCCCGACTGGCCGAGGACGAATATTTCGACAAGGTCGACTCGATCGACATCGTCGACATCAACGCGGGCAGCCACGGCCGCTGGTTCGCCACGAACTTCGACCCCGAGATCAATTTCCGCGAATTCACCGGCACCGTCTATGCCTGGCAGGGCGGCAAATGGACCGAGAACAAGATGTTCGAGGTCGGGCGCGAATGGGATCTTCCCGTCGTCGGCAAGCAGACCGCATATCTGTCCGGCCATGACGAGGTGCACAGCCTGTCCGCGCGCTACAAGGACGCGGATGTCCGCTTCTGGATGGGCTTTGGCGCGCATTACATCAACGTCTTCACCGTCCTTCAGAACCTGGGACTTCTCAGCGAAAAGCCGGTCAAGACCGCCGAGGGGTTGGAGGTCGTGCCGCTGAAGGTGGTCAAGGCGGTGCTGCCCGACCCCGCCAGCCTTGCCCCCGATTATCAGGGCAAGACCTGCATCGGCGATCTGGTCAAGGGTTCGCAGGACGGCAAGCCGGGCGAGGTCTTCATCTACAACGTGGCCGATCACAAACAGGCCTATGAGGAAGTCGGCAGCCAGGGCATCAGCTATACCGCGGGCGTCCCCCCGGTCGCGGCAGCGATCCTGGTCGCGCGCGGCACCTGGAACGTCAAGAAGATGGTCAATGTCGAGGATCTGCCCGCCCGCCCCTTCCTGGAGCTTCTGGGCGACCTGGGCCTGCCCACCCGCGTCATCGACGCGACTGGCGATCACCCGCTGTAACAGGCGCCGATTCCCCACTTATGCCTTTGCCCCGCGGACAGGAACCTGCCCGCGGGGTTCGCGTTTCTTCCCGGCGCAGCGGACCGCCAAAAAGGGGAGCAACCGTGACACCGCCCGACCCATCGACCCATATGTTCCCCAGCCTGCCCCGCGACGCTGGCAAGGGTACGGCGCTTCCCAAGGTCGCGAACTGGGCCATCATCGGGATCTTCCTGATCCTCATGTTCTGGTTCGTGGCGCAGGCCCGCGACTTCCTGATGCCCGTCACGCTGGCCTTGTTGCTGTTCTTCGTCTTCGTCCCCTTCCGCCGGGTGATGGAGCGCTGGCGCATCGGACCGACCGTTACCGCCGCGATTGTCTCTCTGGGATTGGTGGTGTCGATCCTGGGGATCGGAATGATGATCTCGGGCCCGGTCAGCCGGCTGATCGACAACGCCCCCCAGATCGGCACGCGGCTAGAACAGAGGTTCACCGAGATCCGCCGCAACTTCGCCGGGCTTGAGCGCGCGGCGCGCAAGCTGGACGAACTGACCGGCGGCAAGAAGGCGACCGACGAACAGGACACGCCCCCCGGCTCTGCACCACCCCCCGCCGAAATCGTCGGCCCGGACGTGATGGGCACTGTCACCGGACGCGTGACCAGCGTGCCCACCCCCGGCACCCCGCAGCCGCCCGACCAGCATATCGAGGTGCAGGTGAACGCCCCGACCGAGTCCACCGCCCTTGGCAGCGTGATGGACCTGGGACCGGCAGTGATCGGACAGATCATCCTGACGCTGTTTCTGCTGTTCTTCATGCTCGCGTCCGGCGATCTGCTGTATCTGAAGATCGTGCAAAGCTTCGACCGGATGCGGGACAAGCGCGCGGCCTATCTGGCGCTGCGCGAGATCGAGGACAGGCTGGGCGCCTATCTTGGCGCGATCACGCTGATCAACGCCTGCCTGGGCATCGCGATCGGGCTTGCCATGTGGGCCTGGGGGATGCCTTCGCCGGTGCTGTTCGGGCTGGTCGGGTTCCTGCTGAACTTCATCCCCTATCTTGGTCCGGTCTTCGGCATCATCATCGCCGCGCTGGTCGGGGTCTTTGTCTTCGACGACCTGTTCACGCCCCTGATGGTGGCGTTGACCTATCTGGCGCTGACCTCGTTCGAGGGTCAGCTCATCACTCCCTATTTCGTCTCGCGCAAATTGCAGCTGAACACGGTCGTCGTGTTCCTGACCGTGGCGCTGTGGGCGTGGCTGTGGTCGGTGCTTGGCATGATCGTCGCGGTGCCCCTTCTGGTGGTGATGCGGGTGCTGGCCGACCATGTTCCGGGGCTGGAGAAGTTCGGGAATTTCCTGGCCGGCGAGGATCCCCCCGCGCTTGAGGATGAAGATGAGGAGGAGGCCCGCGAACTGGTCGAAACCGGCGGCGATACCGAAGACATGACCGAAGCCGCCAGGGCAACGCGCCACCTGTCACCCTGATGTCACGGGACCGTTGGACGGGCGATGCAGCGATGGCATGATGGCGACATGAACCATCGTCGATTCGCGTCACATGCCAGACTTTGCTGACCCCCCCGCCGCCGGCGCACGACCGGCCCCGCCACGGCCACGGCTGCAGATCGGCTTCGTGCTGTTGCCGCGCTTCACGCTGTCGGCTTTCGCGAATTTCATGGATGTGCTGCGCCTGGCCGCGGATGACGGCGACGGCTCACGCCCGATCCATTGCCGCTGGGCGGTGCTGTCGCCCGACATGGCCCCGATCCAGTCCTCATGCGGGGTCAGGATCGAACCGGACGAGCGGTTAGGCGATCCGGCCCGCTTCGACTATATCGTGGTGGTCGGCGGATTGATCGAGGGTGGGGGCGGCCTGCCCCCCGGCCTTGCCCCTTTCCTGCAGCGCGCCGCCGCGCAGCGGATCGGCATCGCCGGGCTTTGCACCGGGGTCTTCGCTCTGGCGCGCCTTGGCCTGATGGATGGCTATCGTTGCTGCGTCAGCTGGTTCCATCACCAGGATTTCCTTGCCGAATTCGAACGGATGCGCCCGGTTTCGGACCAGATCTTCGTCGTGGACCGCGACCGCCTCAGCTGTTCGGGCGGGGTCAGTGCTGCGCATCTTGCGGCCTTTCTGGTCGATCGCCACCTGGGCCGCGCCGCCGCGCGCAAAAGCCTGTCGATCATGATGATCGACGAGCCGATGGCCGGAGACCGCCCCCAGCCCGGTCTGCCGTTGGAGCTGAATGCCCGCGATCCGCTGGTGCGCCGCGCCCTGCTGGCGATGCAGCAGAACCTGCAGGCGCCGCTTCCCATCGCCCGCATCGCCCGTGATCTGGGCGTCGGTCGCCGCAAGCTTGAGCGGCATTTCAATGCCGACCTGGGCATCCCGCCCGCCGATGCCTCGGTCAGGATACGGCTGGCGCAGGCGCGGATGCTGTTGGCCCGAAGCGACCGGACAGTGACCCGCATCGCCGAGGAAACCGGCTTCTGCGACGCCTCGCACCTGATTCGCGTGTTCCGGGAAACCGAGGGCACGACCCCCGACCTGTGGCGCCAGGACCGTGCCCAATCCAGCCCGGACCACCAGCCCGACGAAGGCGCGGTTGCCTGATCCCCTGCGCGGGAAAAACGGGGCCGGAGCGAGGCGGAAGGTCCATGGTGACCCCGACAGGACTTGAACCTGTAACCTGCCCCTTAGGAGGGGGCGAAATGGCATTTCAGGTCAAAGACTTACCCGATTCATCCTGTTGAAATCATTCTAAATACTTGCAGACGGCTCTCAGTGACTCTAGCTAGTTCTAGAAGCTATTCGAGACACATTCGAGACACGAGCCGCCACGATGCCCCGCCAGACCGAAGACCAGAAGATCACCACGCCGACCCATCGGGCCAAGCTCGCCCCCCGGCGCAAGCCCTATTACCGTCGCCTGACCGACACGATTCAGATCGGCTACCGCCGTCTGAACACCATGCCCGGAACGTGGGTGACGAAGACCCGCGCCGAGGATGGCACCTATACCGAAAAGAAGCTCGAAGGCGTGGTGCCCGATGATGTCGTCGCCACCAACGGCATCGACATTCTGACTTACGATCAGGCTTGCCAGATGGCGCGGGGCGCGCTGGCCCCCGCCCCCGAGGAAGTCACCCTGCTGACCGCCGCGACGGAATGGGCCGACGGCAAGCAGGCCGAGACGGACAGCCTGACGGCCCGGACCAAGTTGCGCAACACGGCAGCGCGCATCGCGAAACAATTCCCCAACGGCCAGACGCTGAACAAGTTGACGGTTAGGCAGGTCAGGGAATGGCGTGACGGCTTCCTGCACAAGGATGGCGACGAGGACACCAACCGCGCCCGCCGCGCCACGGCGAACCGGGAACTGGCCGCGCTCAAGGCAATCTGCAATCTGGCCTGCCGGGTGCATCGACTCGACATCCCGAAGCCTTGGGATGACGTGTCGAAGTTCGGACGGGCCGAGGCTTTCGGCAAGCGGGTCCGGGTGCTGGATCAGGCCGAGCGCAAGGCGTGGATCGCAGCGGCGCCAGATGGCGCCACCCGCAACATGATCCGCGCTCTGCTGGCGACGGGTTGTCGTTCTGGCGAACTGGTCAATGCCCGCGTGCGTGACCTGTCCGGGCGCAGGCTGACGGTATCGGGCAAGACGGGCACCCGCACCATGATCCTGTCGCCGAACACTGGCACCTTCTTCGCCGGGCTTGCCGACGGTCGGAACGATCAGGACGCGCCCCTGCTGCCGTCACCGCTTGGTGAACGGTGGAAAGAAGACCTGCTGATCGACAGCATCGCCCGCGCCACGGTGAAGGCGAAGCTGGACGATGTGACGGCCTATGCCGCGCGTCATACCTACATCACCGACCACCTTGCCAAGGGCGTGCCCGTGGTTGCCGTAGCGAAGCAATGCGGCACGTCCGCTGAAATGATCGAACGGACCTATGCGAACTTCATCGCCACCGATCTGGAAATCTGGTTCGGGTCCGAGGTGGCGGGATGAAGCTGCGGGTCCAGCATGGCGACGGCCTGCGCGAATACGAGGTCGAGCCGGAGAACCTGTCCAGCTTCCTCGACACGCTCTTTCCCGAGGCCGAGGCGCAAGGGGGCGAGGCCCGCATAGAGATCAGCCCGGACGGTAGCTGGACGGCCCGCGCGGTCTACCCCAACCCGCAGGCGTTGGCCGATACGCTGGCCGCCCAGCGCGTCAAGGAGAGGACGCAACGGCAGGCCGGGGGCAAGGCCAGAGCCGCCCAGCGCCCCGATCTGGCGGCGCTGGTCCGGCAGGAAGCCTTACTCGCGCGGGAAGCCCGAACGCGGCCTTATGCTTCGGCTCGTCAGGTCGCGGGGGCGATCATGGATCGGGTCAACGAGTTGCTGGAAGATCGCGACGCCTTGCCCGTCAAGCTCGACACTATCCGGCGCAAGGTGCCCCAGCAGGTCGGGGTCGTCAGGGTCTGGGAGAAACCCTGAAATCAGTTGGTATCCTGCTGAGCATGGTGCCAATGCCATGCGCCAGCCTGATCGGGTCAAGAAGGAGTCCCGATCATGGAACTGACGGATGAACTGGATAACAGGTTCGAGCGTATCTCGAACGCGCTGACCATGGGGCTGCGCCCGAGGGTCGCCGCCCCCGAAACCGAACTGGTCGCCGAACTCGGCCTGCCCTACTCGACCTATGCCCGAGAGAAGGCCGAGGGCCGAGGCCCGCGCGTGTTCCAGATCGGACGGCGGAATTACGTTCTGCTGACCGACTGGCAGGCTTGGCTGGAAGCCCGCGCCGAGGGCAAGGCATGACGGCCCGCGTGCATCACTATCAGGCGCTCATGGCCCAGCGCGAGCAGCAGACGACAGTCTATCGGTATTACGATGCCGAGGACCGCCTGCTCTATGTCGGGTGCAGCGCGAGGCCCTTCCACCGGGTTACAAATCACAAGGATAAGCCTTGGATGAATGACGTGGCCCGCGCGACCTTCGAGCGGTTCCCGAACTTCTGGCTGGCGCGACAGTCCGAGGCCGAGGCGATCAGGTCGGAAGCCCCGCTCTACAACGTCCTGCATAACGAGGCGAACCCGGCTCGGATGCCTTACGAACTACTTCCTCCCAGCGGGTTCAGGGGTATCCTGCACAGGCTGCCTGACGATGCGGTCGAAGTGCTGGCCTGCGGATTCCACCCCGATGGTGGGGGCCTGTATCTCTGCATTAAGCCAAGGTCGAAATCTTGGTGCTTTCGCTACACCTCGCCCATCACCATGAAGCGCCGCGAAATGGGTCTGGGGCGGGCCACCCTGCCGTTAATCGCGGCTCGGGCGAAAGCGGCGGAACTGCGGAATCTGGTCGCGCAGGGTATTGATCCGCTGGCGACTACGGCCAGCAAGAATGACCCGAAACGCCACCTGCTACGGGATGATCAGATCGCCACCTTGCCGGACGGGCGGCATAATGACGGCGGCGGGCTTTACCTGCTCGTGCGGGGGCGAAGCCGGACGTGGAACTATCGGTTCCAGCTTGACGGCAAGCGGCGCGACATGTCGCTGGGCGTTTTCCCCTTCATGGACTTGGAGCAGGCCCGTGCTGCTCACTTCGCGGCTGCTTCGCTAAGGAAGCAAGGGGATGATCCGCTTGACGCCAAGCACGCCATGCAGCGCAGGCCATGGCGCAGGCCCAAGAGATGAACGAGGCCCTGAGCGCCCGCTACAGCGCCCCCAGCCTCGTCCCCGTGGGTGAGCCTGTCCCGCCCCCCTGCCGCCCTTCCTGCGCCGATCTGGATCAGCGCCGCGCGGTCATGCTTGTGGGGAGGTTTACGAGCGCTCGTAAACCTGTCGAGTCCGGCGTTTTTGCCGGAGTTGAAATCAGCGGAACCACCGTGTTTTCCTTGGGTTTTTCCGGTGTGACGGGGGTAGGGTTGAAGATTTCCGTCTTCCTAGCGCTAGGAAAACGATCAATCACAGGCCGAGCGAGAGTCCGGCAGTTTGGCCGGAGTCCTCGACCCGGCGAAACCTCGGGCGGGGCAGGGTTTTTCCGGCGTGACGGGGGTCGGGTTGAAGATTTCCGGTTTCGCCACATGGCGAAACCGTTCTACGGTAGGTTGCAAATCATTCAGGGCAATAAGCCGCACAGAAATGCGGCTGGATCAGCCCCGCACGATCATGATCATTCAGCGTCTTGGCCACATGGCCAAAACGATCATCCCGGCGTGTTACGCAAGTGCGTAACACTCTCACCCCAAGCGCGTGTCGGGAGGTTTCGTAGCGTTACGAAACCTGTCGCCCCCGGCGTCTTGGTCACATGACCAAAACGATCATCCCAAGCGGGTGCGCAGGGAGGTTTCCGCACGGTGCGGAAACCTACGTCCTCGCTGGCACCGATCTGGATCAGCGCTGCACGGTCGTGAGCATTCAGAGGTTTGGCCGCGTGGCCAAACCTCTCGTCCCAAGCGGCACTGAACAGTTTGTCGTTCGCGTAATGGCTGCCTATGGCCAGCCTAGACATTCACGGCACGCGGATTATCTGGCAGAGTGTATTACGATTATCCAAACCCCGACTTTCCGTAATACGAATTCCATTTGATAACAGGTAAGCCGCTTTTCATCTGGCAATGCAGCGGGGATTACCAGCGGCTGGAAAACCTGTAATCTGACGGTCTAAGCGTATTACGAATCCGTTGTATTTGCGTGCTTTTCAGATTTTTGACCATTTGGTCAAAGAATCGTTTTGCGGATAGAATCCCTTGCGGGGCATTCAAATCGCGCTAAGATTGAAGCCGCACCATGGCAGGTCCACGGGGCGGCTTCAAAGATAATCGTTCTGGATGGAATGATTATCCAGTCGTCCAAAACATAAATCAAGCCCGGAAATGATTTTCCGGCTGTGGAGGACACATGGCACGACCAATCCTGCGTCTGAATATGGCGCATGTGACTATCCCGGCACCGACCGAGCCGGAACCCAAGGCCCCGGCACCTAAAGCCACGAAGGCCCCGAGGAAGGCAAAGCCCGTCGAGGGACCGCGCCCGCCTTGGGGCATCGACTTCTTCGCGCAGGTCCAATGGATCGGGGAACGGCCTGCGGTGCTGTGCGGCCCCGTCAGGCCGTTGGCCCTCGGGCTGGGGCAGGCACTGCTCGAACGGGTCGAGGACAGCCAGCACAGCTATCTGAGGGGCTGCCTGCGGCGCTACACGGGCAGCCTGCCCTATCTGGACGCGCTGCTCGCCGAGGGTGCCATGCGCCACGACCTGAACGGCCTGCCCGTCGAGCCTGTCAGCGACGAGCACCGCGAGCGCGCGCGGGTGCAGGAGGAAGCCACCCCCGATTGGGTGAAGGCCCGCCGCCCTCAACAACCGCTCACGACCGAACCGAGGGAGGTGACGGCATGATCTTCGAACCGCGCCTGCAATGCTACGTCAGCGAACTGCGCTACGACTGGAATACCCGGCGCGGGGTGCTGCACATGCCCGAGGAAGGCGACTGCACCGACATGAAGGCGTGCATCAACCTGTTCCGGGCCATCGACCCCGAGGTGAAGCTGATCGAGACTTTCGGCGGGGGCGTGCCCGATACCGTCTACCATCGGAAGCGCGACAGGTGGTCTGCCACCCATAACGGCAAATTCTTCGGCTGGACGGTGATCTGACCAGCGCAATCCGGGGTCGCGCCCCGGACGCGGAGGCCCCGCGACACCAACGATGGCGAACAACCCGAACGAACGAACGTGGAGCGGGCCGAGATGCTGACCATCGGCAGGTTGCACCACCCCGAGGCAGAGACAGCTTCACAAGAGAAGGGGCGAAATCCCGAAAGACCCCGCCCGCAACCCTGTTCCTGACCAAGGATTACAGGATAGCGCGGCAAGGGCCTTTCGGGCAAGCCCGACGGGTTACGTCCATGAAGGATCAACACGCCGCGAACGCGGAAACGAATTGGCTGGTATCGAGGATCGAACGCGATCCAGAGGGCAAGAAGAAGCCCAAGAAGATACCCTACAGCAAGACAGGACTCGGTGCGCTGGATCGCGTCATCGCTGCCACGCTGACCGAAGCAGATGCGCAGGAAGCCGTCGCGAAGCTGAACGAGACGAAGGCCGACGATCTGATCAGCTTCGAGGTCGGCTATCTGGCCCGCGACGGGTCCAAGGATGTCGGCATTGACCTCGACTATGTGCTGAACGCCGATGGCAGCCTCAAGGAATGGGGTCGGAACCTGATCGGGGATGATCCTATCGAATTGCGGGTGACGCCCTCGGGGCTGGGCCTGCGGGCCATGGTGCCCCGCGAGGACGGCGACGGCTGGTCGGTCGAACTGGACCTCGTGCCGGGCGAGAAGACTGTCGGCGGCCTCGGCTTCCAAGGTGACGAGACGAGGTTCTTCACGGTGCCGGGGACGATCTGGCGCGAGGGCGACCCGGACTTCGACACAGGGCCTTTCAAGCGGCGGGTGCAGGGCATGATCCGGGGCTTGCAGGCCAAGAGGGTGAACGCACCGAAGCCGAAACCCAAGGCCATCATTGCCACGGGGCGCGGCGGCTTCGATGGCCTGCCGCCCGACGAAAAGGACTGGATGCTCGCCGACGCGCTATCCTTCATCGACAGCTTCGCGAACTATGACGAGTGGCTTGCCCTGTCGATGGCAGCCCATGCCAGCGGTGCCCCCAATGCCTTCGACATCTGGGACGCATGGTGCAGGACCGTGCCCGGCTACGACGAGAAGGTGAACGGCTCCAAATGGGAGACGTTCCAGTGGAGCGGGAACGGGTCCGACAGGCCCGTGACGGTCGGCACCATCCTCGCCACGGCCAAGGCACGGGGCTGGGACTGGAAGGGCGCGCTCCACGCGATGCGGGGCGGTCCTGAACAGCCGAGCGAGGCCGAGGACGACCCGATGCCGGAATCCCAGGGTGATGAGCAGACGGAATCGGAATTCGCATTCGATGCTGTCGGCGATCTGGAATATCGTGAACCCGAATATGTCGTCGGCGACCTGATCGAGACGGAATCGCTGGGCATGATCTTCGGCGATCCGGGTGGCGGCAAGTCATTCCTCGCCGTTGATATTGGCCTTTGCGTGGCGACCGGGACGCCGTTCCATGGCAAGGAGGTCATGAAGGGGTCGGTCTTTCTGATCGCGGGTGAAGGGCATAACGGTCTGGCCCGGCGCTTCGCAGCTTGGGCCAAGAACAAGGGGCGGTCCCTGACAGGCGTGCCCATGTTCAAGTCGCGCCGTGCGGCGCAGTTTCTGGACGCGGCTTCGGCCAAGGCGGTCTGCAAGACGGTGGACAAGCTGGCGAAGCTGCATGGCACGCCTCGTCTGATCATCGTGGACACCGTGGCGCGGAACTTCGGGCCGGGCGACGAGAACAGCACGATGGAGATGGGCCAGTTTATCACAGCCATGGACGACCTGAGAGTCCGCTATCCCGGTGCGACGGTGATGCTGGTCCACCATACGGGCCATGCTGAGAAGAACAGGGCGCGCGGTGCGATAGCCTTGAAGGCGGCGCTGGACTTCGAATTCCGGGTCGAGATGGACAAGCCGCAGGTCCGGGTGATCAATACGAGGATGAAGGACGGCCCAACGCCTGCCGACCTGCACTTCACCTTGGAGACGGTGCAGCTTGAAGGAAAGGCCACGGGCGCGATCCTGCGGTCTGCGGAGGCCCCGCCCGTAAAGCCGAAGGCCCACACCCCGACACAGCGAATGGCCCTTGAGACTTTCGAGGCTGCCGCCCGTGAGCATGGTATCTGGAATGAAGGCGAGGACGGCAAGGAAACCTTCGCTGGCCTCCATATCGAGGACTGGCGCGGGTTCTTCTATGCCGCCCATACGGGCGACACCCCCGAGGCCAAGAAAAAGGCGTTCCAGCGGGTGCGGGGAGAACTCGTGGAACGGGATGATCTGAGGGTCGAGAACGACGTTTACGTCGCAGTTTCCTACCATATTCACACCCGTCTGAACCTGTCCCGGAACAAGGCCCGTGGCGATGTTCATGCAGGTTGAGTGCTGTAACTCATTGAAAAGTCCAGAGCGGAACCGGGACATTGTTAAATGTCCCGCTGTCACGGTCTGGAAAATACAACCTGCGCGGGTAGAAAAAGCCCATTTTACCGGGACAAACCGGGACAAATCGGGACATTGTCCCGGTTTGTCCCGCCCAGAAGCCGGATGGGTGCCGGGACAAGCGGGACAAAAGCCTATAGGCTTTGTCCCGTGTCCCGCCCCCCGGACTGGGGTATTTCGCTTCCCTTCCAACCTTGGAGTTGGAATGGCCCCCACCCCGACAGGGCAAGCCGATTTTCCGGCCCTCGTGCTTGACGCGCAGACTCCCCACCTGAGAAGATTCCCCAACCCCTACATGGAGCAGAACTGATGGAAGCCCCCATCTACAAGCCGATCCCGATGAAGGACATTCCCCCGCGCCGCTATCTGACGGGGCCGATCATTCACGCCGACAATGAAGTCCTGCTTCGCAGTGATCCGTTGGACGCGATCTGGTGGCAGGGCCGCACGTGGGCCGTCACCGCTTACGGCATCGAGCGCCGGGATGGACTCTACACCATCCCCAGCGCCGACCTGCTGAAAGACCACCCGCGCTACGACTGGATCAAACACATTTCGGGCAAGGCCCCGGAGAAGTATGACCATGAGGAATTCCGCACCGCCTTCCTGATTGCCTGCGCCCTGCACCGCGTCACCGTGCCGGACGAGATCAGGGAGCCGATCATCAAAGGCCATGACTGACCCGCGCAGCATAGAAGACCTGCGGGCCGAGCTTGTCACGGTGGCCGACATCGCCGACGAACTCGAAAGGCATTTTGCGCTCGCGCACCTGTCCCAGCGCCACGGCATCCGGCTCGACGTGCTGCGCCGCGCCCTGCCGACCCCGGACCCGGCCCGCGACCCGGCCCCCGTCCCGAAGAAAGGGCGCAAGAGATGACCATCGCCCTGCCGATCCAGCCCAACGACTTCGCCCGCGAGGTGGAACGTATCACGGGCCATCCTGTCCGCTTCACAGGCACCCTTCCGGTTCACCACGCGCTCCAATACCTCGACCACGAAACCACCGTCGCCGGGCTGGTCTGGCGGAAACCCACTTCCCCGCCGACCCTCGGCTTCGCCCGCGTCACCTATTCGTCGCCGATCCTGCACCGCTTTGGACTCGGCCCGGCTGACCTCGCCGCCATCGCGCTGGCTCAACTCGGCATCCTGCACCTAGCCGACATGCCACGCGCCGCCAGACGCTCCGTGAGCGTCAAACCGATCCCGCCCGCTAGGGTGGTGGCCGCGAAGCCTTGAGGCCGCCCAGCGGCCCTAAAATCGGGGTCTTAGGGTCTTCCCGGCTTGTGCAAGGAAATCCGGCCTTCCGGGCCGAACGAGGAGAAAATTTTCTCGTCGTTCGCCCCTAATTCCCGATTTTCTCGGCACACGCCATAAGTGATTGAAATTACAGCCAAGTCAGTTTTGACGGGGCCTCCATCGGCCTCGGCACTGGTTCCGGCGCGCTCGACAGCCGCGTGATCGCCAAGATGTGCGGAAAGGAGCCCTTTCACGTCAATCGTGCCGTTCGTGACTACTGCCGCCAGATCGGCGTAGACGCATCCAGATTTGGATGCGTCTATCTCGGGGCCGATGGACTGACCCGGCCAGAGGACTTTTCCTCCGTTGGAGTAAAAGTCAACCCGCCGCCTGATCGCCCGCTACTACGGGAAGGATCATCGCAACACCCTGCGTGACGTGCGCGCGCATTTGGCGAGCATTGATGAACCAGCCCTGAAATTTCAGGGCTGCTACATCGGCGAGAACGGGAAGGAACTGCCCTGCTTCCATCTGCCTATGAACTATGCGCCCCCGATGTCGGCAAGAACCCCCGCCGCCACGACAGTGTGAAGCGCTCCATCGCCAGCATGGTGGAGCGTGGCGCACTTTCGCATCAACCACCAACGGTGGATGATGTGGAACGCCAACCACCGTTGGTGGACGGCGTTGAAACCCTGCCCGTGTCTACGGTGACGCGGTGATCGGCTGCGATCCTATCATCACCATGCGACAGCAGGACCATCAGTGACTAGGTGACGACGGGCTGCCGGGGCTGGGGCGGCTGGGCTTGTCGGTCGCGGTTGTCTTGTGATCAGCGTGTCACGCGGTCTGGTCCTCGGTCATCGTGCAGGATGTCCAGCGTCACTAGGTCACGGGGCCTTGGGCCTCGGGCCTGCCGGGTGCGGCTGCCCCTCGGCATATCGTAATACGGAACGACATTGACCTTGACACGCACGCGAACGCCCTCTGCGCCGGGACCGAATCGTATTACGGGGTATGCCCCGATTTTTTATTGACCCTCGGGGGCGGCTGACCGTGCCGGGGGGCTTTCCGCAAATTTAATCCCGCCTAAAACGATTCCGCCGCTCGCGAAAAAATTCCGGTCGAAATCGGCAATTTCATCCCCGTTCTGATCGGCGCTGATCCTGACGCCATCGGCTCGTCATCTGGCGCATTCCCGTCGGCATCGTTTCCGACCTGTCACTGATCTTCGAGCAAACCCGATTCAGGACCGTAATACACTCTATTCATTAGACAATTCTGAGAAAGTGCTGGCCGAAAGGCCCGTTTCCGGGCTATCATCGCGTCCGAACCCATCAGATCGGACGAACCACGATGGCCCCGAATTTCCTGACCCGCGCCTTCGCCGCCCTCGGCCTGACGAAGGCCCCTTCTGCCGTCGGCTTCGCCTTGCCGATCAGCGGGGGCTTCATTCCATCTAGCTGGCCGTGGAACTTCTGGCAGCAGGGCCGCGATCCCCTCGGGGCCGGGCCTTCGCCTATCGTGCAAGCCTGCATCAGCACCTATGCCCAGACGGTCGCCAGCCTGCCCGCACGGCACGTATCCGAAGTTCCGGGGGAAGGGGTCAAGGTCATCACCACCTCGCCCCTTTCGCGCGTCCTGCGCGCCCCTAACCCTTATCAAAGCCCGGTGGACTTCTTCGACATGCTGACCCGCGACCTGTTCACCACGGGGAACGCCTTCGCTGTCGCTCTGCGCGATGATCGCTATCAGATCACGGCATTGCATCCCGTTCCCGCGCGGGGCACCACGATTCATGTCGGGCACCATGACGACGGTGAGCCGCAGGTCTTCTATGCGATCCCGAACCTGCCCCTATTGCCCGCATCGCTGGCCGGGCAGATCGTCACGTCGCGCGACGTGATGCATCTCAAGCTCAACAGCGACCCGCGCGCCCCATTGCGTGGCAGATCGCCTATCGAGGCGCTGGCAGCCCAGATCGCCTCGACCAACGCCATCGCCGCGCATCAGGCAGCTTTCTTCAACAACATGGCCCGCCCCTCGGGCGTGCTGACCACCGACGAACGGCTGACCAAAGAACAGATGATGCAGCTTCGTTCGGCATGGGAAACTCAGAGTCAGCACCTGAACGCCGGTAACGTCCCTGTTCTTGCGAGCGGGCTGAAATGGCAGAGCATGTCAATCACCAGCCAAGACGCACAGCTTGCCGAGGCTTATCGGCTCGGGGTCGAGGAAATCGCCCGCGCCTTCCGCATCCCGCAACCTCTGATCGGCAGCCTTGAGGGTGCCAGCCAATATGGCACGGTTGCCACGCTGGCTGCCCTCTGGGCCGCGCAGGGCCTTGGGTCCGTGCTGCAACTGATCGAAGCTGCCTTCGGGGCGTTCTTCGGTCTGCCAGCCGGGCAGCGCCTTGATCTGGACGAGGGCGCGCTTCTGCGGGCTGATCCTGCGGCAAGGGCCGACATCCTCGTCAAGCTGGTCGGCGCGGGCGTCATGTCACCGAACGAGGCCCGCCGTTCCGAGGGCCTGCCCGATACTGCGGCAGGTGGCGAACCCCGCACCTTGCAACAACAGGTGCCTTTGTCTGTCGCCACTGGCACCACGACCGAGGCCCCCGTCGCCGACGTGCCGCCCCCGGCCCCAGCGCCGCAGGAACGCGCCCTGCTGCCCCGTCCTGCCGAGACGATTGAACGCCGCCTGCGTCTGATCGCCGGGGCCTGACGCCATGGCCCTGAGCATCCGACGCGAAGGCCCCGACCCCCGCGTTGCGGTGCCAGACCTGCTGCGCGCGGGCGTGGGTGAGGAAGTCACCGCGCAGCAGAACCGCCTCACCGCCGAGGCCGTCGGGCTGGGCCTGATGTCCGGCGACGATCTTCGCCGGGTGCTGATCGTCGGATCGACCACGCGCACCATCCCCGGCGGCTGGAACGGCATCAATCAATGGCCCCTCGTCCCCTACCGGACCATCACGACCGACCAGCAAGATAACCGCGCCCTGATGGTCGAGGCCGCACGCTACATCGTCGCCGACTTCAACCGACGCGCCCCCCGTGGCACCGCCAAGAAAAACCACCCTTGGCGCTATGCCGCTGCCTTCCGCATCTATCGCGGCGGTCGCGAAATCCCGGCCATCCCGCCCGTCGAACAGATCACGCCCGAGGATGCCTTTCAGTTTATCGACGTGGCACCCTACGCGTCGTCGGTCGAGATCAGGCACGATGTCATGACGCTGGTCGCCCGCGATGCCATCGCGCGCTTCCCCACTCTCAGCATCACGTTTTCATGGATCAACTCGGATCAGATCGGGCTTCGCTACGGAGCGGGCACAGGCGGGCCGTCCAGCGGCTCTGCGATCTATGCGCTGCCCCTGATCACCTTGAGCATGGAAGGCGGCTCTAGGGTCGCCACACGCCGCCGCCTGCGCGGTCGGAAACGGAGGTAAGCCCCATGGCGATGACTGGCTCCACGCGTTACGAAGTTCAGGTCGATGCCGTCGGCAGTCAGAGCCTGACGGCCCTGATCAAGAGCCTGAGCGATGCGACCCGCGCCGAAGCGATGATGACGAAGGCGCTGGCCGAGACGCAGAAGCAGGAACGGCTGGCCGAGGCGCAACGCCAGCGGCTCGCCAAGACCACCGACGAACTGGCCCGCTCGACCCAAGCTGCCGCGAACCAGAACAGCCGCCTGAACAGCCTCGGGGCCGCTTTCAGCAAGAACGGCGCGGCCATCCAGAACTTCGGACGGCAGGCGCAGGACGTGGCCGTTCAGGTCGGCATGGGCACTTCCGCCTTCCGCGCCCTCGGGCAGCAACTGCCCCAGCTACTCGATTCCTTCGGCCCCCTCGGGGCGGTGATCGGCACCGTCGCCGCCGTGGCGCTGCCCTTCGCCGCGAACCTGTTCGAAGCCGAGGAAGCCGCCGCCGACCTGAGCGAGAGCACCGACGCGCTGGCAGCTTCGGTGGATGCGGTGCGCACGGCCTTCATGCAGAGCCAGCAGCCCCTTGCGGAATGGGGCACCTATTCCGTCTCGGCTGCCGAAGGGCTGCGCAGTCTGTCCAGCGCCATGCTGGCCCTGTCGCAGGCCAATGCTGCCGTGCAGATGTCCAGCACGCTGGAAGCCATCAACGCCCAGACCGCCGCCGTTGACGAACAGGCGCTCGCGTGGACCCGGCTCGAACAGCTACGCGAGGACTTGCAGAACTTCGACCCGTCCGGGGGCACCAACCTTGAAGCCGTCAATGCCCAGATCGCCGAACTGACCGAAGGGGTGAAGGGCACGCTGGCCCAGACCCAATATGTCGGCGAAGCCTTCGCCAACCTCGGCAAGGCCCTGACCGAGGGTCGCCCCGCCGAGGAAGTCGCGAAGATCGTCAACGGCATGATCGAATGGGACAAGCAGGCCAAGGTGCTGACGGAGGAACAGCGCAACATCCTCACCGAGTCGTTGAAGCTGTCGGCACAGCAGACCCGTTCCGCCGACCTGCAACGCCAGATCACCGACGCCGCGAACGGCACCACGCAGGCCATGGCGGGCACCACGGCACAGGCCCAGCAACTCGCCGACACGCTGGCCCGAGGCGCGGCTGCCCTGTCTGCCCTCGGGGCAGCCACCAGCAACCTGAACCTCGACACCGACGCGCTGAACGCGCAGACGGCCAGCCTCAAGGCCGGGAACGATGCCCTGCAAGCCCGCGCCGACAGCCTCAAGGCCGCGAAGCTTGCGGCCTCTGCCGAGGGCCTGAACTCGCCGGACATGATGATCCGCAAGGAAACGATAACGTCGATCCGCGAATACAACGAAGCGGTAGATCGCAACGTCGTCGCGCAGCGCAACAATGCCAAGGCCATGGCCGACTCCGCCAAGGCCGCGACCTCGACCAGCAAGGCGGTATCCGCCGCAGGCAAGGCGACGAAGGACGCGACGAAGGACATCGAGGACGCGACCAAGGCGCTGAACTCTGCGCTCAAGGAATTCATGACCCCGGCAGAGGAAGCCAAGGCCCAGCTTGCCGAACTGGACAAGCTGATCGCCGATGTCGGCGGGCAGACGAAGCTCGACCCGATGCAGGCCGAACTTTACCGCCGCGCGGTGCAGGAACTGAACGGCACGCTGGACGAGACGAAGACGCTTTCCGAGGAAATCGAGGACCAGTTGGCCGACGGCCTCGGGCAGGTTTTCAGCGACATCGTTGACGGCACCAAGTCGGCTTCGGACGCGTGGGCCGACATGCTTTTGCAGATGCTGCGCGACCTGACGAAATTCTTGGCCCAGAAGCAGTTTCAGGAATTCGCCGCCGCGCTGGTCAGCAGCTTTGCGGGTGCCCCGACCGTCGCGGCCCCGAGCGTGGCAGCCATGGCCCCGGCGAACCTGTCGAGCGCGCCGACCTATGCGGCCCCTGCCATGCCCCGCGTGCAGGCAGGTGCGCTGGTCATGCCCGCCGCACCCATCGCCCCGGCCAATGGAATGACGGATCGCGCCGGGTCTTTCGGCAATGTCTTCATCGAGAACCACACCTCGTCCAAGATCGAAGCCCGCACCGAACCCGACGGACAGGGAGGGCAGGATTTGCGCATCACCCTGCGGGACGAAGTTCGCGGCATGGTGACGAGCGGCGCGCTGGATAACCAGCTTAGAACCAGTTTCGGCCTGAGACGGCGGGGGGCGTGATGTCAGTCTCGCGCGCGATCCTCGAACAAGCCGCAGCGGCACTGGCAGCCGAAATCGCCCGGAGGGATGATGAACGAGCCGAAGTTTCAGCCCCCTGCGGACATCCTGATCAGGGAAGCAGTCCTGACGCCCGAGGTGCTGCGATACTGGTCGAACCAGACCTTGCAGACCATCTCGGCAATCGTGACCGCCCGGCTGCATGACGATGACCTGACCCGGCTGGACGACTGCCGCGCCCTCTGGGCTGCGGCGGCACTGGCACAGGCCCGCAAGATGCGCTCCGAACTGCTGCAAGGGGGGTGCCCGAGCCGTCGCGATCAGGACCAGCTACTCGGGGTGCTCGACCTGCTGGGCGATGCCGCGCCCGAGGACGTGGCGGAATGGATCAGACACCGCTTCAACAGCTTCTGTCTCAAGTGAGTCGTAATACAACCCATTGATACTGAGTCCAAATTTCGTGACTCACCGTCCGGGATGCGCTAGATTTAGCCTCGACCCCCGCGAGTGCCGGGGCGGCAAGCTAGGAGCGCGTCCAGATGTTGCATCGCCGAGTCTCAACCCCGTTGGTTCAGGCAGGGGGCGCGGAAGTCAGCCTGTCCCGCCATCTGGCAAGCCGTGCAGCCAAGGTCGCGCTGGATACCATCTCGAAAGCTGTCAAAGGTCTGCCCGACCTCGAACCCGCTTTCATCATTCCAGCATTGCGGGATTTGCACCATCTCGCCCGCGAAGCCGACGCCCTGATCAAGCGTGTCTCGGAAGTCGGCAAGCACCTGACCGCCACGGCAGGCGCGCTGGCCGAGGGCACTGGCACCGGGTCCGAGCCGATGGTGACGATTGCGCTGGAAATCTTCGCATCCAAGATGATGTTGCGTGAAATCGACCCGTCGCTTGCCCTGCCCGAAGCCGACGACGCGGCAGCCCACCTGCGCGAGGTCGCGGGGCTGGTGGCCGAGGATGTCGGCAAGGCACGCGACCGCATGGGGCTGGTGCGCGACTTGCTGGCCGAGGCCACCGACCTCGCCCTGACCCTCGACCATGTGAACCCGGACGACGTGCTCGCCGAATTCAGGCCGACGCCCCGCATGAAGCAGGAACTGGACCTCAAGCGGGCCGTCCTGCCCGAGACGATCCGGGCAATCGCCCGCGCCACCGTCGGCGCGAAACGGAAGGAAGGCCGCGACAAGCGCCTTGCCCGGCAATCCAAGACCCGACGCGACCTGCAAGTCATCGTCGCCGACGCATGGAGGACCACGAAATGAACGGCACCGAGAAACGGGTCCGGGCGGTCGAGTTGATCGGCTGGCTGCGGCATCAGGTCAACGACAAGGCCATCACCGGGCGGGCCTTGGCTGATGTCTTCGAAGCCTTCCTTGCCGCCATGGACGAGGATCGCGCCGGGCTGGTGGATGATCTGATCAGCGCGGCTGGCGGGGCGATCAAAGACGGCCTCGCTTCCACGAACGCCCGAATTGATAAGATCGACGGCGCGCACTTGTTGAAAAGCGCTGGGGCAGCAGTCACCAGCGCCAACCTGCGGGCCTTGGAGGCCGTTGCCAGTGATGTTGAGCTACGCCGCGCGAAACTGGTCAGCGGCACCCCCAGCGCCTTCCTGCAAGCCGTGCTGGACGGTGATCAGGCCACGGTGAAGGGCGCGACCCCTGACATCGTGTTTCGCAAGATCACGGCCCAGCCATGAGCAGCGCGGCCCTGCATGAGTTGCGGCACGCGCTGGCAGCTTCGGTCGCGTGCCAGTTGTTGGGCGTCAGGACTGCCGGGCTGGAAGTCCACATCGAAGCCGGGGCGGATGGCAGCGGGGAATTCGCCGTCATCCCGCTCGACCTGTCCAGACATGACTTCGAACAGATCATGGCGCTGGCCGCGTGCGGGCCGCTGATCGGGCACCCTAACGCCGAACGGGCCATCTTGTCGGCGCAATCCTTGGCCCATCCGATGCTGGACTCGGTCTACGCCCGCGCCGGATTGTCGGATGCGGACTTCCTGTTGATCGAACGATGGCAGGGGCCGTTCACGACGGTCGCGCTGGTCGTCGCCGCCGTGCGCGCGATGGAGGACGATCTAGGCATCGGGGGCAAGGCCAAGCTCTGCGGGGTGATCAGGAAGCTGGGCGCGGCCCGGATCGACCGGAACCTGACGCTGGACGAGCTAGCGCCGCCCGCCCGTGCCCGGAAGGCACTGGCCCGAGCGAAGCAGGTGGCGCTGGCATGAGTGAGGCCGTTGCCACCTTGGCCCGCCTGACCGCCAAGCTGTTCGGCGGCAATCCCGATCTGGCCGAGATGTCCTTCCTTGCCGTGCATGACGTGCGCCCGGTCGAGGTGCATAGGCTGATTGACACCATGCCGCGCCGGATGATGACCCAGCAGGGGGCGAACGAGGTGGCGGTCTGGCTGACGCTGGCAGGGATGATCAGGCCGCTGCTGGATCGGGTCGAGGCAGACGGGGAAGTTGACTTCGACCTAGACGACCTGCGCGACCTGCTGGCCGAGGAAGTCCGCTATGCCCGCGCGTCGATTGCGGGCTGGCCTGATCCTCTGCGGGTGCTGTCATGACGTTCTTGCTGTCAGATCGCGAGGCCATCGCGCGGGCCGTGGCCCCGTTCCTGAACTTCGATCCTGACGACTTCGCGCACGCCCTGATGGACCTGCGCGCGGGGCGCGCTATCGCCCCGCCGCAGGATCAGGACGACGCACCCGTTTGGCTGCACATGATGGCCTGCGCCGTCGCGCTCGAATCCACGCTGCTGAATACCGAGCGGATGGTGCCGATGTTGAATGACGCCGCGATCCCGTCGCTGGCTAGACAGGTGATGGAGAGCGAACCGCAGTTTCGCCGGGTCGGACCTCTGCACTGATCTGAGATCGGCGCTAAGCTGGGCGCTGGCAGGGCTTGTCGAGGTGCCCGGCTAGGTAGGGTGCCGGGAAGGTCAACGGGCTTGTAGCGTGATCCTAGACGCTCTGCGCTGCTTTACTTATCTCACACGCGATTCGGATTGCGAGACACGCCCGAGACACGCCGGGCGTCACGAAAGCCATTCGAGACACCCAAGAGACACGCTTTGCAGGCATATCGCTCTAACTACCTGATTTTACTGGTGACCCCGACAGGACTTGAACCTGTAACCTGCCCCTTAGGAGGGGGCTGCTCTATCCAGTTGAGCCACGGGGCCGCCGCTGTCCTTTTGCCCTGTGCGCCCGGAATTGGCAAGGTTGCCGCGCGGTTGCAAAAGCGATAACGGTAACATCATTGCGTCCCGGAACAGTCATGAACACGAAACGACCCCGCCGCCCCCTGACCCTGCGCGACGTGTCCGAAGCGTCGGGCGTCTCGGAAATGACTGTTAGCCGCGTCTTGCGCAACCGGGGCGATGTCTCGGCCGCGACGCGGGAGAAGGTTCTGACCGCCGCGCGAACTCTGGGATATGTCCCCAACAAGATCGCGGGCGGCCTGGCCAGCCAGCGCGTCAACCTGGTCGCGGTGATCATTCCCTCGCTGTCGAACATGGTCTTCCCCGACGTTCTGGGCGGCATCTCGGCAGAGCTGGAGGATACGGGGCTGCAACCGGTGGTCGGCGTCACCAATTACAGCCCCCCGCGTGAAGACGCGGTGCTCTATGACATGCTGTCCTGGCGGCCCTCGGGCGTGATCCTGGCCGGGCTGGAACACAGCGCCGTGGCCCGCGCCATGCTGGACAATGCCGGCCTGCCCGTGGTCGAGATCATGGATATCGACGGCGACGCCATCGATACCGCGGTCGGCATCTCGCATCGCCGCGCCGGGGCCGAGATGGCCGCAGAGATTCTGCGCGCGGGCTATCGCCGCATCGGCTTCATCGGCACGCATATGCCCGAGGATCACCGCGCGCGCAAAAGACTGGCCGGGTTCGAGGAACGGCTGGCCCAGGACAATGTCTCGCTTTCCGCGCGTGAGTTTTACCAGGGCGGCTCGTCGTTGCAGAAGGGGCGCGAGCTGACGGAACGCATCCTCGCACGAGAACCCGAGCTGGATTTCCTGTATTACTCGAATGACATGATCGGCGCGGGCGGGCTGCTGTGGTGCCTTGAAAAGGGATATGACATCCCCGGCAAACTGGGCCTTGCGGGCTTCAACGGGGTCGACCTGCTGGACGGGCTTCCGTTGCGGCTGGCCACAACCGACGCGCGCCGCATCGATATCGGGCGTCGCGCCGCGCGCATCGTCGCCGGGAAAGAGACTGCGCCCGAAAACGGCGTCGTGGCGCTGACCCCGACCTTCAAGCCCGGCGATACGATCCGCAACGCCTGAACCGCAATGAAAACGGGCGCGCCGATGGCACGCCCGTCATGGTCCGGCACGGCAGGGGCGCTGCCGCTCAGTTGAAATCGGGATAGAAGATGCCGCCGGGCGACAGGGTGAAGATCTCGCACCCGTCTGCCGTCACGCCGATCGAATGTTCGAATTGCGCCGACAGCGACTTGTCACGGGTCACGGCGGTCCAGTCATCGGCAAGGACCTTGGTTTCGGGACGACCAAGGTTCACCATCGGCTCGATGGTGAAGAACATCCCCTCTTCCAGGACGGGGCCTTTGCCCGGACGGCCGAAATGCAGGACGTTCGGCGGCGCATGGAAGACGCGGCCAAGGCCGTGACCGCAGAAATCGCGCACGACCGACATGCGGTTCCCCTCGACATAGGACTGGATCGCCCAGCCGATGTCGCCGAAGGTCGCGCCGGGGCGCACGGCTTCGATCCCCTTCATCAGGCTGTCATGCGTCACCTGGATCAGGCGGCGCGCCTTGACGCTGGGCTTGCCCGCCACATACATGCGCGAGCTGTCGCCGTACCAGCCGTCAAGGATGACGGTGACGTCGATGTTCAGGATATCGCCATCCGCCAGGATCTTGTCGCCGGGGATGCCGTGGCAGACGACATGGTTCACGCTGATGCAGCTTGCATGCTGGTATCCGCGATAGCCGATCGTGGCGCTGACCGCGCCCGTCTCCTCGACCCGGTTGCGGATGAAATCGTCCAGCGCGGCCGTGGTCCTGCCGGGTTCCACCAGCGGGCCGACCTCGTCCAGGATCAACGCAGCAAGCCGACCGGCCGCGCGCATGCCCTCGAAATCCTGAGGCTCATGGATACGGATACCCTCACGGGTCTGGCGTGCGTCGTTCATCGGATCCTCATGCATGTTGATCCACAGATAGTCCCCTGCGCCCACTTGTTCCAGCCCCGCGGCCAGACCTATACAGTCTTTCTAGAAAATGAACGCCGCGAGGAGCGTCCCATGCAATCCGACAATCCCACCGCCGCCATCCTCGTGATCGGGGACGAGATCCTTTCGGGGCGCACGCGCGAAGGCAACGCCCACCACCTTGCCGGTGTGTTGTCCGCGACCGGCTTCGACCTGCGCGAGATCCGGGTCGTTGCCGATGACAATGACCAGATCGTCGCCGCGATCCGGGCCTTCGACAAAAGCCTGGGTGGGGCCTATGACCTTGTTTTCACCTCGGGCGGCATCGGTCCGACCCATGACGACATCACCGCGGATTCCGTCGCCGAAGCTCATGGCACCACGGTCGAGGTCAACCCACAGGCCCGCGCGATCCTGCAGGCGCGCTGCGACCGGATGGGAACCGAACTGACCCCGAACCGGCTGCGCATGGCGCGGGTGCCGGTGGGCGCGGTGCTGATCGACAACGCGGTTTCGGGTGCGCCGGGCTTTTCGATCGGCAATACCCATGTCATGGCCGGCGTCCCCGAGGTGTTTCGCGGCATGGTCGCATGGCTGGTGCCGCGCCTGTCCGGCGGCCGGCCGGTGCAGTCGGACACGGTCGAGGTGCGGCGCGGCGAAAGCGACGTGGCCGAAGAGTTGAAGGCCGTGGCCGAAGAATTCCCCGACCTTTCGCTTGGCTCCTATCCTTTCCAGGATGCGACCGGATGGGGCACCAACCTGGTCGTGCGCGGCCTTGACGTGGCCCGCGTCGCCGAGGCCATGGCCACCCTGCGCCAAAGGCTGGACCTGTGACACCGGATCCGCAGCTGTCGCTGGCCTTCGAGACGACCTGGCCGGCCGCCGAGATCGTCGATACCGGGGCGATCCGCAGTGGCCGCGGCCTGGGTGCGGGCGGGCGCGTCAGTTCCAGCATCGCGCTGTCGCCTGACTGGACCGAGGCCGATCTGAGCGCGGCCGAGGCCCTGCATCGCGACTGGCAGCAGCGCCCGATGTTCCGCCTGCCCGACAGCGACCGGCGGCTGGGCGAGGCCCTGGCCGCGCGCGGCTATCGCGCCGAGTCGCCGACGGCGATCATGACCGCCAATTGCGCCGCGCTGGTGGCCGAGATCCCGGCGCTGACCATTTTCCCGATCTGGCCGCCACTGGCGATCCAGCGCGAGCTTTGGGCCGCCGGGAATATCGGCCCTGCCCGCCAGGCCGTCATGGAGCGCGTGGCCGAGCCAAAAATATCCATTCTTGGACGGCTGGACGACCGCGCGGCTGGCTCTGCCTTCGTCGCGGTCGAGGGGCCGGTGGCGATGGTCCACGCAATCGAGGTCGCGCCGCAGTTCCGTCGCCGGGGCGTGGGCGCATTCCTGGTCCGCGCGGCGGCGGAATGGGCCGCGCGACAGGGCGCCCCGCGCCTGGGGCTGGCGGTCAGCCGCAGCAATGCCGGCGCCCGCGCGCTTTACGACCGCATGGGGTTCAGCGAGATCGCTGGCTACAGCTATTGGGCGCGGGACTAGAGATCAGACGCCGGCGGCAAGCCGGCGCATCTCGCGCTTCAGCAGGTCCAGCTCGCTGCGCATCAGGTTGATCTCGGCACTCAGATCTTCGTCGATCGGCTCGCCCGCAACGATGCTGAAGCTGGCAAGGTGCCGCGCGGCGGGTTGCAGGGCCTCGCCCGGCTCGCCCCCATCCTCCATCAGCAGGAAGGTCTGGACGCCGTCGGACAGGCGCTGCGCCGGGATCGCGGCGGCGACGCGCCAGGTGCCATCCTCTTGTGCGGTCACGCGGGCTTCGGCGACGCGGCTGCCCAGATGAACCAGCACCAGCCGGCCGGGGGGCGCGGACCGGGTCAGGATGCCCTGCCAGATGCCGCTTTTCAGGCCCAGCGTTTCGAAATCGTCCATCATGTCCCTCATCAGAAATCGGCCCGCGGATGGCGGGACAGGATCAGTTCGCGGATTTCGACCGCGCTCATGCCGGGGCTTTCGAAGATCAGGTCCAGCCAGATCTTTTCAAGCCGCTTCTCGTTCATCTCGGTATAGGCAAGGTCAAACTCGATGACCTGCTGGCTTTGCAGCCCGGCCTGCATCTCGTGCAGCGAATGCAGCAGCTCGTCGGTATTCGGGCCGTGGCCGATGTTCAGGCGGGCATAGACATTCAACGGGCGTTCCAGCACCAGCGACGCTTCAAGCCGCACGATATGGTTGCGCGTCAGCCCGTCCAGCGCCTCGGTCGGCAGATCGATCGAGATCGACAGGAAGCTGCCGGTAAAGCCGAAGACCTCAAGCCGCAGACCATAGGGCGACAGGTCCGTCGCGCGTGGATTGCGGATCTGTTCAAGGATCAGGGCCTGCGCCTCGCAATCGTGCCAGACGCCCGCGCGGTCGCCCAGCCGCGTCCCCGAGGGTGCGGCCGCGATCCCACGCGGGGTGATCTGGCCTGCCAGAAAACCCGGACGCCAGCGCCAGTCGGTACCGCCCGGCAAATGCAGCGCGGCCAGCGCCACCCGCGACACGGCCGACTTGCGGTCCCCCCGCATCAGGAAGCGGTTCAGGCTGGCGCGCAGGGCCAGTGCCTCGTCCGTCAGCCGCTTGATCCGGCCGGGTCCCATGAATTCGACGCTTTCGGCCATCTCGGCCCATTGACCGAATGCCCGCTCACGCGTTTTCCGTTCCAGCCACTTGCGCGCGCGCAACGCCATGCTTCCGCCTCGTAATTACTGATCCATATAAATATGCGTCTCGGCCTCGGCGCCCGGATGCGTGACCGCACCGTAGCGTGCCTTGCCGACAAGCTTCGAATATTTCCAAAGTGCCCCCGAAGCGTAATCGGTCGCGCGCGGGCCGGGCCAGTTCTTCCGGCGCGCCGCCAGTTCCTCGTCGGAAAGGGCCACGGAAATCTCGCCCCTTGGGGCGTCGATGGTGACGATGTCGCCATCGCGCAAAAGCGCGATCGGGCCACCATGCGCCGCCTCGGGGCCGACATGGCCGACGCAGAACCCCCGCGTCGCGCCCGAGAAGCGGCCATCGGTAATCAGGGCCACCTTCTTGCCCATCCCCTGCCCCGACAGCGCCGCCGTGGTCGCCAGCATCTCGCGCATGCCGGGGCCGCCTGCCGGTCCCTCGTTGCGGATGACGATGACCTCGCCTTCGCGGTATTCGCGGCGGGTGACGGCGGCAAAGGCGTCCTCCTCGCATTCGAAGACGCGGGCGGGGCCGGTAAAGACCTGCGTCTCGGGCGGCATTCCGGCGACCTTCACGATGGCGCCGTCAGGGGCCAGGTTGCCCTTGAGCCCAACCACGCCGCCCGTTGCAGACAGGGGAGAGGTGACGGCGTGGATGACCTTGCCGTCGATCTCTCGGTCGACCAGGTCCAGTTCCTCGCCAATGGTCCGGCCCGAAGCGGTGATGCAATCCTCGTGGATCAGACCGGCGCGGCGCAATTCGCGCATGACGACGGGGACGCCGCCCGCGTCGTACAGATCCTTGGCGACGTAATCCCCGCCCGGTCGCAGGTTCACGAAATAGGGCGTCTCGCGGAAGATGTCGCAAACGTCGAACAGATCGAAAGCTATCCCCGCCTCATGCGCGATGGCGGGAAGGTGCAGCCCGGCATTGGTCGACCCGCCGGTGCACGCGACGACGCGGGCCGCATTCTCCAGCGACTTGCGCGTCACCACGTCGCGGGCGCGGATATTGCTTGCGATCAGCTCCATCACCGCCTCGCCCGAGGCAAGACCGAACTGGTCGCGGGATTCATAGGGTGCGGGCGCGCCAGAGCTGTTCATCAGCGCAAGCCCGATCGCCTCGGACACGCAGGCCATGGTATTCGCGGTATACTGCCCGCCACAGGCCCCGGCCGAGGGACAGGCCACGCGTTCCAGGATGTCCAGCTCGGCATCGGACATCCGCCCGGCGGCGTGCTGGCCGACGGCCTCGAACACGTCCTGAACGACGACGTCGCGACCGTTCAGGCGACCCGGCAGGATGGAACCGCCATAGATGAAGACTGAAGGCACGTTCAGCCGCACCATGGCCATCATCATACCGGGCAGCGACTTGTCGCAGCCCGCCAGCCCGACCAGTGCGTCATAGCAATGCCCACGCATGGTCAGTTCTACCGTGTCGGCAATGGCATCGCGCGAGGCAAGGGATGAACGCATCCCTTCGTGCCCCATGGCGATGCCGTCGGTCACGGTGATGGTCGTGAATTCGCGCGGACAGCCACCCGCCTTCTTGACCCCCTGCTTGACCGATTGCGCCTGTCGCGCCAGCGCGATGTTGCAGGGCGCAGCCTCGTTCCAGCAGGTGGCGACGCCGACCCAAGGCGAATGGATCTCTTCCTCGGAAATGCCCATCGCATAGAAATACGACCGGTGCGGCGCCCGCGAGGGACCTTCGGTCACATGCCGGCTGGGAAGTCGCGATTTGTCGAAGCGAGAGTTTTTCACGGCTCTTTCCTCTGCCTGTCGCAAGGGATAGGCGCAGCATCCCCGCTGGGCAAGGGCTGTCGCCCCCGCAGCTGCCCGCTCGGCAGGGTCACGCGCGTCATCGGCATTCAGCCGCCCGCAAGGTTGAGGCGCGCGGCCATGATCAGATCGTTCAGCGTGACGCCCCCTGCGGAATGGGTGGTCAGGGTGACGCTGGCATGGCCCCAGCCAAAGGCGATGTCGGGATGGTGGTTGGCGCATTCCGCCTGCCACGCCGCCAGCATGGCGATCTGGGCCGGGCCCTTGAAGGACTTGAAGCGCCATTCGCGCCGGATGGACTTGCCGTCCGGCGCCAGTTCCCAGCCAGGCAAGCTGGCCAGGTGGCGCCGAATCTCGTCCTCGGGCAATGCGGGGGCGCCGTCCACGATTTTTTCTTGGGCAAGACCGGTCATCGCTTCCTCCTCACAGGATCGGCGCGGCAAGCGCCAGCAGGTTGTTGCGCAACCGCCGCCACAGCGACCAGCTGCGGATTTCGCCGATGGTGATCGACTCGGACCGGGCGATGTAGCTGTCCTGACGTTCTTCCAGCTGGTCGATCAGATCGCGGTCCAGAAACAGCATGTTCATCTCATAATTCAGTTCGAAACTGCGGCGGTCCATGTTCGCGCTGCCGATCATCGCCATGCGCCCATCGGCAAGGATGATCTTGGAATGCAGCAGGCCCGGCCGATACAGCATCAGTTTCACCCCGGCCGAGACGAGCCCATAGTAAAATCCTTCTGAGGTCGCCTGCACGACAAGGGAATCGTTGCGCAACGGCAGGATCATGGTCACGTCCACCCCACGCCGCGCGGCCGTCCGGATCGCGGAATCCAGCGAACTGTCGGGAACGTAATAGGGCGTCGTGATGACCAGCCGGTGACGCGCGGCATGGATCATCGTCGCCATGCAGTCCGAAAGCGACCCCTGCCGGTCGTCGGGGCCGGTCGCCACCACCTGCGCGATGTCTCCGCCCGCGATCGCCGGGGGCGCGGTCTTCAGCATCTCGCCCAGATCCTCGCCGGAATAGCTCATCCAGTCCTGCAGGAAGACCGCCTGCATCTGGCGCACGACCGGCCCCTCGATTTGCAGCAGGATATCCGTCCAGGGCGCGAAGCGGGGCTTGATCGCAAAGGCGCGATCGGCGCAGTTTCGGCTTCCGGTGAAGCCGACCACCTGGTCGATCACCACGATCTTGCGGTGATTGCGCAGGTCCATGCGGCGGACGAGGCTGCCGATGATCGGCAGGCCCAGCGGCAGGGCGACCGCGCATTCCGCCCCCGCCGCGGCCATACCGCGCCAGCTGTCCGAAGCGCTGAACGCGCGCGAGCCGAAGGCGTCGATGATTGCGCGCACCTTGACCCCGCGCCGCGCCGCACGCATCGCCGCCTGGGCCACCAGCCGCCCCGACGGGTCGTCCAGCCAGATATAGAACAGCAGGTGGACATGATCCTGCGCCGCGTCGATCGCAGCGACCAGATCCTGGATGGCGGAGTCGTCTTCGGCCAGCAGGGTGGCGCGGTTGCCCGCCATCGCGCCGAACCCGGTCGTCGCCCGATTCGCGGCGATCAGCGGCGCGGCAAAATCCGGGGGCTCGCGGACCAACTCGCGACTCGGGCTCCACAGGCCGGACAGGCGACTGCGGATGTTCCCCACATGCTCGACATCGGCGCCATGCATCCGGATCTCGCCGAACAGGACATAGGCCAGGATGCCGACCAGCGGCACCAGCTCGATCACCAGGATCCAGGACAGTCTGACCGTGGGTTCCAACCGCGGACGCAGCAGCACGCGGACGGATACCGCCAGCGCAATCGCATAGTGAATGAACACAAACATCTCGGCCCACATGGTCGCCATGAAAGCCCGCCGCGGTTAGAATTGCAATTCCGGCGCCATTTGCCTAAGTGGACGGCTGAACGCAGCGCAAGGGGCCTTCTCGGATGAACTGGATCACCAACTATGTGCGTCCGCGCATCAATTCGCTGTTCTCGCGCCGGGAAGTGCCCGAGAATCTGTGGACGAAATGCCCGGAATGCGGAAACATGCTGTTTCACCGGGAACTGGCGGACAATCTGAACGTCTGCACCCATTGCGACCACCACCTGGTGATCACCCCGCGCGACCGCTTTGCCGCGCTGTTCGACGGCGGTGTCTTCGTCGAGGTGAAGGTGCCCGAACCCGTGGCCGACCCGCTGCAATTCCGCGACCAGAAGAAATATCCCGACCGGATGAAGGCCGCGCAGAAGTCCACCGGCGAAAAAGAGGCCATGCTGGTCGCCGAGGGCGAGATGGGCCGCACTCCCGTGGTCATGGCCGCGCAGGATTTCTCGTTCATGGCCGGCTCGATGGGCATGCATGTCGGCAACGCGATCATCGCCGCCGCCGAACGTGCCGTGAAGCTGAAACGCCCGCTGGTGCTGTTCTCGGCCGCGGGCGGGGCAAGGATGCAGGAAGGTATCCTGTCCTTGATGCAGATGCCGCGCACCACCGTCGCGGTCCAGATGCTGAAAGAGGCGAAACTTCCCTATATCGTCGTTCTGACCCATCCGACGACCGGCGGCGTCACCGCGTCCTATGCCATGCTGGGCGACATCCAGATCGCCGAGCCAAATGCCCTGATCTGCTTCGCCGGTCCCCGCGTGATCGAGCAGACCATCCGTGAAAAGCTGCCCGAAGGGTTCCAGCGCGCCGAATACCTGCTGGAGCACGGGATGCTGGACCGCGTGACCCACCGCAAGAAGATGCGCGACGAGCTGATCTCGATCCTGCGCATGGTGATGCGCCAGCCCGCGCCGGTTGCGGGCGACCTGCCCGCACCGGGCAGCATCGCCGCCCTGCATTCCGAACACGACGTCAAACCCGCTTGATCCGGGGCAGATCAGATGACCACCTCCGACGCCATCCTTGCCAGGCTGATGCAGCTTCACCCCAAGGTCATCGACCTGTCACTTGACCGGATGGAGCGGATCCTGGCCGCGCTGGGAAACCCCGAGCGCCGCATTCCCCCGGTGATCCACGTCGCCGGCACCAACGGCAAGGGTTCGACCCAGGCGATGATCCGCGCCGGGCTTGAGGCGGCGGGCAAGCGCGTCCACGCCTATACCTCGCCGCATCTGGCCCAGTTCCATGAACGCATCCGGCTGGCCGGATCCCTGATCTCGGAAGACCTGCTCGCCGCCACGCTTGAGGAATGCGAGGCAGCGAATGCTGGGCAGCCGATCACCTTCTTCGAGATCACGACCGCTGCGGCCTTCCTGGCTTTCTCGCGCGTTCCGGCCGATTACACGCTGCTTGAAGTCGGGCTTGGCGGGCGGCTGGACGCGACGAATGTCGTCGACGATCCGCTTCTTTGCGTCATCACCCCGGTCAGCATCGACCACACCCAGTTCCTGGGCGAGACCCTGCCCGAAATCGCGGGCGAAAAGGCCGGGATCATCAAGCGCGGCGTGCCCTGCATCGTCGGCCCGCAGGACGGCCCCGCACGCGAGGTCATCGAGGCGCGGGCCGAGGCGCTTTCTGCCCCGCTGCGCATCGCGCGGCAGGATTGGGACAGCTATTCCGAACATGGCCGGCTGGTCTATTTCGATCATTCCGGGCTTTTGGATCTGCCGCTTCCGAACCTGCCCGGCCCGCATCAGATCGTGAATGCCGGGGCCGCCATTGCCGCCCTGCGCGAGCTGGGCTTCGGCGAGCCCGAGGCAACCGCCGCCGTCACCCGCGTGGAATGGCCGGCCCGGATGCAGCGCCTGACGCGCGGACCGCTGGTCGAAGCCGCCCAGGATTGCGAATTGTGGCTGGACGGTGGCCATAACCCTGCCGGTGGCGAAGCGCTGTCCGCGACGCTGGCCGCGATGCCGGGCCGCCCGACGCATCTGGTCTGCGGAATGCTGAACACCAAGGATGTCGAAGGCTATATGCGCCCGCTGGCCCCGCAGGTGCGCAGCCTGATCGCGGTCCCGATCCCCGGCGCCGATGCGACGCTTCCGGCCGAGGCGACCGAGCAGGCCGCCGCGAATTCCGGCATAGCCGCAACCACCGCGCCGGACGTGCTGGATGCCGTGGCTCGCATCGCGCGCGAGGAACCCGGCGCGCGCATCCTGATCTGCGGCTCGCTTTACCTTGCGGGCGACGTGCTGCGCGAGAACGGCTAGGCTAGGCCCGACCCCAATCGGCGTCCCGCATCTCGCGCAGGCGGCTTGCAGTGCGCTCGAACTCAAAGGCCCCCTCACCCTCGGCGTAAAGCCGTTCGGGATCGTCGGCGCCGCTGGCGATCAGACGGACCTTGGCTTCGTAAAGCGCGTCGATCAGCGTGACGAAGCGCTTGGCCTCGTTATAGTTCGACTGGCTGAGGCGCGGGATGGAATCCAGCAGCAAAAGATCAACCGCCTCGGCAACGGCCAGATAATCCGCCGGGCCAAGCGGCTTTGCGCACAGATCCCAGAAACTGGCCCGCGCGATGCGCCCGACATGCTGGGGCAGCTCGACCTTGCGGCCCTTGATCTCAAGGACCAGCGGTTCGGGCGTGACGCCTCCGGTCTCCTCGCGCCAGATCCGGTCCATCTGCGCCCGGGCGATCGAATCGGCGGGCGCGAACCAGACCTGCCCACCCTCGTCCCGGTTCTGGCGGTAATCGGTCACACTGGACAGTTCGATGATCTGCATCCGTTCCTTCAGCAGTGCGATGAAGGGCAGGAAAAGCTGGCGGTTCAACCCGTTCTTGTACAGATCCTCGGGCACCCGGTTCGAGGTGGTGACGACCGTCACCCCTTCTTCCATCAGGATCTGGAACAGCCGACCCACGATCATCGCATCGGCAATGTCGGTGATCTGCATCTCGTCGAAGCAAAGCAGGCGGACCTTGTCAGCGATCTGCTTGGCGACGGGGCGGACGGCATCCTGCTGGCCGGTCTTGCGCACGCCTTCCAGCGCGGCCTGAACCTCTTGCATGAATTCGTGGAAGTGGACGCGACGCTTCTGCGACAGGGGCGCCGCCTCCATCACCAGGTCCATCAGCATGGACTTGCCGCGCCCGACACCGCCCCACAGGTAGATCCCCTTGACCGCGGGGGTCGCGGCTGCGCCGGACCCGCCGCCGATCAGTCGCGACAACCAGCCGCCCTTGGGCTGGGCCGGTGCCGGGGTCGCCGCGCCAAGGTCGCGCACCAACCGGTCCAGCGCGGGCAGGACGCCGCGTTGCGCCGGATCGGGTTCAAGCTGGCCGGCGGTGACGCGGGCCTCGTAGAGTTCGGATACAGTCGCCATGGCCGCCCCCTGCCAAAGATCGGGGCCGCGCGCAAGTGCCCGCGCGCCCCGACCGAGTTCGCGATTTCAAGGATGTTGCTGCCTAGGCAATGGCCCGGTTGCGCGTCTCGGTCCGGATCAGAAGCGTGGCAAAGGCCGCCACCACCAGCAGGGCCGCGAAGACCGCGATGGCAGTGCCGAAGCCGCGCGCCACCACGACACCCAGCAGGGACGGCGCCAGAAGGCCGCCCACCCGCGCCACGGCGCTGGCTGCACCCATGCCGGTGCCGCGCAGACCGGTCGGGTACAGTTCGGGCGTAAAGGCGTAAAGCGCGCCCCAGGTCCCCAGCAGCGCAAAGCTCATCAGCAGAAGCGAGATGGCGACCAGCCCCGGCCCCGAGGCCAGCGTGAACATCAGACAACCCGCGGCGCTGAGCAGCAGGAAGATCTGCAACGTCAGCTTGCGCCCCCAGGCCTCGACCCCGTGGGCGGCCAGCGCATAGCCGGGAACCTGTGCCAGCGCCAGCAGGACAAGGAAGCCATAGCCGCGCACGAAGCCGAAGCCGCCCTTGACCAGTTCGGCCGGCAGCCAGACGAAGACCCCGTAATAGGACAGCGACACCAGGAACCAGGTGGCGAAGACCGCGATGCTTTGGTTGCGCAGCTCTGGCCCGAACAGGCCCTGTCTTGCGGCCGGAACTTCGGGCGCGACCAGCCGGACCTGCTCGGGCAAGGCGCGCGCGCCATTCGCGGTCAGAACGCGGTCGACGACCTTGCGGGCCGCTGCCTCATCCCCCTGCCGCAGCAGGAACATCGGCGATTCTGGCACCCAAAGCCGCAGCCCGATGCCGATCAGGGCAGGCAGCGCCGCGACTGCAAAGATCCAGCGCCAGGTCTCGACCGCCCCCGCCAGACTGGCAATCCAGGCCGTCAGGGCGACAATGATCGTGCCGATGGCCCAGAACCCCTCCAGCCAGACCAGCCAGCGCCCGCGGTTCCGGGGCGGAAGGAATTCGGCCATCATGGCGTAATCGACGGGCAGCGTGCCCCCGACAGCCATCCCGGTCAGGAATCGCAGGACGAGAAGCGTCATGAAATCCGGCGCAAAGACCGAGGCAAGGCCAAAGATCGCGTCGCAGGTCACCGTCAGAAGCAGGACCTTGCGCCGCCCGATCCGGTCCGCGATGCGCCCGAACAGCGTCGCGCCCGCGAACATCCCCAGGAAGAACAGCGTCCCGGTCTGCAGGGCCTGCGGCACCGTCAGGCCAAAACTTGCCGCGATCGAGGCCGCAGTGAAGCCGATGGCGATGACCTGCATCGCATCGGCCGCCCAGACCAGCCCGAAAATCCCCAGCAATCGCTTTTGAAAGCGGCCAGCCCCGCCCTGCGCCAAAGCCTCGTCGATGGTCATCTGCATGTCCGGGTCTTTCCGTCGGTCGAAATTGGGCGCCATTTGCACATAGAGGCTTCGATAAATCCAGCCGGAAGCTCACCATTCCGTGCGCGGATGCAGGCCCGCGCGACCCAAGGCTTGCCCCCGGCCCGCAAAGACGCGATTTTCAGGCACATGAACGCGCGAAGCCAGGCCCAGATCCAGGAGCGGAGGACGCAGCCCCTGCGGCTGTGCCTGCTTGTGCTGGCGCTTTTGCTGCTGGCTTTGCTGCCCGGCCCGCGCGCGCCGGACCACCCCGGCGGACCCGGCCATCCCTACGGCGATGAAACCGTTGTCGCACTGAACGGGCAGGTTCTGGCCGCAAGGCCGGATCACGTCGTCCCGCGACCGCTGCCACTGACGGGGCTGATCCCAACGGCCCCACCCGCTCCGCTACGACGCATCGCCGCGACCGCAAACCCGCAAATCGTCACGACGCGGCTGGCAGATGCCTGCACCGTCACTCCCCGTGCCCGCGCGCCTCCGAGCTGTTTCCAGATCGCCTGAAATTCGACCGCCTCTTCCAGCCGGAAGAAGGCGGCGACCCCGATTGCGTATTTCAAGGAAACGGACATGAGCCTTCAGACTCTGGACACGGACAACACGCGCCGCCCGCTGGGCGAGGCCGCGCCCCATGTGATGACCCCCACGGCAGCGGCTAAACCCGCCAGCCCCTTCGAAACCACCCCGCCCGAGGCCCCGCCCCGACGCAGCACGCCGCCACGCTCGGCCGGGTCGGTGGCGCTGCATTGGTCGCTGATGATTGGCGGCTTCGTCGCGCTGGTGCTGGCGGGGCAATGGCTGCTGTGACCCGCGCCCGCCAGGCGTGAAACAGAACGGGACAGGGCCGCCCCAACATCGCTGCTGGGCGGCCCATCCCTGAATCTGGTTGCCATCTGGTGATGTCAGGGACGCGCAGCCAAGTGCGCGCCCCTGAACCGGATCATTGCCCTGCGGCGGGCTTTTCGGCCTCCATCTTGGCCTTGGCGCGGGCGTCCACACTGGCCTCGATCTGGTCGATGGTGAAGGATGCCGGGGTCTGGCTGGGCGGAAAGTCGACGAACGTCTCCAGGAACTTGCCCGCATGCATGGTCAGCTGCGCCATCAGGAAGTCGTTCTTGGTCCGCCAGTCATCATATTGGTCCGACACGATATCGGCGCGCTCATAGGGGTCCATGCGAAGGTTGAAAAGTTTCGGAATGCGGTAGCAGTCGAAATTCTCATACCAGACCTTGAACCCTCCGGGCGCCGGCATTTCGCAGAACACAGCCTTCCAGTCGCCATAGCGATAGGCGACCAGCTTGCTGTCGTCGTTGAAATAGGCGAACTCGTTCCGCGCACTCTTGTCGGTCTGCCCGGTCAGCAGCGGCAGCTGGTTATAGCCGTCGAGGTGGACCTTGAAGGTCTTGTCCTCGATCTGCTTGCCGGCCAGCAGCTCATCCTTGATCTTGTCGTCGCCCGCCGCCGCGACCAGCGTCGGGAACCAGTCGAGACCCGAGAACATCGCGGTCGTGACCTCGCCCGGTTTGATCTTGCCCGGCCAGCGCACCATCGCGGGCACCCGGAAGGCCCCTTCCCAGTTGCTGTCCTTTTCCGAACGGAAAGGCGTCGTCGCGGCATCGGGCCAGGTGAACTGGTTCGGCCCGTTGTCGGTGGTGTAGATGACGATGGTGTTGTCGGTGATGCCCATGTCGTCCAGCGCCTTCAGCAGCTTTCCGACATCGCCGTCATGTTCGATCATGCCGTCGGCATAGTCGTTGCCGGGCATCCCGCTTTGGCCCTGCATCTCGGGGCGAATATGGGTGAACAGGTGCATCCGCGTCGTGTTCATCCAGGTGAAGAACGGCTTTCCTGCGTCATGCTGGCGCTTCATGAAGTCGATGGCGGCGGCCGTCGTCTCGTCGTCGATCGTCTCCATCCGCTTCTTGGTCAGCGGACCGGTATCTTCGATCTGTCCGTCGGCAGTGGCCCTCAGCACCCCGCGGGGCGAGTTCGCCGCGACGAATTCCTTGTCATCGGCGGGCCACAGGGCGCGCTCGGGCTCCTCCTCGGCATTCAGGTGATAAAGGTTGCCGAAGAATTCGTCGAAGCCGTGATTGGTCGGCAGGTATTCGTCGCGGTCGCCCAGGTGGTTCTTGCCGAACTGCCCGGTCGCATAGCCCATCGGCTTCAACACCTGGGCAATGGTGACGTCGCGATCCTGCAGGCCCACCGTGGCACCGGGCACGCCGACCTTGCTCAGGCCGGTCCGCTTGGGCGTTTGCCCGGTGATGAAGGACGACCGGCCCGCGGTGCAGCTGTTTTCCGCATAATAGTCGATGAAGCGCATGCCTTCGTCGGCGATGCGGTCGATGTTCGGGGTGCGGTATCCCACGATCCCGTCGGCATAGGCCGAGATATTGGTCTGGCCGATATCATCCCCGAAAATGACAAGGATGTTCGGCTTGGCCGCCGCATCCTGGGCATAAAGCGGGGTCGCCAGCGTCATGGATAGTCCAAGGAATAGTCCGAATTTACGCATTGGTAGTCTCCGTAGGCAAAGACTGGGCAACGAATCATTCAAGGGAGTGGGCAAAGGATAGCGCGCGACGCGCCCCTGTCTAATGCCGAGGGCCTTGGTCTTGCCCCCGGACGCGCAGGCGACGGCAGAAAAGTCACTGAAACGGATATGAAAAAGGGCCGCCCGCGATCTGACGCGACGACCCGTTATGCGATTTCCGGATTTTCCGGGAAGTGTCTGGAACCATAGCTCCCGGCCGTTTCCGGGCGGGAATTATGGTGCCGGTGAAGGGCAACGAATCGTGATCTCGGGAACTCTCATCAGGTTGCATTTGCTATCAATCATCTACTTTTCCCAATAAGTTAACTGACTCATACTGTCCTATTTCCTAGCATTCACTCTCATGCTCTCTTACACCTAAAGGGGGATAAAAAGGTGGATTGAAAGATGCGCGCAACCAATCGCTTGTCAGCCAAAGGCATATCCGCAGCCGCACCCGGAAAATATGCTGATGGAGGCGGACTGTGGTTCGTGAAGCGTGATGACGGCGGCGCGCAATGGGTTCTGCGAGTCACCATCCATGGCCGACGCCGGGAAATGGGTCTGGGTGCCTTTCCGGCGGTGGGCCTTGGCGAAGCCCGTCGGAAAGCTGATGAAGCACGCGCTAAAGTTCGAGACAGCGTCGACCCTATCAAAGATCGGGAGCGGCAGCGCAGGGAGGCCGCGCGCAAGCTGCACCTGTTTCAAGACATTGCACAGGATGCTTTTGAAAGCCGCAAGGCCGCGCTGAAGGGGGATGGGCAGGCGGGGCGCTGGTTCAGCCCGTTGGCGCTTCACGTTTTGCCGAAGCTGGGCAAGATTCCCGTTTCCGAAATCGACCAAATAGACATCCGCGACACGTTGCTCCCCATCTGGCACACCAAATCCGAGACCGCCCGGAAAGCTCTGCGGCGAATCGGCATCTGCATAAAGCACGCCGCTGCTCTCGGACTGCCGGTAGACCTTCAGGCGGTCGAAAAAGCCGATGCCCTTCTTGGCAAGTCCCGCCATAAGGCCGAACATATCCCCGCCATGCGGTGGCAGGACGTTCCCTCGTTCTATGCCAGCTTGAACGAGGGCAGCACGGCCCATCTGGCCCTGCGACTCCTGATTCTAACCGGTGTCCGGTCCTCTCCGCTGCGGCACATGCACGAAGATCAGATGGACGGCGACATCTGGACCATTCCCGGCGAAAAGATGAAAGGTCGCCGTGATGCCACACCTGATTACCGCGTCCCTCTGGTGCCGGAGGCGTTGGACATCATCGAGCAAGCCCGGCGGGTTTCCCGCTCGGGGTTCCTCTTTCCCAGCGTCCGGAAAGGTGTCATCTCGGACGCGACCATGGCCCGCCTGATGGAGCGGCGGAAGATGGAAGCTCGTCCGCATGGTTTCCGCACCAGTTTGCGCGTCTGGCTCGCTGAGACTACCGACGCGCGATATGAGGTCGCCGAAACAATGCTGGCCCATACCGTCGGCAGCGCCGTCGAACGGACCTACAAACGCACCGACTTCCTTGAACAGCGCCGCATTCTTCTGCTGCGCTGGGCGGATCATGTCACCGGAAAAACCGGGAAAGTCCTTCAGCTAGCGAGCGCACAATGAGCAAGAGTTCCTTTAGATCGGTGCAACCCGTTGCAACGAAGGCCCCGCTTGAGGCCTCGGGCATCTCGAACGATGAGGTGCATGAGGAGTTCCATATGGATGCGATGGGCTTCGCAACCGGGTATGAAATTACTATCAACGGACGGCCTCGATATATAAAGAAAAGGTTACCCCGAGACGTCCAAGGTACAGATCAATTTACGAGCATGCGCCAAACGCTGGAAGCGATTCTTGGAGAGTGTGAGACGGCCCCACCCTCTGCAGGAGGGTTCGCCCGCGTGGCCCTTAATTACCTAGCTGCCGCCGAAAAATGCATCGCACGGCTTCCGGAGGAATATCGGGAATTCGGTCGAAGAATCCTCACCGCGGCATGGCAAGCCGGTAACCATAATGCCGAAGCGATTCTTCGCGACAAAGGCTTAAAAAATGCCCGAAGCGGACAGCGGTCATCCAATGGCGGGGAAAGGGGACGGTATGCAAACGCTCGAAGACGGAGACGGTTGAGCGCCATAGAGGACCGCATCTTTGATAAGATCGCAAAAAAAATGGAGAATGAAAGAAAATTAGGGGGTCACATGACCTTACTCGAAACACTGCCGCACGTTAACCTAACCATGATCGTGCAAGATATTATTATAAGTGAAAAAGATAAGCGCGGCGTTAATGAGATCAACAATCTGACAAACCGAGTGAGACGAGCAGTTAGAAACGGCTCCATTTCCGATTATCTCGGAGACACCAAAACAGCAAATCTCCCCCTCAAACGAGACCGCTAGCCTCTACTGTTTGGGGCAAACAAAAGCTACACTCGTTTTACATGTAAGACGCCACGGTTCAACATGATGCCACATGCAACTAATCATGGCCTCATGAGATGAACCAACATCTGAACGTTATCCCACACCGGCTGGCTTCGGCCCGCGAAGCCGCTGCATACTATGGTGTCAGCCCGTCCACACTTTGGCGCTGGGTCCAACAAGGCATCATCCCGGAACCAATCCGCATCGGCGGACGCACCTTCTGGGAGCCGGAGGCTCTGCAACAGCATACCGCCGAGCTTCGCGCCCAGCGCACCTCGAATTGAAAACCCGCCCACGCGCAGGCACGGACGGGGTAATCTCTGACAGGTTCAATTCAGATTATATCTTGACCGGCTGCGCATTCCAATAGGAATCGCATCAATGTCTAATATGAAAAGCCCTCACGGGCCCGGTTCGACGTGCCTTAACACGAAAACCGCCGCAATCAATCCTTTCAAAATGGCCTATCATCGCCCGTACGACATTTCGTGCATGACGAAGAGAGAAATCGAGCGACGGCTTGCCATGAGATGCGTGATTGACGTACTCGGCATGAGCAGCCTTGAAATGAAAGAATGGCTGGTCGCAAACTGGCTGTTTCTCCCCACCATATACGGGCGGGTTTCTTGTATTGTGCCGGTCAGAAACGCAATAGATGGAGACGATTGGTTACCGCCGGTCCCGATCAGTCGTGCGAGCTATTTCCGCGCTCTTCGAGGGCTTGAGGAAAAAGGAGTGATTTCTCGGAAGCGCCTTCCGACCGGAACCGCGATCTGGCTCCATATTGATGAGGACTTTGCGATGAAATTCTATCGTCACTGGGAAGTCAACGGCCAAAGCCATGACGCGGAGATGCAGGAATGATCTCCTCTGACTCCTCCGACCACTACCCCGCCGAGATTTGCCACGTAATGGTCCTCGGAAAATCGTTCCGGACCATCGAGCGCGATCCAGCATAGCCGGAGAGGCACTGACAAGCAGGCCACAGGCCGATGGATCGCGCTGGCATATCCGATCACCAAAAGCGCCCTCATGCGCCTGTGGCGTAATAAAACCGGCGCTATCAAACGGGAGATCGCTGCTCTTCCGGCCCGCATCTAAAGCCCCCGAAAAACCCGCCAATAGAAAAGCCGCCGCCATGAACGTCCCGAGGACACACTATCCCGTGCAACCTGTTGCAACGGTGAGAACGAGACCCGCCGCACCCGTGCAATCAGTTGCAACGCAGCATGATGCCGGGTGGCCCCGCGACCAAGGCAAAGCGCACGACATCTTTGCCCGGCGCAAAGCTCGCATCGCTGATCGCTTCGCTGCTGGTCAGCGAACGAACTCTGATGTTCGCGCCTTTCTGAATGATCGGCAGGTGCGTCTTAGCGCGGCCTTGCGCGCCCTTGGGGGGAAACGCAGCCGTCAGCAAGCGGACGATCTGCGTGACACGGTCAACGCATGGCCCGAGGCATCTTGTCCGGTCCTATGGTTCTCCAAGCCGAAGCGCGTTGGCGGCTCGCGCCCGATCTGCATCCTGCCGCCGAATCTCAAGGCTGTGCATTACATGATAGCCGCCGTCATCGACGCGCATATGCCGCGTGACGGCTCGCTTTACGGCATTCCCGGGACAAGCCGTGACGGCGCAGCACGCGCCCTCAAGACACTTCAGAACTCCGGGTTCAGCCATCTCGCGAAAGCAGACATCAAGGACTGCTTCCAGAGCATAGACCCAGATTCACTCTATCAACTGCCACTACCAACGGAGGTGATACGCCGAACACTAGACCACCGATCGCTGACTTTTACGAGAACATCCGATGCGAATGCGAGGAGATCTGGTGCATCCTTCGGGTACTCTCGTGGGTCTTATGTGAGTTGCAATCCAAGCGGGCCGCAGGGCCTTATGCAGGGGTCCCCGGCGTCCAACATCATTCTCGCATGGCTACTTGGCGGTATTCCACGGGAAGATGATGTAGCTGTTCTTCTCTGCTTCGACAACATCGCCGTAGCAGGCCGAACCGCAGAGGATACCCGGGCGATGATGGACACCCTTGCCGACTTTTTTCGTCGGTGCCCGGCAGGTCCGCTTGAACTGCGAGACTGCGAATACTTCAGCGGCATAGGTGATCCGCTGGATTTCCTAGGTTACAGCTTCGATCCGGCAAAAGAAGATCCAGTTGTTTCGCCGCTTTCATTGGGCAATCTGGAACGATCTTTGTGCGTGGCCGAGGAAGAATATCAGACTCAGCGCCCCGTCTTGCCGAGTGCAATTTGGCATCTGCTTCGAGACGCCCGCAGCGGGTTTCCCGCAGCCGCTCAAAATGACCCCCACCTTATCCGGCTCGCCGAAAGTACGGCGGAGGTATTGCGGCCAGATTCAGGGCCATTGGTGGAATACCTACATGAGAACATCTTCGCTCCGAAGGGAACGCCCGAGGGGGATATTATTCATGCCATCCTCCTTTCCCACCCGCGCCCCTGCAAGAAAACGAATGAAAAACTATGACCGCGCTAATTATCATCGCCTACCTTGCCCTTGGCTGCTATTGGTGGAAGCGCATTGCAATCGCGATTCCTTCAAACGCCCAGCCCGAAAAATGGCAAACTGACCTCATAAATGCAGACCTCCGCGGCGATATCGCCCTGCTTGTGGTCAAGGGTATTTTTGTCCTGTTTTGGCCCTTGGCACTTTTCTTGGGCTGGCTGTCAGCGCGACTTCGCTAATTGCAACGGGTTGCACTGGAAGCGAACTCTATATCGCCGTTCCTTCCGTCACGCCCAGTTTACGGAATGAATTGAGTTTACCCGTCACACCAGTCTGCCGCCAGATGGCTCATTGCAAGCGGACACCACATCGGAACGGCGTCAACGCCGGTGCGTCATGAGAGGCTAGCCGGTCTCGTTCAGATAGGCGAAGACCGTCGCAGGATCTAGGCGCAGTGCGCGGCACACTTGAACAAATTCCACGATATCGAGCCGCCGCTCATAACCTTCCACCTTGGCAACGAAGGATTGTGGGCGGCCCAGCCGATCTGCCAACTCCTGCTGCGTGAGACCCACCGCTCTACGTTCAGAACGGAGAGCGTCAATGAGTTGTCGGTACTCCCTGTCGTAGATGGTCTTCGACAACCACACGCTCCTTGACCCGGCGTGTGGCAGTGGTTAATCCCAAAATAGAATTATCCCATTTTAGGATAATTTGTCAGATGGTTACGCCTCGCGGGTGGGCAAGCCACGTGGCTACACGAAAGCATTGGAGACTAAAGATGGTCAATGCACTCATTAGCGCGCTGAAGATTACGGTATTACTTGCAGTGCTGTACGCGGCGGCCTTCATCCACGGCTCGCTTGCAGTGTTGCTTCTCCTTGCAGCAATAGTTCTTGCCGCAGTTTCCATCATTCGTCCAATCCCCTCCTTTGGCTTGCCCACACGACGGTTTGGACTGGTCGCACTGATAACCGTTTCACTCTTGGGGTTGAGCATAGTGGGCAAGGCCGCGAGGCGCGAAAAGGAAGAACACCTCGCGGCCCTAAAGCTGTCTGACCCAGCTGCCTATCTGTCCGAGATTGAGCAGGACGGCGATCAGAATCGCTGGCTGAACGAGCTTGCTACGCTGGCGCCCGAACAGTTTGCAGCGGAAACAGCCCGGATCGAGTCAGAGAAAGCTGAGCAGGCCGAGTACACGGCGCGAATGGCCGCCGTCGAGGCGGAGCGTCGAGCTACTCAGAAACAGGTTGCAGATGCTCTGAAGTCTCGTGAGGAGGCCAGGGAACGGGAGTACGGCTTCCACTGTCTGTCTACATGGGACGGCTCGCACGCAGCCTTCAAAAAAGCTGTAAAGTCTGCGCTTCGTGCCCCTGATAGCTTCGAGCATGTCGAAACCGCGACTTTCCCGGTCAGCGCTGGACGGAACAGGATCGTTATGACCTATCGCGGACAGAATGGCTTTGGCGGCACAAATGTTGAACGCGCCATCGGGTCGTTCGACAACTCGACCTGCAATGCCCGCGTTGAGATGATCGAATGACAGAAATCGCCAGATTACAGAATAAATCGGGTTCGTCGTCACCAAACCATGCGTGCAATTGAGCAGTTGAAATTTCGCTAGATATTTCTCGTTCCGCGACAGCCCGGATAGCGAGAACAACCCCAAAATGCGCCACGGCGCCCTAATCTGCGGAGCATCCGCGCTCCACACGTCGGGCAAGATGGAGCCCCGGTGCTCGCATGAGATCGGGGCGCTGGCGAAGCAGGTAGATTCGGTGCGATAGGCGGCGGCACGGGACGCGGCGTAGCCGTAGACTTGATCGCTACCTTCGATGACGGAACACTTACCCCGAGCAGTCGCAAATCCTGCTCAGCCCGGGCCCGCTCTTCAAGGGCACGCATCAGTGCAGTATCTCCCCGAACTCTCGAGGGTAACGCATCCAATCGTGGTTTGGCGGTGCGAAGCGCGTTTAGGCCGTCCCGAATAGAGGTCTCGAGCTTCGCCTTATGGGTCGCATATTTCGATCTAAGTGCGCGCTCGTCGGTTACGTCCTGAGCGTTCGACGCTGGATTGTAGCGGAACCGCGCCTCGTGCGCTTTACGCCAGTCTACCAGCTTTTGGGTCATGACATCGCCGAAGCCCGGCACCGCGCGAACAGCGGACCACTCCACATCGGATGCAGTTTCGATGCCAAAGGAAATAAGTGTCACGGTCTTGGCCGGTCCTATGCCCGAGATATTCGCCCGCCGCACCTGAAACTGATCCAGATACGCCGCGCGCTGGCGGGCCTCACGGGTGGATTTGAAGCTGCGTAGATCTCGGGAGAGGTCATCGTCAACACGCTTGTATGCCGCGATTTCCGCATCCAGATCGGCGCGAACCTGCACAACCTCTGTCAGGTTGTTGCGGCGCATGAAGGCATCAAGTTCGGTTTGCACAGTGCTATCGGCCTTCTCGAACCGATCCACAAACGGGCGATCTGATACGTTCCGGGCGCCGAATATCGCGACACCCCAACCAGCAAGCCCGACCCAAAGAAACCAGACCGGAGTTGCAAAAGTAAGTCCGGCAGCGGCACCTGCGATCATCAGGAGGGCCGTGAGGACGTGACCGCGCTTCGCATTCTTCGCTTCTTGCAGTGCCGGACTAGCGCCGGGCGGTACGGTAATGGAAAGCGAAAGAACTTCCGATGCGGTCGGGAACTGAAACGCCAGGATCTCGCGTATCGCCTCCTCCGTACCGCGCACATCGGTCGAAATGTGTTGAGTGACGGAAGACAGGTCCGGGAACATGTCGAAGCCGCTTCTTGCGGCCAGACTACACCAGATGCACCCCTTGGCGTTGCTTGGGTAATAGTGGGACTTGACCTTGCCGCACCGGCTTAAGGAGCCTTCCAGTTTCGTCAGCACATCCACCCATTCCGCCGCATTCGGGCGGGACGAAGCATCCAACCCAAAGGCGCGCTCAAAGGCGGAACTGATAGGGGCCGGAAACAGGTCAAGGGTCAGCGCCCCGGGCGGCGGACTGGTCTGTGTTTCGGATCGGCGATGCACGGAGAACGCGAACCTGTTCGTGGCGATGGATTCCCCCATCGACAATTCAGGCCCCTTGTAAATTCCGGCGTAAGGGTGCCGCCCCATGAAGAGAAGGTGAAAGATCGCAACCGCCAGACCGAAGTTGTCGTGCTGAAGAGTGCGCGTCACGGTGCCGAGGTTGATGCCATGAAGTTCGGGAGGTGTGAAATCTTCTACGCCAACAAGGCAAGGGTAAGTCTTGCCGTTCATGCTGAACTGAAAGCTGTCCGCGTCGATCAGTGCGGCGGTTGCCTCCGGCGATACCAGCACTCCCGAGTGGTTCAGATCGCCGATGACACATCCGGTCTGATGCACCTTGCCAACAGCGCGCGCGACGTTAAGCGCGGCCCGCACGACAAACCGAAAATCAGCTTTCGGAAAATGGCGTTGCCGGGATTTCGGACTGTAAAGCTCATGTAGGGGGCGGTATCCCGACACGAGGCGCATTAGAAACCCCAGAAACCTGCCGCTAGAATCGGTCGCTATCTCCCGTGGATAGGCGACAAGATCGGTCTTGGCGGCAAGGCCACCGAGGACCATCGCGCGCACCTTGCTTTCGCGTGATACCCGAAGATCTGCACCGTAAATCTTTACCGCTTGCCCGACCCGGCCAGTGACCGCGAAAACCTCGCCCTCGCCGCCCCCGCCTATTCTTTCGCCAAGCTGAAACCGCGATGCTCCGACCACAATCTCCCGCATGGTCACACGCCCGACAGCAGAACCAACGTTTTGTCATCGTCGGTTCGTTCACAGACCGAAGGTCCGGCGAGATAGCTTCGCAGTTTCGTGGACAGTTCCGAGAGCTTCCCCGATGCGGATGCACCATCGACAGGGCGCATCATCGGATTGAAGAATCCGGGATGTGCCCGCCTGTCCACGACGGAAAGCGCCAGATCGCCAACACCATCAGAGAAAAGAGCGAAGGCGTCGTGCTGCCGCTCTTGGCGGATGATGTTCAAGCGGGGCTCGGGATCGTCCGTGACGAAAAACGTGGTCGAGGCATACTCGCCATTTTCAGGCCAGCAGACCGCATCCCAATCCGATCCACAACGCCCGACAATCGCACTATCCCCAATGTGCAGAGCAAGAATTTCCGTCGGCGCAATCAGAAGGGCCGCCAATGTCGCTGCGAATTGCCGGGGCGATGTCTCCCGCCGATCCGCCGCGATCATAATCCGGTCTCGAACCTCGTCGATCCAGTCTTTCAGCGTATCGTCATCCGGCAGAGCCGCATTCTCTGAAAACCATTCTCGGAATCGAACCTTGAGCACGCGGCACGTAAGCCATGCGCCGGAAAATCCGAACTTCGCGCTTCCCGCCCCATCCGACACGATGGAGAGCACGTATCCGTTGCCGACGACCGAGACGGAATACGCATCTTGCAGCCTGTCACCTGATCGAATGTGCGAAGTGCCTATCTCGGACGCGGCCGCCCAACGCCACGCCATTCCGTTCAACCTGCGACCGCCCAGCCGTCCGGTGCGGTCGGGTTCGCAAGCGCAACCTGATCACCGGGGTTCGATTGCGACACGGCGCTAAGAGAACTGGAAAGCCATTTGAACAGTTCCTTGAACGCGAGCCCCTTGAGCTTGAGCGGCTGCCGTGTGGCAATCTGCGAGAGGACGCTCATATCGGCACCCTCCACACCTACGGCATAGAACATGAACTCCTTACGTTCTTCCCCATCATGGACGCGACGCTTCGCCTCGTTCCAACTATCAGTCGGTGCACCGTCGGTAATCAGGAATACCCAAGGCCGGAAAATCTTGAGGCCGTTCGCCCGGATATGGTCCTTGCGGGTACGTAGCATATCCAAACCCGTCACAATCGCCTCGCCCAAAGGGGTTGCACCAGTCGGTTGCAGCGCTTCGGGGTAGAATTGATCCACGGTGGCAAACTCGTGCCGTACCTCCACGGGGCCGAAAGTCACCATCGCCAGTTCGACTCGCTTCGCAGCGAGCGAATCCCCGATCAGTTCTTGACGAAGGGTAGCAAGCCCTTCGTTCAGCTCGGAAATGGGCGCGCCGCTCATAGAGCCAGACGTGTCCAGCAGCAACAGGACGGGGCATCTGGGCTCGGGGTTCTCTGCAAGCTGCGCGTCGAAAAATGGTTCCTGCTCAAAGTCGGTCATCGCGAATCCTGCTTCCTTCAGGTGATTTTTCCCGTGCTGTAGGGAAAAGCCATAGCATAGCAATGGCGAATATGAAGTCTCTTCGAGCGTTGTAACGGCAGGTTTTAGGATCACGTCGCGGTTTCTTCCTGCAAATCTGGTCAGAGGTTCCGCACACAACGGCGAAAAATCGAGACTAGAAGCGGAGGACGTAATAAAATCGTTTATATTCAGATTGTAACGACCTCCACATGTCTTCACATGCCTTCCGGTCCATCCGCGCCATTGAGAATTTTGGCAGGGTTCGTCTCTCGAATACTTTCTACATGCGCGACTTCCTGCACAGCGAGATCAGTCAATTCGAGGGCATCCCCAACCTGCCATCTGATCCCGAACTCGCCATCCGTGCCGGTAAACGTCTCTGCGAAGACCTACTGGAACCGCTCCAGGACACGTTCGGGCGCATCGCCATTCGCTCCGCCTACCGGTCCGCGACCATCAACGACATCGGGCACCGGAAAGGCTACGGCTGCGCCAGCAATTGGCGGAACTTCGCACGGCACATCTGGGACGTCCGGGACGAGAACGGCGCGTTCGGGGCCACGGCCTGCATCGTCATCCCATGGTTCGCTGATCGCTACGCGGCGGGCGACGACTGGCGGGCGCTGGCGGGGTGGATACATGACCACCTGCCCTATTCCGAGATGTGCTTCTATCCGCGCCTCTGCGCCTTCAACATCGCGTGGCATGAACTGCCCAAACGCATCACTCGCAGCTACATCGACCCAAAGGGCGTGCTGAAAACTTTCGACACGCCCAGTTCCACCGCCTCCCACGCTGACTGGTATTGCCACTGGGGAGAGCGATATTTGCAACCCGTTGCACCGGGGTGAGCACGCCAACTTTTGACACCCGCAGTCCCTGCTCTTTTTTATAATGTCGCCATGATTTCCCGCACCTCTACGGCACTCTTAATCTCGGCGTAGAGATCAACATCTTGATCAGGCGCAGAAATTGAAATGACAAGCGCATATCGCCCCTTGTCATTGAATCTCTTCTGACCGGGATGGGTCTTCCACCAGCCAGTAACAGGATAAACCCCGACGGCATCATGTAGCGCGAGGTCAATTGCCCGCCCGCGCCATAAGTCACAGTGTAGGGACCCCGCCTGAGCAGCATTCGAACCGAGGAGCCAGTAGTCGCCTTCCTGCTGCGGCCCGGAAGTATCTTTCTCCTGCTGGCCTGAAACCCGGCGTTTGAACTGCTCCTTTGTGTCGGATCGCTTTTTCATTGCGAACCGGAGACCGAAGGAGCGATAGGTCTCGGGACGGGTCGCCGCGCGGCCCGACAGGTTCGGCTCGACGAAGTAGGAAAGCGTCACTTTCATGGTGACAATTCCGTTTTCTATCTTTTCGAGCGCCGCCTTGGGCCACGGCAGGTCATAGAAGTGCATCTCGTTGAAGACCGGCCCGCCGCTTTCGCCGGTCACGAAGGGCTGAATTGGGGCCTGTGCGATCAGCGTCACGTCATTGCTTGCCGAGTTTATGGCGCGTTGAAGATCGGGAACACCGTATCCGACTTCTCGCAGGATCGCTTGCTTCGCGGCTTTGGTCCCGGTCTTCCAATGCTGTCCGGTGCCGATCAGCCGCTTGCGTATCGGTTCGGGCCAATGCGCAGAGTCAACAGCAAGTGCCCTGTGCGTCTCAGGCCAAAGGTCAGGCAATGCGGCCTGCAGCGCGCCCACGAAGTGCCCCGCCATCCCCGCCGCCGCGCTGGTGGCACAGAACGGCACAAGCGGCTCATGCAGGACATTGGAACCCGGAGCGAGAAGGGAAACCGACGGCTCCCATCCGCAATCCCCGGCAGCGTTGGCAATCATATTGCCTGCCTCGAACAGCACCTCGGGCTTGATCGGAGTGAGGTCGGACGAAAGCGTCTGTGAACCCAAGCTGAACGGGCTGCGGTGGTTTGCGGGTACGACCGGCTTCAACCCCGGCGGATTCGCGGGCGGCGTCTCCTTGCGGGTGAAACCGCCGATGGTGAGCGCGTTCCAGCTTTGTGACGGGTCTTCGAGAGGATGCGAAAGCCGGACATGGTCGAGCTTCCCTCCCGGCATGTTGCCGGTCGCCACGACCATCAGCCGTTTAGGCCGCTCGGCCGCCGGAACACCTTCTGCCTGATCGCCGGGCATTGAGCCCGACGCGATCTGATCCAATGCGCCGCTCCAACTGGACGGCCTTCCCGGCGGAAAATCACAGGCCGAGTTGGCAAGGCAAAACGCGCGGCGCACGTTCGGCCTCTCTGCCTCCACCAGCGCAATCGCACCTTCGGTCACGACGCCATAGCTCGGCGGCTTTGTCTTCGGAAAGCCCCTTGGCGGCAGCAGCTTCATGGACTCGACGGTATGGGTAAGCTGCACCTGCCGCGTGTCGTTCATCAGGGGCTCAAGATCGCCGTAAAGCGCCAACCCGGCAAGTGGCGTGCCGTGCCCGCCATGGGGGTGGTGATCGTCTGCACCCCATGCCGCATCATAGGCCCAAGCCCCACGCAAGGCAGGTGCGATGAGCGGGTGTTGCGCTGCAACACCCGTGTCCAAAGCGCAGACCGCGTTGGCGTCCGGCGGCGGCGGAACGATGCGCTTAGCAAGATCTGAGGTCCAATCCTGCGGTCCCAAACCCGTCGCGCCCCGGTCGATGAATGGTTCAATCGTCCCCGTTGCCTTCCTGATCTCTGTCACGGCCCCCGGGATACGCCCGACGAACCCGGTAATTCCTTCGGCCGAGGCGTGAACGAAAAGCACCGTGGTGTCGGGAAAGAGGAGCCGGTCTTCGTGAACGTCGAGCGCCGCCAGCCGCGCCGCCGCCGCGACCCCTGCCGCGATTCTGCCGTCATGCCGGACCCAAAGCTCCCACCACAGGGGTTCAGGGGACGCGAAATCGACACTGCCGACAAACAGGGCATGGACCTCGGCGGCACGGATGGTTTCCACCCGCTCGAACTTTTCCACGTCTGCCGGAGGTTGATTGCCCCGTGGTTGCCCATACGAGCGAATGCGCTCTTGCAAAAAGGCGCGGGCGTCATCCGGCACAAAGAGGAGCGCGCTTTCCGTGCGGTCGTCACGCCGCTCCGACCGCAGCACAAACACGTCCTGCGTAGGGAACTCCAACCCTTTCGGCAACTTCACGGCTTGGACACGACCGCCCTCCACCGGCGGCATGGTGCCCACTTCGACGATGACACCAGCTTTCAGCCCCTCCACAGGCAAGCGGACATCTTGCCCGGCAATGGGAATATCCCCGAGGGCTATGGTCAGTTGATCGAGAAGAGCTTTTGAATGCGCCGCATAATCATCCCGGAGCGGCTTGGGATCTATTTTCCGCCGTGGGTAGGAATAGGCGATCCCATCCCGAAACACATCGAATGAGATATGAACATGCTTGCGCGCACCGAAATCACCTTGCTCCGCCATCAGACCCTGCTCTGCTATTCAATAGCCCAATCACTCACGCTCTACGGGCAAGCTACAGATCGGAGCCCTTCCGAAACTTGCCTTTGAACGTCTGGCGATCATGCAGAGCGGCGCGCAGCACGTCAGCCGAAATCTTTGTCGCACCGTCAATAATTGCGTCTTTTACCACGGAATCCGCCGCCCGGACCAGCTCACCCGGACTCAATCCCGCAAGCGCCGGAGCCAAAGCGGACCATGACCGAGTGTTCAACTTGAACTTGCCGAGCCGCTTTTCGATGATTTTGCGCGCGGCCACCGGATCAGGCAGCAGATATTCGACAACCTCATCGAAACGTCTCGCCAGCGCCCCGTCCAGAATTTCGACGTGGTTTGTCGCAGCCAGCACAAGGCTATCCGTGGAGTTAGGCTCCTCCATGAAGGCCAGCACCGAGTTCAGCACCCGGCGGATTTCGCCCACATCATTCGGGTCGCCTCGGCGCGCACCGATGGCGTCGAATTCGTCCAGAAGATAAACGCCCCGGGTCTGCGCGATCTGATCGAACAGAACACGCATTTTTGCGGCCGTCTCGCCAAAGTAACGGCTGAACAGGGATTCCAGCCGGACAGTGAACAAGGGGAGTCGGAGTTCCCCGGCCAACGCCGAGGCCGTCATGGTCTTGCCTGTGCCCGGTGGCCCGACAAGAAGGAGATGGGTCGCGGGCTTTTGTCCGAAGTCCCGAAGCGTGGCACGCTCCTGCTGCTGTCGCACGACACGAGCCAGACGGTTTCGCACATCATCCGCCAGCACCATGCTCGCCAAGGTGGTTTTGGGATAGGTGCTTTCGACAAGCCCCTGAAGCTCGCCGCGCGGTCGGGCCATCGGAATCGGGGTCTGCCCGCCCGCCGGAGCCCCAAGGCGGCGCTGGTCGCGGGCCTTCTGCACGAGGCGCTTCAGCTTCTCCGCGTCATCGGGTTTCCCCTCACGAGCCTGCTGTGCCGCGATCTGCAATGCCACCGAAAGAAACTGATCTTCGTCGCCCTCAATGTGCGAATTAAGAAGGGCGAGAATCTGCCGGGTCGTCATCATGCTCGCCTCCCTTCGGCGCTTAAGCTAACGCCCCACTTCACTGTTAGTCTTCGCGTGCAACCAGTTGCAATTCACTTACACGACCACCGCCGAACGTGCCACGTGGAATGACGTTCGGCGCAAGTAACAATAACGCACCGAATCTGCAGCGTCACAGCCAATATCCACTACCCACGTACAGCCAAGCTGACGCCAAAAGGTGGACGAAAAGGTGGATTAAGCAAAGAGAAACCCACGCAACCGCTTGAAGTTGCGTGGGTTTTCGCTGGATAGTGGTGCCGGTGAAGGGACTCGAACCCCCGACCCCATCATTACGAATGACGTGCTCTACCAGCTGAGCTACACCGGCACTTCCTTTGTGCCGCGCCGGATAGCAGGTTCCGGCGCGGGCGAAAAGGGGGGATCAGTACTTTTTCCCCATGACCCGCGGATCATCTTCCGGCGGCTCGACATCGGGGCGCACCGGCAGCACGTCCAGATCGCCCGCGACGGCGCGCGCGGTGCCCGTGGCGGGCCGGGACGCGGGGGGAATGATCGCAGCGGGCGGAACCTCCGGTTCGGGGTCCGTCACGGTCATCGCGGGTTCGGACTGACTGCTGACGGGCGTGACACGGCGGTAATCCGATTCGCGCGGCACCATGCCCGGCGCGACATCGGCCACCTCGGTCTTGGCCACCGGTTCGGGCGGGACCGGGACGGCAGAGCTGTCACGCGGCGCGCTTTCCATCGGCTTGGCGGGCGCGTCGGCCGCGTCCTTGCCGTTCTCGCGCGGCGTCGAGGGCGAACCCACCAGCAGCGGCAGCAGCTCGACGCTGTTGCGCACCAGCCCGGCCGAGGCGGTCGCGCTGTCCGGCTCGCGCCAGGTCAGCGTGTCGAAGCCGCCGCAGCTGTCACAGACCGGGGCCCAGTCGGACATGACGTTGTGGCACTTGTCACAGACCCATTGCGGGCCGCGGCTGGACACCATCGCCTTGGCTAGAATGCCGCGCACGACGGAATCGTCCGCGCCCTCGCCCCGTTCGACCGCCGCCAGGATCGACAACGACCGCACGGTCGGGTGCTTCTGGGCAAGGTCGCCAAGCGCCCGACGGGCACCCGGGAAATCCTCGGCGGCAAGCAGCAGCTCGGCGCGGAGAAGGCGGGATTCCTCGTTGTCGGGGTTCTTCGAGATCAGATCCTCGAACCGGCGCAGGCGCGCGGCCGGAGTCTCGTCCGGGACGATCTCGGCATAGGTCGCCGCAATCGAGGGATGGGGCCGCACGCTCCAGGTCTTTTGCAGGACGCGCGTCGCGTTGCGGAAATCGTTCTGCGCGATATAGCTGCGCGCCGCGAGCACCGCCGCCGGGATCAGGTCCGGGCTGGCGCGGTTGGCGGAAATCGCGGCCTCGCGCGCGCTGATGGAATTGCCCTCGGCCAGAACCTCGGACGCCTCTTTCAGGGCAAGCACCGCATCGCGGCGGATATGGACGTCCTGCGGCAGCTGACCCTGCTTGCGCTTGTCCTTCAGAACGCCGCGCGCGCCCTTCCAGTCGCCCTGCCGGGTCTGAAGCTGCAGCAGCGTGTCCTGCACCTCGGTATGCCTGGGTTTCAGCGCATAGGCCTTTTCGGCCAGTTTCAGCGCGGTGGCGGTATCGCCCTCGTCCAGCTTCTGGCGCATCAGCCCGCGGATGCCGACGAAGCGGGTCCGGTCATCGGACAGCAGCCGGCGATAGATCTCGCCCGCCTTGCGCGAATCGCCCGCGACTTCGGCGGCCTGGGCAGCCAGAAGATCGGTCAGATGCGGCTTTTTCAGGAACTTGGCCGCCTTGTGGGCCTTGTCCTGCGCCAACCGCCCCTCGCCCGAGGCGACGGCGAGCATCCCTTCGGACAGGGCCTCATAACCCTTGCGCTCGCGCGAGCGGGCGAAATAGCGGTTGATCGCGGTTTCGTCGCCCATCAGGAAGCGGACAAAGGCCAGCGCGAACCCGACCAGCTTGACCACAAGCCAGCCCAACAGGAACAGCAGGATCAGGCCGATCAGCGCCTGGACCGGGCCGAGCACGTATTCCGTCCCGCCATAGACCATGCGCAGCCCGTGGCCGGTTTCGGCCAGCTGGACGGCACCCAGGGTCACGGCCAGAACGACCGCGAAGAAAATCAGGATTTTCAGAGCAGAAAGCAACATGGCGGGTCCCTTACCTGCTACCCGCGGCCAGTTCGGCCAGCGCGGCATTGGCTTCGACCCAGACGCGGGCGCGACCGGTCCAGACCGACATCGCCTGCTGTCCCTCTTGCGGCAGGGCGCCGATCTGGGCGAGCGCCTTGTTTATGTCGCCCGCCTCGACGGCGGCATTGGCACGCGACAGGATCGCGTCGGGATCGTTGCCGTCGCGCGGCTCGATCGAGCGCGCACCGGTTTGGACGCGCAGGAAGTTCCCGATGGCCTGCATCGGCCCGGTCGCCCCTGCCCCCGCCTCAAGCGAGGCGCGCAGCCCGTCGCGGGCACTGACGGCAAAGCCCGAGCGCAGCTCGTCAAGGCTGGGCACGTCCCCGGTCAGCACGGCGGGCACCTGGATGCCGGCGGCGGACAGATCGGCAAGCGCCTGTTCGCGCGGGCCCTTGGTCTCGATCGCGGTCTGAAGCGCGGTCGCGGCGGTTGCGGCCTGCGCGCGGCGGTTCGCGTCGGCGGTGCTTTTCTGCAATTCCTCGGTCTGGCGGGCCAGGGTCTGGACCTGCTCGGCGGTGGCGGGGTCGACCACGGGCCGGGCGGCCAGTTCGTCGATCCGAGCCTGCTGTTCGCTGACGCGGGCGGCCAGCGCATCCAGCGCCTCTTGCGAGACGCCGGGCGGCGCGACGGGAGTGACGGCAACCGGGGCCGCGGGGGCGGTTTCGCCACCGGAGGCAGCAGGTGCAGGCGCAGCCGGACGGTTCGCCAGTTCGGCCAGCGCAGTTTCCAGCGAGGCGATCCTGTCGGTCACCTGCGCAGGCAGTTCGGCCGGTTGCGGAGGCGCGGCATCGGCAAGGGCCTGCCGGGCGGCATCTGCCCCGGCCTGGGCCGAGCGGTCGGCCAGCGTTTCGACCTGGGCCTGGATCTCGCCGCGAGCGGCATCTGCACCGGCCTGACGCGCGGCCTCGATCTGGGCGGCGGGATCGACGACCTCGCCCCCCGGGCGCAGCGACGGCGGAAGGTTCGGGATCGCCCAATAAGTCGCGGCGGCACCAAGCCCGGCCGCGACGATGCCGCCCAGGAACAGCGGGAAGAACCCGGCACGGCGGATCTCGACACGGGTTTCGACCCGCGGCTCGGGTTTCGTCTCGGGCTTCGTCTCGGAGAGGGGCTGGCTGCGCGGAAGCGTATCGCTGGTGGTGCCGAAGGGCGTCGGGGTCGCGGGCGTGGCGGCATCCGGCTTTTTGCCAGCCTCGTCGATCTTGGCCGCAGGCACCGCCTTGACGGGATCGGTCACCGTGGCGGCCTTCACGGGCTCGGGGCGCTTCGTGGCGGGCTCAACCGCGCCGGGCTTGCCGACCAGGGACGATTCGACCTGAGGTTTCGGGTCGGTCTTCGCGGTTTCTGCCGTGGTATCCGTCACGACCGGACGGCTTTCCAGAACCGCACCCGAGACGGGTTTCTTCTTGCCCTTTCCGGGGGTCGCGGGCGTGTCGCTGGGCTTTTGTTCTGGCTCGTTCACTGTCATTCCCCGTTTACTTCGGCGCTTGGCCCGATGCAGGTCAAAGGCACCGCCATTTTTCCGTTCCCCGGCACGGCCCATCGGGCCATTCCGGGCAGTCTAGTCCCGGCCCGACGGCGCCTCAACCCGCCGTTGGTCGGAATATTCCGCCGCCAGCAAGGCTGCGACGGCACGCCGCACGCCGGGGGCGTCCGGGTCCGCCGCGACCGCCTCGCGGGCGATGGGCCCGGTCCAGGCGGCACGGGCGGCGGGACTGATCGCAGCCAGCCACAATGGCGCCCCTGCCCCGGCGACCGCCGCCCCCAGTAGGGCGGCAGAGCGCGGCGAGAAGAGTGGCAGGATCACCGGCCCTGCGCCAGACAACAGTTCGCGCGCTTCGGCGGAAAGCGGCCGGGCCTGCTGGTCATAGACCTCGATCCCCGGCACCGGCAGGACGCGGGCGACGTGGCGGCCATGCAGGTGCAGCCAGCCCGCGCCCAGATCGCGCAGCAAGGGCATCATGCGCGCGGCGTCTCCGGGTCCCTCGGTCACATCGAAGCCCGCGCGGCGGGCGGCCTCAGCCGTGGCCGGGCCGACGCAGATCGCGGGCCGTCCCTGCCCTTCGCCCGCGGCGGGAACCGCATGGGCCGAGGTCAGGACAAGCCCGCGCGCGGCCCGGATCGCGTCGTCGTCATGGGCAAGCGGCACGATCTCGATGATCGGAGAGACAAGGACAGGCAGCCCAAGGGCGGCCATCTCCGCCGCGAAACGTCGCGACGACTCTTGCGGGCGGGTCAGCAAAACGGTCGGTGGCATGGCAATCGCGCCGGTCAGGTGCTAGTTGATCATGCCTAGGCGCTTGGGCGAGCGGGAACAAGGATAAGCATGTCACTGACCTTTCTGGGCATCGAGAGCAGTTGCGATGACACGGCCGCCGCCGTGGTGCGCGAGGATGGGACCATCCTTGCCTCGGTCGTCGCTGGCCAGACGGCGTTGCATGCCGATTTCGGGGGCGTCGTTCCCGAAATCGCGGCCCGCGCCCATGCCGAGAAACTGGATGGCTGTGTCGAGGAAGCGCTGGCCCGGTCGGGATTGGGGCTTGGCGACCTTGACGGGATCGCCGTGACCGCTGGGCCGGGGCTGATCGGCGGCGTCCTGTCGGGGGTCATGCTGGCCAAGGGCCTGTCGGCGGGAACCGGGTTGCCGCTGGTCGGGGTCAACCACCTTGCGGGCCACGCGCTGACCCCGCGCCTGACGGACAAGATCTCCTATCCCTATCTTATGCTGCTGGTCTCGGGCGGGCATTGCCTGTTCCTGTCGGTCAGCGGCCCCGAGGAATTCACCCGGCTTGGCGGCACCATCGACGATGCGCCGGGCGAGGCATTCGACAAGGTCGCGAAGCTTCTGGGCCTGCCCCAGCCCGGCGGCCCCGAGGTCGAGCGTGCCGCGCTGACCGGCGATCCCCGCCGCTTTGCCTTTCCCCGCCCGCTGCTGGACCGGCCGGGCTGCGATCTCAGCTTTTCGGGGCTGAAGACCGCCGTGCTGCGCCAACGCGACACGCTGGTCGCGGCGCAGGGGGGGCTGCATGAACAGGACCGCGCCGATATCTGCGCAGGCTTTCAGGCGGCAGTCGCGGACGTGCTGGCCGAAAAGACCCGCCGCGCACTTGAAGCATCACCCGCCCCGGTTCTTGCCGTCGCCGGTGGCGTGGCCGCGAACAGCGTCCTGCGCGCCGCGCTGCAGGACGTCGCGGCGCGCGCGGGCGTCACCTTCGTCGCGCCGCCGCTGCGGCTTTGCACGGACAATGCCGCGATGATCGCATGGGCCGGGATCGAGGCCTTCAGGAACGGTCATCGCGACGGCATGGACCTGGCCGCGCGCCCGCGTTGGCCTCTGGACCAGAAGGCCGCGCCGATGCTGGGTGCGGGCAAGCGCGGGGCCAAGGCATGACCGTCAGCATCATCGGCGCGGGCGCCTTTGGCACGGCGCTGGCCGTCACCTTGTCGGCCAAGGTTCCGGTCTCGCTTTGGGCGCGCGGAATGGACTGGGCCCCAACGCGCGAGAATCCACGCCTGCCGGGCGTCCGCCTGCCGGATGACATCACCCTGACCGGCGATCTGGACGTCGCGCTTGCGGAAACTGTCCTGCTGGCCCTGCCCGCGCAGGTATTGGGCGGGTTCCTGGCCGAACATGCCGCGCGGCTGGATGGCCGCAATCTGGTCAGCTGCGCCAAGGGCATCGATCTTGGCACGCTGACCGGACCTTCGGCGCTGATCGCGGCCACCTGTCCCGCCGCCACCCGCGCCGTCCTGACCGGCCCGAGCTTCGCGGCCGACATCGCGCGCGGCCTGCCCACCGCGCTGACGCTGGCCTGCGACGACGCCTCGGCCGCCGAAAGCCTGCAGCGCCAGTTGTCGACTCCCAGCCTGCGGCTTTACCGGACCAGCGACGTGACCGGTGCCGAACTGGGCGGTGCGCTGAAGAACGTCATCGCCATCGCGGCGGGCGCAGCCATCGGCGCGGGATATGGCGACAGCGCACGCGCCAGCATCATCACCCGCGGCTTCGCCGAGATGGTCCGCCTTGCGACCGCGCTTGGCGCGCGCCCGGAAACCCTGTCCGGCCTGTCGGGGCTGGGCGATCTGGTGCTGACCTGCACCTCGGAACAATCGCGCAATTTCCGCTATGGCCTCGCCTTGGGCGCGGGCCGCGACTTTGCCCCCGGCACCACGGTCGAGGGCGCGGCGACCGCCCGCGCCGTCGCCGCATTGGCCCCCCGGCTGGGGGTAGAGCTTCCCGTCTCCGGGCTGGTCGCGGGTCTTGCCGAGGGCCGCGTCGCCATGGAACATGCGCTCGACATCTTGCTGAACCGTCCCCTGAAGGAGGAATGATGCCCCTTTTCGCCGTGATCTGCCGTGACAAGCCCGGCCACCTGCAAACGCGCATGGACACGCGCGAAAGCCACCTGGCCTATGCGCGCGAGCACAATGGCTGGCTGCTGGCAGGCCCCTTTGTCGAGAACGGCTCGCCCGTAGGCTCGCTTCTGATTGTCGAAGCCGACGATCTGGACGCGGCCAAGGCCTGGGCGGCGCAGGATCCCTATAATCTTGCCGGGCTTTTCGCCTCGGTCGAGGTGACGGAATGGAAACGGGTGCTGGGCTGATGGCGTATTGGCTGTTCAAGTCTGAACCGGATGTCTTCAGCCTGGACGACCTGATCGCCAAGGGCGACAAGGGCGAACAGTGGGACGGCGTGCGCAACTATCAGGCGCGCAACAACATGCGCGCCATGAAGATCGGCGAACGCGGCTTCTTCTATCACTCGAACATCGGCAAGGAGGTCGTCGGCATCTGCGAGGTGGTGGCGCTGGCCCATCCAGACTCGACCGCCGAGGATCCCAAGTGGGAATGCGTGGACATCAAGGCCGTCGCCCGCGTGAAGCGTCCCATCTCGCTTGACGAAGCCAAGGCCGAGCCGCGGCTGGCCGAGATGGTCCTGGTCAACAATTCGCGCCTTTCCGTGCAGCCGGTCTCGGATGCCGAATGGAAGGTGATCCTGGAACTTGCGGGCGGAACCGACCCGGTTTGACCTGACAGACGCCGGCCGGGGCATTGCAACCCGGCCGAGGAGGAAGAATGGCACGCGGCCCCCAAATCATCGCCGACCGCCCGACCACGAAGCGCATGGGCGCGCTTCGCGCGCTGTGGCCCTTCGTGCGCCCCTATCGCTGGCTCATGGCGGCGGCGCTGGTCGCGCTGGCCGTAACCGCCGGGATCAGCCTGGTGCTGCCGCTGGCAGTGCGCCGGGTCGTGGACGGCTTCGATGCAGGCGCGCGCCTGCTGGACCAGTATTTCGGGGCGGCGCTGGCGATCGTGGCGCTGCTCGCGCTGGGGACGGGGCTGCGCTATTATCTGGTGACGCGTCTGGGCGAACGGGTCGTGGCCGATATCCGCGAGGCCGTGTTCGACCGCGTCATCGGTCTTAGCCCCGCATTCTATGAACGCGTGCTGACCGGCGAGATCATCAGCCGCATCACCACCGATACGACGCTGATCCAGTCGGTGATCGGCTCGTCCGTGTCGATCGCGCTGCGCAACCTGCTGATCCTTGCGGGCGGGATGGTCATGCTGGCCTGGACCTCGGTCAAGCTGTCGGGGCTGGTCCTGCTGCTGGTGCCGCTGGTCGTGGTCCCGATCGTCGTGCTGGGTCGCCGCCTGCGGGTCATGTCGCGCGAAAACCAGGACCTGATCGCCAAAAGCTCGGGCGCGGCCTCTGAAAGCCTTCTGGCCGCACAAACCGTCCAGGCCTTCACCCAGGAAGGGCCCACCCGGCTGCGCTTCCGCGAAGTCACGGAAAGTTCGCTTGATTCAGCGCTGCGCCGGATCCGCACGCGCACGTTGATGACGGTGATCGTGATCTTCCTGATCTTTTCGGGCGTGCTGGGCGTCTTGTGGATCGGCGCGCGCGACGTGCGCAACGACGTGATGACGGCGGGCGAACTGGTGCAGTTCGTGATCTATGCGGTGCTGGTCGCCGGGGCCACTGGCGCGCTGTCTGAAATCTGGGGCGAATTGCAACGCGCCGCCGGCGCGGCCGAACGCCTGACCGAGCTGCTGACCGCCGAAGACCCGCTGACCGATCCCACCGATCCGGTCCCCCTGCCCCGCCCGGCGCAAGGCGCGATCCGCTTCAGCGATGTCAGCTTCCATTACCCCTCGCGCCCCGGCGTCTCGGCGCTGGAGGGCGTGACGCTGGACATCCATCCGGGCGAGACGGTGGCGCTGGTCGGTCCCTCTGGGGCGGGCAAGACGACTATCGTCCAGCTTCTTCTGCGGTTCTGGGATCCGGCTTCGGGCACGGTCAGCATCGACGGAATCGACCTTGCCACCATGACGCGCGCCGATTTCCGCCGCGATATCGCGCTGGTCCCGCAGGATCCGGTCATCTTTGCCACCACGGCCCGCGAAAACATCCGTTTCGGTCGCCCCTCGGCCACGGATGCCGAGGTCGAGGCCGCAGCCCGCGCAGCCCATGCCCATGATTTCCTGTCGGCCCTGCCCGAAGGCTATGAGAGCTATGTCGGAGAGCGCGGGGTGATGCTGTCTGGCGGGCAAAGGCAACGCATCGCCATCGCCCGCGCCATCCTGCGCGACGCGCCGATCCTGCTTCTGGACGAGGCGACGAGCGCGCTTGACGCGGAATCGGAACGTGTGGTGCAGCAGGCGGTGGACGAACTGGCGCGCAGCCGGACCACGATCATCGTCGCCCACCGGCTGGCGACCGTGAAGAAGGCCGACCGGATCGTCGTACTGGATCACGGCCGGATCGTCGCGCAGGGCCGCCATGACGAGCTGGTGGCACAGGGCGGACTTTACGCCCGGCTCGCACGACTGCAATTCACCGACGGGCAGGCCTTGGCGGAAACCGACGACCGCCCCGTCTAGCGCGGCGCGGCATAGACGGCGGACCAGAACACGGTCCGCCCGTCCGCACCGACCGCGCTGCCGATGCCGAAATCCTGCAATTGCGGGATCAGGATATTGTCGACATGCCCGCGCGACCCAGCCCAGACCGACAGCACCCCCGTCAGGTCATAGGGACCGGCGGCGATGTTCTCGGCCGCGATGCGGGGCGCATAGCCCTGCGCCTTGGCCCGCTGCATCGGACCGGAACTGTGGCTGCCGCTGTGGGTCATCGTCCCGCGGCGGGCCATGTCGCAGGCCTGCGCGGCGGCGGCGCGCGCCAGCCTTGGGTCAGAGCGCAGCGCGGGCAAGCCATGCGCGCGGCGCGTGGCATTGGTGCGGGCGGCAGCGGCAGCATTCTGCTCCGATGAGGTCGCCCGACACTCGGCCCTGCCCGGCGCACTGGCCTGCACGTCGGGATAGCCCGGCGCGTGATAGCTGATCGTCCCGGCGGTCTGGGTGCAGGCAAGCGGCAGGAGCAGCACCATCGTCAGCGCCACCCGCCCTTGATAGCCCGGCATTCGCATTCACCCACCCCTTGCAGCCCCGTCGGCAGGGAAACCGTCCGTCCCGGACCCCGGTTCCCCGCCGAGACGGCAGGTCCAAGGAACCGTCGGGGGAGATTGGCGTTTTCGTGCTGCATCAACGCGGAAAGGGTGGACTATGGCTATCTGGGATTTCGTGAAGGACGCTGGCAAGTCGATCTTCGGCTCCGAGGCGCAGGCGGCCGAAGCGCCCAAGACTGCCCCCGCGGCGGCCCCGGCTGCTGCGGCGCAGGACAGCGATACCGACCGCAAGGTCGCTGCGCTGAAGAAGGAACTGGCCGATCTGGGGCTGACGGCCAAGGATGTCCATTTGACCCTGCGCGGCGGCGATACGGTCATCATCAAGGGCCAGGCCCGCGACCAGGAAACGCTGGAGAAGCTGATCGTCGCACTTGGCAACATCAAGGGCATCGCCCATGTCGAACTGGCCGAGGCGCCCGTCGCCGCGGGCGGGACGGCAGCCAAGCCCCCGGTCTTTCACACCGTCAAGAAGGGCGAGACCCTGTCCCAGATCGCGGCCCATTACCTTGGCAAGGCCGGCCGCTATCCCGAGATCTTCGAGGCGAACAAGCCCATGCTGACCGATCCGGACAAGATCTATCCCGGACAGACGCTTCGGATTCCGCAGGGTTAACCCGTCACTGACGCTGCGTTGCGGTTCATCCGGGCGGGGCTCGACCCTTGCCCGGATTATGCTTTATGGCCCATTGTCTTGCTTCTACGGGAGGCCCCGACGGAAGGCTGGAGGAACAGACATGGCCAATTTCGCAACTGCCGCAGACCGCAATGCGGTCGAGGCCGAAATGCCGTATGAGCAAAAGGATCTGCCGAACTCGGTCTATCAGATGCTCAGCCGGACCCGTGAGCTTTATCCCGACCGACCCGCGATCAGCTTCCAGCTTCTGTCCGACCCCAAGTCCAAGTCCCGCACCCTGACCTGGAACGACCTGCACGGCCGCGTGACCGAGACCGCGAATTTGTTCCGCTCGTTGGGAATCGGGCCGAACGATGTCGTGGCCTATCTGCTGCCGAACGCGGTCGAGACCCCGGTGATCCTGCTTGCCGCGGCAACGGCGGGTATCGTGAACCCGATCAATCCGCTGCTGGATGCCGAACAGATCGCCGGCATCCTGCGCGAGACCGGGGCCAAGGTGCTGGTGACGCTGAAGCCCTTTCCGAAATCGGATGTGGCCCAGAAGGCCGCCGATGCCGTTGCGCTGGCCCCGAACGTCAAGACCGTGCTGCAGGTCGATCTTCGCAGCTATCTGGGTGGCGTGAAGCGCCTGGCGATCCCGTTCCTGCGGCCCAAGCTGAACATCACGAACAGCGCGAAATACCTGGACTTCGAGGCCGCGACCAGCGCGCAACGCCATAACCGCCTGAATTTCGAGGAACCCGAGGGCGACCGCGTCTCGGCCTATTTCCATACCGGCGGCACCACCGGCACGCCCAAGGTCGCGCAGCACAAGCAGTCAGGGATGATCTATAACGGCTGGCTCGGCTCGACGCTTCTGTTCAACGAACAGGATGTGCTGATGTGCCCCCTGCCGATGTTCCACGTCTTTGCCGCCTATCCGGTGCTGATGTCCTGCGTCGCATCGGGCGCGCAACTGGTGATGCCAACCCCGGCCGGTTATCGCGGCGAAGGTGTCTTCGCGAATTTCTGGAAGCTGATCGAGCGGTGGGAGGCGACGTTCCTGATCACCGTCCCGACCGCGATCTCGGCACTGATGAACCGGCCGGTCGACGCGGATGTCTCGTCTCTGAAGACCGCGATTTCGGGCTCGGCCCCCCTGCCGATCGAGCTTTACAACCGCTTCAAAGCCGCAACCGGAGTCGAGATTTCGGAAGGCTACGGCCTGACCGAGGCGACCTGCCTGGTGTCCTGCAACCCGATCAACGGGATGAAGAAGGTGGGGTCGGTCGGACTGCCCTTGCCCTATACCCATGTCCGCATCCTGCGGCGCACGCCCGACGGCTATCACGAATGCGCCACGGACGAGATCGGCGAAATCTGCATCGCCAGCCCCGGCGTCTTTGAAGGTTCGACATATACCGAGCCGGACAAGAACCACGAACTGTTCGCCGAAAACCGTTTCCTGCGCACGGGCGATCTGGGGCGGCTGGACAGCGACGGTTACCTGTGGATCACCGGGCGGGCCAAGGATCTGATCATCCGTGGCGGCCACAACATCGATCCCGCGATGATCGAGGATGCGCTGCTGTCCCATCCCAAGGTCGCCTTTGTCGGCGCCATCGGACAACCCGACAGCTTTGCCGGGGAACTGCCCTGCGCCTATGTCGAGCTGGTGCCGGGCGCGGTGGTCAGCATCGACGAGCTGACCCGGCACGCGCGCGACCATATCCACGAGCGTGCGGCGATCCCGAAGCATATCGAGATCATGACCGAGCTTCCCAAGACCGCCGTCGGCAAGATCTTCAAGCCGGACCTGCGCAAACTGGCGATCCAGCGCGTGCTGACCGCCGCACTGGCCAAGGCGGGCATTCCCGTCGAGGTTGCCGAGGTCGTCGAGGACAAGAAGCGCGGTCTGGTTGCCAAGCTGGTCCGCAAGTCACAGGTCGAGGACGCGGTCGTCGCCGAATGCTTGGGCCAGTTCACCCTGCCTTGGGATCTGGCCTGATATTGCACAACCACAGGTTGCAATGCCGACCTGCCCGATGCTAGCCTTCCGGAACAGAGTTTCGGGAGGATATCGGTGCGGATCAGGTTCGAGGCGCAGGACGACAGGGGCGACGCGGTTCTGGAAGAGGAACTGGCCGAAGCCCCGACCCAAAATCGCGCTCCGCAATGGCTGGTCGACTTCCGCCAAAGCTCTGGCAGGGGGTTCTATCAGTCGCTGGGCGACCATGCGATTGTCCTGGCCGAGCGCGGCAGCGATCATCTCGTCGTCAGCTTCGACAATCTTTCCTCGGCCCGCGATCAGGCGATGGACCGCGACCCCTGGGGCTATGGTTTCGTCGCCCGCAACGGCTGGTCGCAGCTTGGCGTGCTGGCCTTTCGTCCCAGCTGGTTCCGGGATGAGGCCCTGTTTGCCGAGATGCGCCGGCTGGCCGAAGCCGGTCTGTTCCGCCGCTTCAAGCGCGTCGTCCTGACCGGCACCTCGATGGGCGGATACGCGGCCTGCGCCTTCGCCTCACTGGTGCCGGGCTGCGACGTGATCGCCTTTTCGCCGCAATCGACGCTCAGCAAGTCACTTGTGCCCTGGGAACCGCGCTTTTCCAGCGGACGCAAGGCGGATTGGAGCGGTGATTTCGTGGATGCAGTAGAGGAATGCCGCGCCGCGCGTCGGGTCTGGCTGGTCTATGACCCGCTGTTCGAGGCCGACCGCCGCCATGTCGATCGCTTCCGGGGCGAAAATGTCGTTCCCCTGCCTGCGCGCTATGCCGGGCATAAATCCGCGATGTTCCTGCGCAAGGCGGGCATCCTGTCGACGGTGATGCGGCAGGCTGTCACGGACGAACTGACTCCGGCGCGCTTCTTTCACACTTTGCGTCAGGGGCGCGCTGCCCTGGTTCATCAACGGGTTGGCGAACCGCATCATCGAGAAGAAGCGCACTTCGCTGATCCCGCAGCTTCTGGCGGTGCTGGAGGGGCCGGGCAGCGACATGCTGGCGCGCAGCATCCGCCAGCGTGCAGCACATGACGGCTTGCTGCCCCTGCAACCCCGCAAGCGGGGTCAGGGTCAAGGCAAGGGCCAGAACCCGCGTCAGGGTGTCAACGCTTTGCCGAAGCCAAAGGATCAGATCCGCCTGCCCCCGGCTGCTGCGGAGGCGGCACCCGCCCCCGCTGTCCCGAACGAGCCGGGAGAACCGCCGATCTGGACAGCTTTCCGCCTGCAAGAAACCCTGGGCATTCCTGCCGATTTGCCTTGGCAGCCCGCCGCGCGCGGCGGGCTGTAACAAGTTCGGCGGCGGGTCAGCCGGCCTGCCGCACGTCCTGGGCCTGGTCGCTGACCGCATTGATCCGCTCGGCGATCTTGAAGTATCCTGTGCGGGTATAGTGATCGCTGTCGACGAATTCGCCCGCCGGAACCACCGCGTCGATATCGACGAACTCGGCCCCGGCATGGATGATGCAGAATTCGCGGCAAAGCCGGTTGAACGCCTGCCGGTCCTCGGCCGTGCGCTGCGCCTGTTCCCCCGTCGTCGAGACACCGATCAGGAACATCCGCGCATCCGGCCGCTTCAGCGCATGAACCCGCGCAAAGGCCGCGCGCATCAGGTCCACCCTCTGCTCCAGCGTCAGCCGCAGATGCCGCATCGCGCGCAGCATCCGGATCGAATTCTGCGGATCGCGCGTCAGCGCGGCAAGGCGCTTTGGCGGCACGGTCACCAGATAGCGGTCGGGCTGGTTCTCGCCCTCATGGGTGAACAGGTTCTGCGTGCAGAAGGAAAAGAACATCGACAGGATGATGACATCCGACGCGGCGAAACCCGCATCCGCGTCAAGCAGATCACGCAGGCTGTGGCCAGCGACGTTCTGCATGACCCAGTTGCGGTCCAGCGTCCTGTCGCGGGGGTTCAGCAGGAAGCCCGCATCGTCATAGCGCACGATCACGCCCTGGTCGTCCTGCTTGTTCACGAACTCGATCCGGCGAGCGCCGCAATAGAACGAGACCTGCTGCAGGTCGCAGCCCCCCACAAGGATCAGGCTGCGATCCGAACCCGCCTTGGGTGACTGGCCGAATTCGGTCACGGAGCGAATCCAGTCGACCTGGGCCGGGGTGTCCAGGCCGTTCGCGACCGGCGGCACGACCGTGAATTCCGGCTGGCCCAGATGGCGCCACACCCATTGCTCGACTCCCATGTTCAGGGTGCGGCAGGAAAAGGCGAAATGATGGACCGTGGTGCCGCTGAAGCGGACCCGCACACAGAAGAAACCGACGATGCCGTAATCGCCATAGCGGTCGCGGACATGGACCAGACCGGCATGGACGCCGGGGACGCGCAGCAGTTCCTCCAGCTCGGCCCGCTGGGCGGCGTCATGGACGCGCTGCTTGGTGAAGTTCAGCTGGTTAGTGCGGTTGATCAGTTCGACGACCCGGTCCATGTGCCCGTCAAGGTCGGTGATGATCTTCAGTTCGATCCCGGACTGGCGCAGGAATTCCTCGTTGGAAAGGCCGCCGGTCTGCTGGTCAGCCTCGCGCGTTTCCATCATCCGGTACTGGTCCAGCCGGGTCAGCTTGTGATCGTCCTTGCCCTGGCATTGCGGCAGGTCCAGCAAACCCGTCAGGTCCGGGGCCGATCCGTCGGTCGTCCCCTTGGCATCGACGCAGGCAATGCCGGGGCAAAAGTACCGCACCTCTTCAAGGTTCAGGTGGTTGTCGTCCAGAAAGACCGTGTTCTCTGCCCGGAGTCCCATGCGCTCCAGCATGGACTTGATCGCCGCGCCCTTGGGCGTCCAGTCGATATGAGGAAAGACGAACAGATCCCAGACGCCCAGTTCCTGCAGCTTGTCGCGTGCCGTGGCGAAGTCGTTCTTCGAACAGATGGAACACATGATGCCGCGTTCGACCAGTTTGCGGATCATGGCCAGATGGGCGGCAACCGGCGTGATCCCGCCCTCGGACAGCGTGCCCTGCCAGAAGGTCTCGTCTAGATCCCAGATCACGAGCTTGGTGTCGTGTTTCAGGTCCGAATATCTGTCCGTATCCATGTCGCCTCCCCGTGGATATGCCATCGGTGAATGCTACCTATGGTTGTTTCACATGGAAAGCCGAATAACCGTGGGGAGAGTGGTCGCGGGTATGAAATAAGGGGCAAGGCCCTGCGGCCCTGCCCCCGATGTCATCGCCTGCAAAGGCTGGGGATCAGCGGGTGAATTTCTTGTATTTCACGCGCTTGGGTTCGACCGAATCCGGGCCGAGGCGGCGGATCTTGTCTTTCTCGTAATCCTCGAAGTTGCCTTCGAAATATTCGACATGGGCGTCGCCCTCGAAGGCAAGGATATGCGTGCACAGACGGTCGAGGAAGAAGCGGTCGTGCGAGATGATGATCGCGCAGCCGGCAAAGTTCTCGATCGCCGCTTCCAGCGCCTGCAGCGTTTCCACGTCCAGATCGTTGGTCGGTTCGTCGAGCAGCAGCACGTTGCCGCCCGATTTCAGCAACTTGGCCATGTGGACGCGGTTGCGTTCACCACCCGAAAGCAGGCCGACTTTCTTCTGCTGGTCGCCGCCCTTGAAGTTGAACGAGCCGACATAGTTGCGGCTGGAGACCTGTGCATCGCCCAGTTCGATCATCTCGGCACCGCCCGAGATTTCCTCCCAGACGGTCTTGTTCGGGTCGAGGCTGTCGCGCGACTGATCGACGAAGGACAGCTTGACGGTATCGCCGATGGTGACGGTGCCTTCATCGGGCTGCTCCTGCCCGACCAGCATCTTGAACAGCGTCGATTTACCGGCGCCGTTCGGGCCGATCACGCCGATGATGCCACCCGGCGGCAGGCTGAACGAGAGGTTCTCGATCAGTTGCTTGTCGCCCATGTGCTTTTTCAGGCCCTCGACCTCGATGACCTTGTTGCCAAGGCGCGGGCCGTGCGGAATGACGATCTGGGCGGTGCCGACCAATTCCTTGACCGATTCATCGGCCATCTTGTTATAGGCGGCGATACGGGCCTTGGATTTCGCCTGACGGGCTTTCGCACCGGCACGGATCCATTCCAGTTCTTTCTCCATGGCCTTTTGCTTGGACTTGTCCTCGCGTGCCTCTTGGGCGATGCGCTTGGCTTTTGCGTCCAGCCAGCTGGAATAGTTGCCTTCATGCGGGATGCCGCGGCCGCGTTCCAGCTCGAGGATCCAGGTCGTGATGTCGTCGAGGAAGTAGCGGTCGTGGGTCACGGTCAGGATCGTGCCCTTGTATTCGATCAGGTGCTTTTGCAGCCAGGCGATGGTCTCGGCGTCCAGGTGGTTGGTCGGTTCGTCGAGCAGCAGCATGTCCGGCGCTTCCAGCAGCAGCTTGCACAGCGCGACGCGGCGACGTTCACCACCCGACAGGGTCTCGACATCGGCATCGTCCGGCGGGCAGCGCAGGGCCTCCATGGCGATATCGACCTGGTTGTCCAGATCCCACAGATTCTCGGCGTCGATCTCGTCCTGCAGACGCGCCATTTCATCGGCGGTCTCGTCCGAATAGTTCATCGCCAGTTCGTTATAGCGGTCGAGCTTCGCCTGCTTGGCGGCGACGCCTTCCATCACGTTGGCGCGCACGTTCAGCGCAGGGTCCAGATAGGGTTCCTGCGACAGGTAGCCGACCTTGGCGCCTTTGGCAGCCCAGGCCTCACCCTGAAAATCCTTGTCCATGCCTGCCATGACCTTCAGCAGGGTGGACTTACCCGCACCGTTTACGCCCACGACGCCGATCTTGACGCCGGGCAGGAAGTTCAGGTGGATGTTCTCGAATACCTTCTTGCCGCCGGGATAGGTCTTGGACACCCCGTCCATGTGATAGACATACTGGTAGGAGGCCATGCTCTTTCCTCGTTCAAATGAATCCGCTTGGGTTTGGCCCGCTTTTTAGTGCAGACGCCGCGAAAGGGAAAGTGCTGGGCGCGCTAGCGGAACTGTGCCGTGAAGTCCTTGCCGAAGGCCTCGTCAAGGAAGGTGAATTGCGGCTCCAGCTTCTCGCGCAGGCGGGCGCGCGCCTGATCCGGAACCGATAGCCCCTGCGCCGAGGCAAAGACCTTGCGCCCCATGTCGTTATAGTCGTGGGGTGGCAGCCCCAGGAACGACTCGACCCGGCGCAGGAAGGTCAGCGGATCGCGCGCGATCAGGCCAAAAGGCATGTAAAGCAGCCGGTCGGGTCCAAAATGCGCATTCCAACGCGGGACATAGTTCAGGTAATCGCCGCGATCCATCAGCACCGGGTTTTCAACCTCGGCCAGCCATTCCTCGACCGAGGCGGGGGTGCGCTTGCCGCGGGTCAGGTTCATCTTCAGCTGCGAGATCGCGCGATCCACCGGATGGCGGATGATATAGATGAACTTCGCCTCCGGCAGGAATTTCGCAACAAACTCGACCCCTTCGGCGGGCAGGGTCGAATATTCCGGCGTCACGTCCATGATCCGCGCATCATCGGGCGCAGGCGAGAATACGGTCTTGTACCAGTGGTTGGTGAACATCGGCTCACGCGTGACACGGTTCAGGTATCGCTGGACTTCGGGCGGCACATCCTCTCCCTTGGCGGTCCAACGCTTCTGAATGCTCATCTTGGCGCGCTTGTAATGCCAGGGCAGCCATTTGCGATGTTCTTCGACATAGCGATGATTGAAGAACTGCACCTCCTTGAAGGGCGGAGTCCAGACATCGGGACGCTGCCCCAGCATCTGGGACAGCCAGGTCGTGCCGGCCTTCTGCGCGCCGATGCCCAGGAAATCCGGTTTGCGGGGTTTGCCGTTCGGGTTCCAGTTCATGCGTTTGGCCTTTGTCCTGCTTCTCGCGGGACAGTGTTAGGACAGCTGGACGCAGGGGGAAAGGTCGGACTGTCCGCTATTCTGTCACGAGCCGGTCTGTCACGAGCCGGGCGGGCAGCGGGGGCGCGAGGGATGAAGGCTTGAGCCCTCACTGCAGACAGTCCGAGATTTCCCCGCGTGAAGGCCGATCTGCACCGTTCGACGCTGAAGGAGTGGACCGGGCGTTCGACCATCTTGCCTGAATTGCTGAGCGATCACACCGCCAAGTCTGTGCGGGCGGAGCGAATTTTTGTCTGCTCGTGCAAGATTAAGGCCGCATATATCAAGCCCGAACTATCGTGGCAGCGTCGTGATTCCGTCCCCAGCCCGGGGCGGCATATTTCACAAGGCGCCACGGCGGCAATCTGTCAACCAATCGCGCCACCCACTCCTCCGAAGCAAACGAGAATCCGTACTCGCCTTCGCTTACCTTGATGCCTCGATCATTCTGATGCCTGATTGCTGCAGGCTTGTTGGGAATGAAATCGAAGCCTGTCAGCTGGAGGGTCCGTTTCATTGCGGCGAACCGTTCAGCGGCGATCATATGAGGATTGCGCGCCAATATCCTGTTCTCAATGTGTTCGATCGCTGTGGCTCCGTGGGTGGTGAAGATCACGATACCGCCGGCATTGGTGGCGCGCGCAAGAAAATCCAACAGGCTAACCCACCGATGCGCAGGCAAATGCGTGAATACGGAGCCAAGCCAGATCAGGTCGTAAGTTCTCGGCAATCTGATCTCGTCCAGGACCTCGCTCGATCTGGCCCAGTCGCCACCGAATGTTTCAGCACAGAAGCGCGCTGCTGGCTCCATGAGATCGCAGGCAGTGAGTTGCGCCTGCGGGAAACCGGCGGCAAGGGCCCTGTAGATTCGACCGTAGCCTGAGCCGAAGTCGAGGACAGTCGAAATACTCTCAGGCGAACGGCCTGCTGCAGCAAGGCCGTCGAGGACACAGGTCAAGCCCTGTCGAGCGGTCTGAATGTAGCTGGCGAGATCGGCCGTGAGCATGTGGTCGTCAGGCGACATCGTCTCGTCGAATACGGCCAAAGGATCCTCCCTGATCAATCGACTCGTATGGCAGGGTAGCAGCGCCATTCGCACCTGGCAAAGCTGAAAGAAACGCTTTGCGCGCTGATTGGGGGAAGTGTCATGGACGGGGTCTGACGCGCGGAACGCAAGCCATGAGACTGCGGGCCGCGGCGACGAGCGGACATTATCATCAGCCATAGGCCGCCAGAATGCAGCGCCGCGCCGCAATCAGCCCGTCTTGGCATCTGCCGCAGATCCGCGATCCGTGGTTACGGACCCTTGTGCAGGTGAAGCAATCAGCGGCAATCTCCGCATTTCCCCTGCGACGCTGAACCCCTCAGCCCAGCCGGCCCCACAGATCGTATTCGCCCGCCTCGTCCACGGTCACACTGACGATGTCGCCGGGGGTCAGATCCTCGAATCCCTCGTCGATGAACAGGTTGCCGTCGATTTCGGGGGCATCGGCCTTGGTGCGGCAGGTCGCGCCTTCGGCATCGACGCTGTCGACGATCACGTCGATGCGGTGGCCAACCTTGGCGGCCAGCTTGGCCTCGGAAACGGCCTGCGCCTTTTCCATGAAGCGGTCCCAGCGGTCCTGCTTGACTTCGGCGGGCACATGGTCGGGCAGGTCGTTGGCCCGCGCACCCTTGACGTTTTCGTATTGGAAGCAGCCGACGCGATCCAGTTGCGCCTCGTCCAGCCAATCGAGCAGCGTCTGGAACTCGGCCTCGGTCTCGCCGGGATAGCCGACGATGAAGGTCGAACGCAGGGTGATGTCCGGGCAGGCCGCGCGCCATGCCACGATCTCGTCCAGCGTTCGCGCCGCCGCCGCGGGGCGCGCCATGCGCTTCAGCGTGTCCGGGTGGGCGTGCTGGAAGGGAATGTCCAGATAAGGCAGCACCAGCCCTTCGGCCATCAGCGGGATCAGGTCGCGCACATGCGGATAGGGATAGACGTAATGCAGGCGCACCCATGCGCCAAGGCTGCCCAGATCGCGGGCGAGGTCGGTGATATGGGCGCGGTGGCCGCGCTCGGTCGCGTATTTGCGGTCGAGACCATAGGCCGAGGTATCCTGCGAGATCACCAGCAATTCGCGCACGCCGGCCTCGACCAGCTTCTCGGCCTCGCGCATCACCGCGTGCGCCGGGCGCGACACCAGCTTGCCGCGCATGTCGGGGATGATGCAAAACTTGCAGGCGTGGTTGCAGCCCTCGGAAATCTTGAGATAGCTGTAGTGGCGCGGGGTCAGGCTGACGCCGGAGGCCGGTAGCAGGTCGATGAACGGATCGGGGCTGGGCGGGACCGCGCCATGGACGGCATCCAGCACCTGTTCGTATTGCTGCGGACCCGTCACAGCCAGCACCGAGGGATGCGCGCCGGTGATGTATTCGGGCTCTGCCCCAAGGCAACCGGTCACGATGACCTTGCCGTTTTCGGCCAGCGCCTCGCCAATGGCCTGCAGGCTTTCCGCCTTGGCCGAATCGAGGAAACCGCAGGTGTTGACGATGACCGCGCCTGCACCCTTGTAGTCAGGGCTGATCGCGTAGCCTTCGGCGCGCAGGCGCGTCAGGATGCGTTCGCTGTCGACCAGCGCCTTGGGACAGCCAAGGCTGACCATGCCAATCGTGGGCTGCCCGTCCCTTCGAGTGGTGTCGAAGATCGGGCGGGGGGCTAGATCGGGGCGCAACAGGGGCGGGTTCTGGCTCATGATGGCGGCATATAGTGCGGCGCGGGCTGCTTGTTAAGCGGCAAGCGCCAGTTCGCGCACACACCGGAACGTCATTTCGCCTTGCGCGTTGGCTGAGGCATATCGCGTAAGGAAGAAGTTCAACATGTTGCTGTTCATGACCCGGATCCTCGCCTGCCTGACCCTTCTGCTGACCCTGCTGTCCCCGCTGACCGCCGAGGCGCAAAGCAGCGGCCGCGGAAAACCCATCGTCATCCTGAACGACAAGGGCGGGAACGTGGTCAAGACCATGAACCACCGCGAGAAGCTGGCGGCCAGCGGCCGCCCGGTCGAGATCCGCGGCTACTGCCGCTCGGCCTGCACGATGTACATCACCATGCCGAACGCCTGCCTTGGCCCCAAGGCGACGGTCGGCTTTCACGCGCCGCGCATCCCCGGAACCAAGATCATTCCCCCGGTCGTCGACCAGCTGATGGCGCGCTATTACCGCAACGGCATCCTGCGAAAGTGGAACGCCGAGTGGAAGCATTCGCTGAAAATGCACAAGATCAGCGCCCGCGAATATGTCCGGCTGGACCCGCAAACGCGACTTTGCCGCAGCTGACCCCAGATTCTTGGAATTAATCACGCGGTCTTGGGTTGCAAAACCACGCTGCGCCCCCCATTTATCGCGAGCCACGTTATTTCCATTGCACCCTGTCTCCTTTGTGGCTTCAGTCTGTGTTTTGATCTGACTGAGCCGGGTCGCCGCATGTTGCGGGCGACAAACACATAAGGAGACTACACGATGGCCAAGGGCACCGTGAAATGGTTCAACGCCACCAAGGGTTTCGGCTTCATCGCCCCCGAGAGCGGCGGCAAGGACGTGTTCGTCCACATCTCGGCGCTTGAGCGCGCCAACATCCGTCACCTCGAAGACGGTCAGGCTGTGACCTTCGAAGTCGAAGCCGGCCGTGACGGTCGTCAGTCGGCACGCGATCTCGCGCTGGCCTAAGGCCGCGCCACGACGCCGATGACAAAGGCTCCGGCCGATCCCGGCCGGGCCAACCCTGTGGAGGAGGACCACATGGCTTCGAGGAAAGGCACCGACGGACTGTTTCGTTCCCCTGCCCCGCTGACGGCAATGGATCGCACCACGTCCGAGGCGCGGCACATCATCGACGAACAGACTGCACGCCGCCAGGAGCTGACGGCCAAGCTGCGCGCCGAGCGAATGGCACGGGATGCAGGCGCCAATGCGCACGCACCCGCAACCAAGGCCCCCGAAACCTAGGTCAAGGCACCTACCCGCCACCTGATTCGCATTTTCCTTGGGAAATTACGGCTGCGGCGAGTCCGGGCGCTCATACCCCATTCAGAAATGGTTGCTGATCCGCGGCGGATGACCGCGCGGAGCCGCGATCTTTTGCACCATCAAACCCACTCCGAACAACGAAAGGCCGGAATGTCGAGCAAGAAAAGCATCAGAAGAAACGCCACCCGCAAGCAGCAGGCGCAACGTCGCCTTGCGATCATGTACCGCGAAAAGCGGGACCATCAAACCGAAGCCACCCCGCCGCTGCGCGGAGAGGTCGAACCGGCGATGCGGGCCCAAGCGCTGGCCTGAACCCGAAGCCGGATCCGGAAGCGGCGCGTTATTCGCGCAGCCGCCATCCCGTCAGGAAGATCCAGCGAATCGCCGCCATGCAGGCGAAGATCATCAGCGCGACCGCAACCAGCGATACGCCCACCGGCACGTCCGCCAGATCGAAGAAGGCCCAGCGGAACCCCGAGATCAGGTAAAGAACCGGGTTCAGCTTGGCGACACCTTCCCAGAAGGGCGGTAGCATCGAGGCCGAGTAGAAGGCCCCGCCCAGGAATACCAGGGGCGTGATGACCATCATCGGCACGATCTGAAGCTGTTCGAAGCTTTTTGCCCAAAGCCCGATGATGAATCCCAGCAGCGAAAAGGCAGTCGCCGTCAGGATCAGGAAGGCGAGCATCCAGAACGGGTGCGCGATATGGACCCCGTTGAACCAGAAGCTGGTCAGCAGGATCACCAGCGCGATCATCACCGCCTTGGTCGCGGCGGCGCCGACAAAGCCCAGCGTCACCTCGATCCAGCCGGTGGGTGCGACCAGGTATTCATAGATCGTCCCCGAGAATTTGGGGAAATAGATCCCGAAGCTGGCATTGCTGACCGACTGCTGCAGTACGGTCAGCATCATCAGCCCCGGCACGATGAAGGCACCATAGCGCACCCCCTCGACCGACTGGATTCGTCCACCGATGGCTGCGCCGAAAACCACAAAGTACAGCACCGTCGACAGGACCGGTGAGGCCAGGGATTGCCAGACGGTGCGGAAGAAACGGGCCATCTCATGTGTGTACATGGCACGGACGGAATGCCAGTTCATCATGCGACGGCCTCCTTCGGCTTGTCCTCGACAAGGGACATGAAGATTTCTTCCAGATTGCTCTGCTTGGTGGCCACGTCACGTACGGCGATGCCGTGCTGCGTCAGGTCGCCCAGCAGGCGCGCGATGCCGGTGCGGTCGGCATGGGTGTCGTATTCATAGCCAAGCTGCAATCCGTCCGACGAAAGCGTCAGGCCGCGTGCAGCCAGATCCGCAGGCAGGGCGGGGAGCGGGTCGTATAGCTCGATCGTCAGGTGCTTCCTGCCGAATTCGCCCATCAGTTCGGCCTTGGGCTTGACCAGCAGCAACTCGCCCCGGTTGATGACGCCGACGCGGTCGGCCATGTCCTCGGCTTCCTCAAGGTAATGCGTGGTCAGGATGATGGTCACGCCCTCGGCCCGCAATTCGCGGACCACCTGCCACATCTCGCGGCGCAAGGTGACGTCGACGCCCGCCGTCGGTTCGTCAAGGAACAGGACCTTGGGGCGATGCGACAGGGCCTTGGCGATCAGGACACGTCGCTTCATGCCGCCGGACAGCTCGCGCGTCTTGGCGTCGCGCTTTTCCCAAAGGGCAAGGCTGCGCAGCAGTCGTTCGATATACGCCTCGTCCGGGCCTTCGCCATAAAGGCCGCGGGTAAAGCGGACGCAGTCGATGACCTTCTCGAACGGCTCCAGCGCGATTTCCTGCGGCACCAGGCCGATCAGCTTGCGCGCCGCACGCCAGTTCTTGCGGATATCGTGGCCGCCGACGCGCACCGTGCCCCCGGTTGGCGAGACAAGGCCGCAGATGATCGAGATCAGCGTGGTCTTGCCCGCGCCGTTCGGGCCGAGGAGCGCAAGAATTTCGCCCTCGTCGATGTTCAGGGTCACGTCATTCAGCGCCGCCGTTCCGCTGTCGTAGCGCTTGGAGAGATGGTCAATCTCGATAATGGAACTCATTGCGGATCCTATTCGTGAAAGGTGCCGGGACGGGCGGCGCGTTCGCGGTCATGACCGGCGCGTGGCCCTCGTCCGGCCCAAAAGGCAAGTCCCGGCGAAAACGCCGGGCCGGTCCGAGATAGGGATTGCCCCCGCTGGGGACAATGCCCCCCGTCAGTTTGCGTGTTTCTGCCCGGCAAGCGCCGCAGCGCCACCCGCCTCGTTGAAAAGACGCAAGCTGGCGGTCTCGATCCGGTCTGTCAGCTGAGCCATCGCCGCCTCGACCGAGGTATCGGCGGTGATTGCGGGCAGGAATTCGACCACCGCGACGCCCGGACGGATGGGGAAGCCGCGCTTGGGCCAGAACAGGCCGCAATTGACCGCGACGGGAATGATGGGCAGGCCCGTGCTGTGCTGGACCAGCGCCACGCCGGGTTTGTAGGGGGCCGAACTGCCCGGCCGCGTCCGCGTCCCTTCGGGATAGAAGATCAGCTGGCCCAGCCCTTGCGGCTTGGCCCGTGCGGCCGCGACGCCCGTGGTGATCTGGCGCATCGCCTCGCTTCCACGGGCACGGTCGATCGGGATGCTGCCGACCTTGCGCGCGAACCACCCCATGACGGGCACGTTCAGCACCTCGCGCTTCATCACGAAGGCGCGGCGCGGGCATGCCTGCGCGATGGCGAGGATGTCGAGAAAGCTTTGATGCTTGGCCGCGACCAGCAGGTCGCCTGCCGGGGGCGTGCCCCGGTATTCGACCCGGATCCCGGCGATCACGCGTGCCCCGCCCATCATCAGGCGCAACCAGCGGGTCGCGGTGCGCTGCGCATTGGCCCCGTCGATCAGGGTGCCGGGCAAGCCGACCAGACCGACCAGCAGGGTCATGACCGCAGCGTAAAGATAAAATGCCCCCGTCCGCAGCCAGTCGATGGCCGAGGCCGGGCGTGGACGATAGGCCGGTTGCATCAGCGCACCTCCCGCAACATCCGAAGCGCCGCCGAACGCGTGGCGGCAAAGCCGATTGCACCCGCAGCGACTGGGATCAGAAGCGGCCAAAGCCAGCCCCAGCCCTGAAAACCCAGCCCGGTCAGGAAGCCGCCGGCCTCGTCCGCAGCGGGCAAGGCCCAGACAGCCGCCATGCCCAGCAGCGTTCCGCCCGCTGCCCCGGTCGCGGCGCGACGGGTGAAACGGCGCACGAAGGCGGTGGCGATGGTGATGTCGCGCGCCCCGATCAGGCGCAGGACGCGGATCACCTGACCGTTCGCCGCCAGCGCGGCCTTGGCCGCCAGCGTGATCATCGCACCCGAGGCCGCCGCGATCAGCAACAGCGAGAAAAAGCCCAGATAGCGCAGGCGCGACGCGGCGGTGACCAACGGCTCGCGCCAACGGGTATGGTCGTCCAGAACGGCGGCGGGCACTTCTCCCTGCAGGCGCAGGCGCAGGGCATCGGCATCGAACCCCTCGGGTGCCTCGCGGATCTCGACCAGGCGCGGGATCGGCAGGGCGTCGACGGGCATGTCGGGACCGAACCACGGCTCCAGCAGCTTTTCGACCTCGGTATCGGGCAGAAGACGGCTTTCGGCGATGCCGGGCGTGGTTTTCAGAACTTCCATCACCGTCACGGTCTGGTCGTCGATCTGGTCCTGCGGCGCCGAGATGCGGACCGTCACGGTCTGCGCCAGTTCCGAGGACCAGCGCTCCGCCAGCCGCCCCGTCGCCAAGGCCAGCGCCAGCGCGAAGACCGCAAGAAACGCCATCGCCGCCGCCGAGAACACGGTCAGCTGCGCGGTGAACCCGGTCGGGGGAACGACACGGTCGGTCCCGGTCGCGTCGGGACGTGCCAGCCCGCGCCACAGCGCCGCGAGATCAAGGCTTTTCAGGTCACGCCGGCTCATAGGTCCGCCCCCGCCAGTTGCAGGCGCTTGCCCGCGATCCTCAGCACCCGCGCCTGTACATGCTGCTTGGCCGCGCGGATCAGGTGCATGTCATGGGTCGCGAACAGTACGGACTTGCCGGAATGGTTCAGCTCGACCAGCAGTTGCAGAAGGCGCATCGACATGTCCCAGTCAAGATTGCCGGTCGGCTCGTCCGCGATGATCAGGTCGGGCGACATGACGACGGCGCGGGCCAGCGCCGCGCGCTGGCGTTCGCCCCCAGACAGCGACGGCGGCAGCGACCGGCTCAGCGGGGCAAGCTGCACCCAGTTCAGCAGGTCGCCAAGCGCCGGCATCTCGACCGGCTCGCCCGCGACGATCAGCGGCAGGGCGACATTCTCGGCCACGGGCATGTGGTCCAGGAACTGGGTATCCTGGTGAACGACGCCGACCCTGCGACGCAAAGCGGCGATGCCGTCGCGGGACAACGCGGTCACGTCCTCTCCAAAAGCCGTCATCCGTCCGCTTGAGGGCAGCAGATCCGCATAGCAAAGCCGCAGGAAGGTGGTCTTGCCCGAACCCGAAGGACCGGTCAGGAAATGGAACGATCCCGGCTGCAGGCTGAGCGACATGTCCACCAGCAGCGGATCCCCTCCGCTGTAGCCAAAGGTCAGGTTCTGCATCTCGATCACTGGGGTCCCCTTCCTGCGGGCTTCTTGGCTCGCCCTTCGGGGCTTGATAGAACAGTCCGGCGGCGAATGCGAGACGCAGCCATGATCGCTCATCGCAATCACGAACGGCCAAGAAAGACACGGAATGCGCCTGACCTGTCCCCGTTGCGAAGCCCAGTATGAAATCCCGGAATCCGCGATTCCGGCCGCAGGGCGCGAGGTCGAGTGTTCGGCCTGCAGCCAGGTCTGGTTCCAGCCCGGCCCCGATTCCCCGCAATCCGCGGGCGAAGGCGCATCGCGCGCCGATTACGATCCCGATGCGCGCCCGGCGCTGAACCAGCCCCTGCACGAATCGATCCTGTCGATCCTGCGTGAGGAAACCGCCCGTGAACTCTCGGCCCGCCGGTCCGGTCCTCGCACCGATGCGGAAACCGGCGCACCCGGCGGTGACGATCACATTGCCGCGACTGGGACCGATCCGGACCTTGCGGGCGGGTTTCGTCGGGGCGGTCCGTCGCAACTGCCCGATCCGCGCGACATCGAATGGCCGGTCGCAACGGTCATCCTGCCGGGCGAGCCGCTGCCCCGACCCGAGCCCGCAGCGACCGAGCAGCCCATTCCCGATGCCGACGCGGCGCCCACCGTCGTGGATGAGCCTGTGCCCGAGCCGGAACCGCAGCCCGAACCCGAAGCGCCCACCCCGCCCCCCGCATCTGATCCAGAGCCCGAGCGGGTCGCACCCGCCCTGCCCGACGCCGCGCGCCTTGCGGCGACGCTTCTGCGCCATAAGCAGGACGAGGACGACAAGGATGCCGCACCGGCCGAAGCTGACGGCGGTGCACCCATCGTCACCGCCCCCATGCTGTCGCGCCCTGCGCCCGCCGAAGCAAAGCCTGCCCCCGTCCCCGCGGTGATCGAGCCACGAGAGGTGGCACTCGTCTCGCCGCAATCGGCGCTGGCAGAGCTGAACGAGGGGAAGCCCCGTTCAGGCTATGCCAAGGGTTTCGGGCTGGCGCTGGTGCTCGCGATGGCCCTGCTGGCCTTTTATGCGCTGGCCGGAACCTTCTCGACGCCGGGGGATGGCTCGTTCCTTGCCGAAACGCGGGCCGCAATGGACCAGGGGCGGCTTTGGCTGGCCGACCGGGTCGGTGCGCTGCTGTCGGGGGGAACCGGCGAGTAAGCCCTAGAAATTGTCGAGCAACCGACCCAGATAGTCGCGCTCATCCCGCGGACGTTCGCGTTCGCCGCTGCGACGGCGGATCTCATCCTGCAAGTCCCGGGCGCGCCGCGCCGGGTCCGGCCCTTCGGCCAGCGGTTCACCCGTGGTGATCGAGCTGCCGTTGCCGGCGGTCGAGCGGCCCAGCGGGTCCAGCGAGGGCTGCTGGCGATAGGCCTCGGCCAGACCGCGCTGGCCATTCCTTTCGCCCTCGGGGCCTTCGGGGCCGCCTTGCTGCTGGCCGGGCTGGGGTTGACCTTCCTGCCCCGGAGGCTGGTTCTGCGCCATCATGTGGCCAAGCGCGCGCATGCCTTCGCGCATGTTCTGGATGGCCTGTGCCTGACGGTCCATTGCCATTGCAGGATCGCGGTCGCGCAATGCCTGTTCGGCCTCCTCCATCGCGCGCCCAGCATCATCCAGACTGCGGCGGGCCTGTTCCCCCTGCGGCGTGCCACGGCCGGGCAAAAGCCCGCGCTGGCGCCCCAGTTCCTCGCGCAGCGCGCGCTGGCGTTCGGCCAGGCTTTGCTGACCCTGCCCGTCCTGTCCCTGGCCGTCCTGCTGCTGTCCTTCTTGCTGCTGGCCGCCTTGCTGCTGACTATCCTGCTGCCACTGGCCGTATTGGTCCTGCATGTCGCGCATGGCTTCGTCGGCCAGATCCTGCTGGTCGCGCAGGGTCTGGGCCAACCGGTCCATCGGGCGCTGGCGCCCCCCTCCTTGTCCGGGGGCCTGCGTGACCTGCATATTCTGCATCATGCGGTTGAACTGATCCAGCAACTGCTGCGCCTCGGCCATGCGGCCCTCGTTCATCAGGCGCTGGATCTCGTCCATCATCTGCTGGATCTGGTCGCCGGTGATCTCGCGGCCCTGCTGGGGCGAGCGGTCGAAGCGTTCGGACGGGTCCTGACCTTTCTGCGCCAGCATGTCGGTATAGGCATCGGTCGCCTTGCGCAGTTCATCCATCAGGCGCTGGATCTCGTCCGGGCTGGCGCCGTTGCGGATGGCCTCGGACAGCCGCTCCTGCGCCTGCTGCATTCGCTGCAGAGCATCGGCAAGGCCGCCATCCTCAAGTGCGACGGCCGCGTCCCACAGCACCTGCGCCAGGCGGTTGCGATCCTCGTCATCCAGCGGACCGGCCTCCAGCGTGGCGATCGCGCCCTTAAGACCCAGGGCCAGGTCCTGCTCCATGAAGCCTTCGGGTTGCCAGCTGATCGTGCGCAGGATCTGGGCGCTGCGCCGAGCATTCTCGCGCGACCACAGCAGGTCGCGCCGGATCTCGATCAGGGCGGCGGCAAGCGGATCGAAGAAGCGCCGCCCCGGAAGCAGCATGTGGACAGGGGCCGAGGCGCCGGTCTGGTCGATCCCGTCGCTGACCTCCAGCGAGACCGTGACCGGCAGGTTGGCCCAGGGGTGGCGGGCCAGATCGGTCGAAAGCTGGCCGCGCAACTGCTTGCGGCTGCCGGTCGCGGGCAAAGGCAGGTCGATCTGCAATTCCTCGCGCGGTTCGGGGTCGATGGCCAGTCCAAAGCGGCGGTCCAGCGCATTCATGTCCAGCGCGATCCGCGCCTTGCCCGATACCACGCCATTGTCATCCGAGGCGGCGAAGGGCTGGACGAAATGCCCGTCCGCGCGCCGTTCCGGTGCCACGACCGGCTCGACCGTCGGCGGTGCATCCGGAATGACCGTCACGGGAAACTGGCGTCCCGCGATCTCGACCAGTCCATCACGCTCGGCCATGATTTCGGGCGCGGCGGGATCAGTTCCGGGCACCGCGCGGCCAATGGTCTGGGCCAGTTCGGCCCCCTCGCCATACAGGCGGAAGCTCAGCTTCGATCCTTGCGGCAGGTCCAGCACCTGCCCTTCGGGCAGCGCGTTCAGATAGATCGTCGGGCGGCGGGTATAGGCGGGCGGCTCGGCCCAGCCTTCCCAGCCGGGCGTCGCATCCATGCCTGGGGTGGCACCCGGCGCAGGGCGGAATGTCGCGCCCAGCGCGGCGATTCCCAGTCCCAACTGCCCCGCTGGCGCGAAAAGCAGCGCCATGACCAGCGCGACCAGCCCGACCAGCCGCAACCCGACCGGATCACGCCAGCGCAGCCGCGCATCGGGAATGACCGGCCGCGCCTCCTCGGCCTCGCGCGCCATGCGGGCAAGATGGGCCTGCCACAGCGCCTCGGCGCCGCCATCCTCTCGTCCGATGGCAACCTGATCGTGCAGCGCCGCCAGCGGGCGGCTTGGCAGGGTCGCATCGACCCTGGCACGCGCCTGCGCCGCACTTGGCCGCCACAGTCGCCGGGCGCCCCAAAGCGCGGACAGGACCAGCGCCAGAAGCGCGGCGAGCATGATCCAGAACAATGCGCGGGACGAGACCAGCTCGGCCGCGCCAAAGGCCAGCGCGGCCAGCACAAGCGCCAGCACGACGCCAAGGGGCCAGAAGGACGAGGCCAGCGATTCCCACCACATGCCCGCGCGGGTCAGTTCGACCGCGCGCCGCACAAGGGGGGAATCGGCCCGCCTCATGCGCCGCCACCCCCCTGCCCCGCCATCCAGTGGCGGGCGTCAGGACAAGGCAAAGCAGGCGCGCAGCGGGACGAAACGGTCAAAGCCATTCCGGGATGGTATCGCGTCCCAGCATTTCCTCAAGCGTCGGTCGCGGGCGGATGACGGCGAATTGATCCCCGCTGACCAGCACCTCGGGGACCAGCGGCCGGGAATTGTATTCCGAAGCCATGACCGCGCCATAGGCCCCCGCCGACCGCATGGCGACCAGATCCCCCGCCGCAAGCGCCGGAAGCTGGACCGCCTTTTCGAACGTATCGCCCGTCTCGCAGACCGGACCCACGACGTCGAAGGGCGCAACCGATGCGCCGGGAACCGATTCGACCACCGGGATGATGTCGTGATGGGCGGCATACATGGCGGGCCGTATCAGGTCGTTCATGGCCGCGTCGACGATCAGGAAATCCCGGCCCTCGCCCTCTTTCAGGTAGATCACCGAGGAGAGCAGGATCCCGGCATTGCCCGAGATGTTGCGCCCCGGCTCGATCTCGATCTCGCAGCCCAGATCGCCCACGGCATCGCGGATGACCTGCCCGTATTCGATCGGCAAGGGCGGTGCGTTGTTGTCGCGGCGATAAGGAATGCCGAGGCCACCGCCCATGTCGAGACGCCGGATGTCATGCCCGTCCGCGCGCAGCGCGCGGGTCAGGTCGGCCATCTTGGCATAGGCCTGACGGTAAGGTTCCAGATCGGTCAGCTGGCTGCCGATATGCATGTCGATGCCGACGACTTCGATCCCCGGCAGGCTGGCCGCGCGGGCGTAGACGTCACGCGCTTTCGCGATAGGAATGCCGAACTTGTTCTCGGACTTGCCGGTTGCGATCTTCTCATGCGTCTTTGCATCGACATCCGGGTTCACGCGGACCGCGATCGGCGCCACCACGCCCAGCGACGAGGCCACCTGCGACAGCAATTCCAGTTCGGGCTCGGATTCCACGTTGAACTGGCGGATACCGCCTTCCAGCACCATGCGCATTTCGGCCGCGGTCTTGCCGACGCCGGAAAAGACGATCCGTTCACCCGGAACGCCCGCCGCTTTGGCGCGGGCATATTCCCCGGCCGAAACGATATCCATGCCTGCGCCCAGACTGCCCAGCAGCTTCAGCACGGCAAGGTTCGAATTCGACTTGACCGCGAAGCAGACCAGATGGTCGGTCCAGGCCAGTGCTTCCTGGAACAGCTTGAAATGGCGCGTCAGCGTGGCCGTCGAATAGACATAGACCGGGGTACCGACCTCGGCCGCGATGCGGGTCAGGGGAACGTCTTCGGCGTGAAGCAGGCCGTCGACGTAGTTGAAGTGATCCATCAGGTGATCCTGCGAGAGCGGATGAAAAGATAAAGCGGCAGGGCGCAGCCGATCCCCAGCGCCAGTGCCGGAAAGGTCAGAAAGGCCAACCAGTTGCGGCGGACCATGGTTTCGATCATGCACCACAGCCCCAGCGTGACCTGCGCCACGATTTCGGCCGTGCGGATGCCTTGCCACATGGTCTCGTGCTGTCCCAGCGCCAAAGCGGCCCCGGCCAGCGCCAGCGCCAGCCACAGCAGCCTGAGCGGCGTCAGGTCAGATCTTGGAGACGACACCGAACCGCGCCTCGCCACTGACATGGACGCCCGGCTCGGGGGTGGGTTCGGGCCGCGTCGGCGGGCCGTCCACGCCACAGGCCGCAAGCGTGGCCAGGATCAGCGCGAAAAGCGCGATCAGAAGGGTATGGTTCATGCATCACTCTCCATCGCTTCCGTCCAGCGGCCGATCTGGGCACGGACCTGCGCGGGCGCGGTGCCGCCATAGCTCATGCGCGAGGCGACCGAGTTGTGGACGCCCAGCACCTTGAACACGTCCGCCGTGATCGCCGGGTTGACCGACTGCATCTGTTCCAGGGTCAGTTCGGGCAGGTCGACGCCCGATTTCTCGGCCAGCGCAACCAGCGCTCCGGTGACGTGGTGGGCATCGCGGAAAGGCAGCCCGGCTTCGCGAACCAGCCAGTCGGCCAGATCGGTCGCGGTCGAGAAGCCCGAGCCGGCCGCGGCCTCAAGCCGGTCGCGGTTTGCGGTCAGGTCCGACAGCATCCCGGTCATCGCCGCCAGCGCCAGCATCAGGTTGTCGGCGGCGTCGAAGACCTGTTCCTTGTCCTCCTGCATGTCCTTGGAATAGGCCAAGGGCAGGCCCTTCATCACCACGAACAGCGCGACGGCAGCACCCAGAATCCGCCCGATCTTGGCGCGGATCAGTTCGGCCGCGTCGGGGTTCTTCTTCTGCGGCATGATGGACGAGCCGGTCGAGAAACGGTCCGACATGGTGACGAAGCGGAACTGGGCCGAGGACCAGATCACCAGTTCCTCCGCCAGACGCGACAGGTGGACGGCACAGATCGCGGCACTGGACAGGAATTCCAGCGCGAAGTCGCGGTCGCTGACCGCGTCAAGGCTGTTCGCCATCGGCCGGTCGAAACCCAGCGCCTTTGCCGTCGCATGCCGGTCGATCGGGAAACCCGTCCCGGCAAGCGCCGCCGCGCCCAAGGGGGATTCGTTCATGCGCTTGCGGGCATCGCGGAAGCGCGACAGGTCGCGGCCGAACATCTCGACATAGGCCATCATGTGATGGCCCCAGGTCACAGGCTGCGCGGTTTGCAAATGGGTAAAGCCGGGCATGACCCAGTCCGCGCCCTTTTCAGCCTGCGCCAGCGCGGCCCGGATCAGCGCGTCCAGCCCCGCGATCACCGCATCGCACTGGTCGCGCACCCACAGCCGGAAATCGGTCGCCACCTGGTCATTGCGCGACCGCGCGGTGTGCAGCCGCCCCGCGGGTTCGCCGATGATCTCTTTCAGGCGGGATTCCACATTCATGTGAATGTCTTCCAGCGCGGTCGAAAACGGGAAACCGCCCTTCTCGATCTCTGACAAGACCGTGAGAAGGCCTTCCCCGATGGCGTCGGCATCGCTACTGCTGATGATGCCTTGTGCGGCCAGCATCGCCGCATGGGCGCGGCTGCCCCGGATGTCCTGGGCATAGAGCCGCTGGTCGAATCCGATCGAGGCATTGATCGCCTCCATGATCGCGTCCGGCCCGGCGGCGAAACGTCCACCCCACATCTGGTTGGCGGTGCTGGCGGGCTGCTCGGTCATGGCTGGTCCTTCGGGGGGTGGAATGCTGCGTTCGCTGGTTCTTTATACGGCACTGATGATCGGTGCAAACCCGGCCTTCGCCGGAGAAATCGACTGGCAGGCCGCGCATGACGGCGGGCTTGCGAAACTGCAGCAGACCGATCCCGCCCTGGTGCCCGAAACCACCTTCACCGACCCCGACGGCGGCACCCACTCGTTGAAGGACTATCGCGGCAAGGTCGTTCTGCTGAACTTCTGGGCGACCTGGTGCGCGCCCTGCCGCGAAGAGATGCCCTCGCTGGACAAGCTGCAGGCCGAAATGGGCGGCGACGATTTCCAGGTCGTGCCGATCGCCGCAGGCCACAATCCCCCGCCCGCGATCAAGAAGTTCCTGGAGGAAGCCGGGGTCCGGAACCTGCCCGTCCTGCTGGACCCGCGCCAGGGCCTGGCGCGGGAAATGGGCGTGATGGGGATGCCCGTCACCATCGTGATCGACCGCGACGGCAACGAGATCGCGCGCCTGATCGGCGGGGCGGACTGGTCCTCTGACGCGGCCAAGGCGCTTATCCGGCAGGCGACAGCGCCCTGACGGGGCCGTGGCAGTGGCAGTCGGCGACGTGGTCGTTGATCAGCCCGCAGGCCTGCATGAAGGCATAGGTGATGACCGGGCCGCAGAATTTGAAGCCGCGCTTTTTCAATGCCTTGGCCATCGCCTCTGACTCGGGGCTTTTCGTCGGGACATCGGACAGGCTGGCCGGGGCATTCTGGATAGGGCTGCCGCCGACGAATGACCAGATGAAGGGTGAGAAACCTTCGGCCGCCTCGATTTCCAGATAAGCGCGTGCCCCGGTCACGGCGGCCTCGATCTTGCCGCGATGGCGGATGATGCCGGGATTTTGCAGCGCGCGGGCAATCTCGGGTTCGCCCCAACGGGCAACGCGCTCCGGGTCGAACCCCTCGAAGCAGTCACGAAACGAGTCGCGCTTGCGCAGGATGGTGATCCAGCTGAGGCCCGCCTGGAACCCGTCCAGCACCAGCTTTTCCCACAAGGCGCGCGAGTCGTATTCGGGGACGCCCCATTCCGTGTCGTGATAGGCGACGTAAAGCGGATCGGTCCCGCACCAACCGCAGCGGACAAGTTCGGACATGCTTTGTTAACCTCGACTCCAGTTAGCCCCCCAGCTTTACCCGATCTTAGGAGATGATCGCCAGACTTCGGGCCGAAGGCAGGAGTGGTGGGATGACAGAACATATGGAATCGGGACAGGAATTCGGCTCTCCGCTGGAATTCGCCATCGATCACCAGTCGCGCATGACCATGGCGACGGTGCGTCGGGCGGTCGCGCGCGGTGACGCGGTGCTGGCCTATCAGCCGATCGTCCGTTCGGAGCAGCCGCAACAGACCGCGTTTCACGAAGGGCTGGTGCGCATCATCGATGAAACCGGACGCATCGTGCCCCTGCGTGACTTCATGGGCCTGGCGGAGACGACGGAACTGGGTCGCCAGATCGACTGCATCTCGCTCGGCCTGGGCTTGGAGGCGCTGGGACAGGATCCCTCGTTGCGGCTGTCGATCAACATGTCCGCGCGCTCGATCGGCTATCCGCAATGGCTGCGGACGCTGCGCACCGGCATCGCAGGCGATGTCAGCATCGCCGAGCGCCTGATCCTTGAGATCACGGAAAGCTCGGCCATGGGGATGCCCGAGATCGTGGGCCCCTTCATGCAGGAATTGCAGGCCCAAGGCGTCAGCTTTGCACTGGACGATTTCGGGGCGGGCTATACCTCGTTCCGCTATCTGCGCGATTTCTGCTTCGACATGATCAAGATCGACGGCCAGTTCATCCGTGAAATCGCAAGTCAGCGCGACAATCAGGTGCTGGCCCGCGCGCTGCAATCCATCGCGCATCACTTCGACATGTTCACCGTCGCGGAATCGGTCGAGACGGCCGAGGATGCGGCCTTCCTGATCGGCATGGGTGTCGACTGCCTGCAAGGTTACTACTTCGGTGCGCCCACGATCGTCCCGCCGTGGCGGTCGCCGAATTCTTCGGCAAAACGCGGCTGATCGCCCGCCGGGAAAGCGATACGGCCCATCGGTCGCAGGGCCTGCGGCGCCCGCTTGACGTTACGGCATGAAACGGCAAGCTTCGGCTGACGCCAGACCCGTCACTCAGGAAGGAGCCTGACATGACTAATGCAGTGATCGTATCCGCGGCCCGCACCCCGGTGGGAAGTTTTCTGGGATCCTTCGCCAGTACCCCGGCGCACGAACTGGGCGCAGTCGTCCTGCGCGCCGTGCTGGAACGCGCGGGCGTCGATGCGGCCGAGGTGTCGGAGACGATCCTGGGCCAGGTCCTGACCGCCGGACAGGGCCAGAACCCCGCGCGCCAGGCCCATATCAAGGCCGGATTGCCGCAGGAATCGGCGGCGTGGCTTCTGAACCAGGTCTGCGGTTCGGGCCTGCGGGCGGTTGCCCTTGCCGCGCAGCAGGTCGTGCTGGGCGACGCGAAGATCGTCATCGCGGGCGGACAGGAATCGATGTCGCTGTCGCCCCATGCCGCCTATATCCGCGCCGGCCAGAAGATGGGCGACATGAAGATGCTGGACACGATGATCCGTGACGGCCTGTGGGACGCCTTCCACGACTATCACATGGGTCAGACGGCCGAGAACGTCGCCGCCAAGTGGGAGATCTCGCGCAACGTTCAGGACGAATTCGCCGTCGCCTCGCAGAACAAGGCCGAAGCCGCGCAAAAGGCCGGTCGCTTCGCCGACGAGATCGTGCCGGTGACACTGAAGACCCGCAAGGGCGATGTCTCGGTCGATGCCGACGAATACATCCGCCATGGCGCGACGCTGGACGCGATGGAAAAGCTGCGCCCCGCCTTTACGAAGGACGGGTCGGTGACGGCGGGCAACGCCTCGGGGCTGAATGACGGCGCCGCTGCGGTGCTGGTCATGTCCGAGGAAGAGGCGGCACGCAGGGGCCTGACCCCGCTTGCCCGCATCGCCTCCTACGCGACGGCGGGCGTCGATCCGGCGATCATGGGCTCGGGTCCGATCCCGGCCAGCCGCAAGGCGCTGGAAAAGGCGGGCTGGTCGGTCGGTGATCTTGGCCTTGTCGAAGCCAACGAGGCTTTTGCCGCCCAGGCCTGCGCGGTGAACAAGGACATGGGCTGGGATCCGTCGATCGTGAACGTGAACGGCGGCGCCATCGCCATCGGCCACCCGATCGGTGCCTCGGGCGCGCGCATTCTGAACACGCTTCTGTTCGAGATGAAGCGCCGTGACGCGAAAAAGGGCCTTGCCACGCTGTGCATCGGCGGCGGCATGGGCGTCGCCATGTGCCTTGAGCGCCCCTGATAAATTGCGGTGCGCAATTATCTTGCGCGCCAAAATATCCGTCGGTAACTTAATTTCACGGCAATTAAGATGATTGGAGGAATCATGGCGAAAGTCGCTTTGGTGACGGGGGGAACTCGCGGTATCGGCGCGGCCATCTCGAAGGCGCTGAAAGACGCGGGTTATGTTGTGGCCGCGAACTATGCCGGCAATGACGATGCCGCGCGGGCCTTCTCGGACGAGACCGGCATCAAGGTCTACAAGTGGTCGGTGGCTGATTACGACGCCTGCGAGGCAGGCATCCGCGCGGTCGAGGCAGAGCTTGGCCCGGTTTCGGTGCTGGTCAACAACGCCGGCATCACCCGGGACGCGATGTTCCACAAGATGACACCCCAGCAATGGAAAGAGGTCATCGACACGAACCTGACCGGTGTCTTCAACATGACCCATCCGCTGTGGTCGGGAATGCGCGACCGCAAGTTCGGCCGCATCGTCAACATCAGCTCGATCAACGGCCAGAAGGGCCAGGCCGGCCAGGCGAACTATTCCGCGGCGAAAGCGGGCGATCTTGGATTTACCAAGGCCCTGGCCCAGGAAGGCGCGCGGGCGGGCATCACCGTCAACGCGATCTGCCCCGGCTATATCGGGACTGAGATGGTCCGCGCCATCGACGAAAAGGTGCTGAACGAGCGCATCATCCCGCTGATCCCCGTCGGCCGCCTGGGCGAGCCCGAGGAAATCGCGCGCTGCGTGGTCTTCCTTGCGTCCGAGGATGCGGGCTTCATCACCGGCTCGACGCTGAGCGCGAACGGCGGGCAATTCGTCGTCTGACGCCCCCCAGCCAGGAAACGAGAACGGCCCGCGATGATCGCGGGCCGTTTTGCCTATATCATGTCGATATCCGTGAGGGGCCGTCAGTGCGACAGGCGGGTGATCTCCTCCTTGAGACGCAGCTTTTCTCTTTTCATCTGCGAAATCGAAAGCTCATCCATGCCGGGGCAGCGCCGTGCCGCCTCGATCTGATCGGAAAGTGACTGATGTTTACGGCGAAGCTCCTGAACATGGGATTCAACCGACATATCGTCCTCCTTCTGGGTGATCGAACAGGCCCGATTGCATCACAGAATCGTCGCAATGTCATGAAAAAATCATGGACCGCGCAGGTCCAGGGCACACCCCTCGGCCAGGACCGCGCGTGCGGCCCCGGTCAGGTCCTCGGCATCAGCCGTATGTGACGGTTTTGCGTGCATGACAAAGGGGAAAAGCAGCTTCAGGGGCGCACGCGCCCCCTTCCTTGCGGACAGGATGACGCGTCCCGCCTCGCGCCCCGAACGGGCGCTGACTGGCAGAATCGTGATCGCGCCCGCGCGGCTGCCGATCGCCTGCAGGATGTCGCCCAGACGCTCGGCCCGGTGAATCACCGTCACCGTCCCGCCGGGCCGAATCCGCTTTAGCGCGGCGTCGATCCAGTCGGGCAGCTGCGTCTCTTCGTGGCGCGCAGTGCCGCGGCCCGCATCGGGGGCAACCGTTCCCGCGGCGAAATAGGGCGGGTTCGCGATGACGTGGTCGAAGCTTTCGGCGCGCAGGGCCTCGGGCATCCGGACAAGGTCACCTTGCAGGATCTCGGCCGCGATGCCGTTTGCAGCGGCATTCGCGCGCGCAAGATCGGCATAGGCGGGCTGAAGCTCCAGCCCCGTCAGCCGCACGCCGGGCACACGAAAGCCCAGGCACAGCAGCGCGACCCCTGCCCCGCAGCCCAGCTCAAGCACGCTGTCCCCCGGCCGGGCGGCACAGGCCGCCCCCAGCATCACCGCGTCCGCGCCCGCGCGATAGCCCCCGACCGGCTGGGTGATGCGAAGCCGCCCACCCAGGAAACCATCGGTCCGCAGCGTGTCAGACGTCATCGCCGATCCGGTTATCGCGCAGGATCGCGCGCGCCATGAACAGGTCGCGGTCCGTGACCATCAGGCGGCGCGGCAGGATGCCAAGCGAGCCTTCCAGCACGCTCATGTGCTGATCCAGCGGAAAGGCCGCGATCCCCTCGGATTCGAGCAGGTCGGTGGCCCGCGCGATCAGCAGCGGATTCGTGGTGCGCAAGACTTCCTTCATGACCGCAGAACCTATGCGGCGGTTGCGCATGTGTCCATGGCGTGGCAATGGCTGGCAAGCGAAAGGGAATGGCAGATGGGCATGAACGAAAACGTCTCCAAGCCGCTAGACCGGCTTTCTTCCGAACTGGCCGGGGACATGGCGGCCGTCAATGCGCTGATCCGCGAGCGGATGGCGAGTGAGCACGCCCCGCGCATCCCCGAGGTGACGGCCCATCTGGTCGAGGCAGGCGGCAAACGCCTGCGCCCGATGCTGGTGCTGGCCGCCGCGCGGCTGTGCGGCTATGCCGAGGGGCAATCCCACGTCCTGCTGGCCGCCGCGGTCGAGTTCATCCACACCGCGACCCTGCTGCATGACGATGTGGTCGATGAAAGCCAGCAGCGCCGCGGACGTCCGACCGCAAACCTGCTGTGGGACAACAAATCCAGCGTGTTGGTCGGCGACTATCTGTTTGCCCGCAGCTTCCAGCTGATGGCCGATACCGGCAGCATGCAGGTCATGCGGATCCTGGCCAATGCAAGCGCCACCATTGCCGAAGGCGAGGTGCTGCAGCTGACCGCCGCGCAGGACGTGGCGACGACCGAGGACATCTATATCCAGATCGTCCGCGGCAAGACGGCGGCGCTGTTCTCGGCCGCGACCGAGGCGGGCGCGGTGGTTGCCGGGGCCGAAGCGGTGGTCCAGCGCGCGCTGTTCGATTACGGCGACGCGCTGGGGATCGCCTTCCAGATCGTTGATGACCTTTTGGATTACGGCGGCGCGACCTCGACCATCGGCAAGAATGTCGGCGACGATTTCCGCGAACGCAAGCTGACGCTGCCGGTCATCAAGGCAATCGCCGCCGCCGATGCCGATGAGCGCGCCTTCTGGGAGCGCACCATCGGAAAGGGGCAGCAGGACGATTCCGACCTGCAGACCGCGCTGGAGATCCTGAAGCGGCGCGGCGCGATGGAGGCGGCGCGTGCCGATGCCGTCGCCTGGGCCGAACGCGCAAAGACGGCGCTGCGTCAGACCCCGGAAAGCGAACTGCGCACGATCCTGTCGAACCTTGCGGATTTTGTCGTCTCTCGGTTGTCCTGATCCCGGCCAGCGCAAAAGGCCAGACATGCAAAAAAAGCCCGGCTGACGCCGGGCTTTTCCATTTGTCGAACCTTCAGCGATCAGCTGTTATACGCGTTCTCGCCATGCGTGGTGACGTCCAGGCCCTGGCGTTCGTCATTCGCCTCGACCCTCAGGCCGACGACCGCCTTGACGATCAGCAGCGCGACGAAGGACACGACCCCCGACCAGACCACCGCGACGATGACACCCAGCGCCTGCGTCGTGACCTGGCCCGCGATGCTGTAACCTTCGGCCACCGCGCCGGTCGCATAGTCGAAGACCCCGGTGCCGCCCAGCGACGGCGCGGCAAAGACGCCGGTCAGGATCGCCCCGATGATGCCACCGATGCCGTGGATGCCAAAGACGTCCAGGCTTTCATCAATGCCCAGCTTGGATTTCAGGCTGACGACGAACCACATGCACAGGAAGCCCGCGACCAGGCCGATCACGATGGCGCCCATCGGCCCGACGAAGCCTGCGGCCGGGGTGATGCCGACAAGACCCGCGATCGCACCGGACACACCGCCCAGAAGCGAGGGGTGGCCGCGGAACAGCCATTCGCCGAAGGCCCAGGCCAGCGCCGCCGCAGCGGTGGCGACCACCGTGTTCAGCAGCGCGAGGGCGGCAGTGCCCGTCGCCTCCATGTTCGAGCCCGCGTTGAAGCCGAACCAGCCGATCCACAGCAGGCAGCCGCCGATGAAGGTGAAGGGCAGGTTGTGCGGGGCCATCAGCTCCTTGCCATAGCCAAGGCGCGGCCCGACCATGATCGCGGCGACAAGGCCCGCGATGCCTGCGTTGATATGGATGACGGTGCCGCCCGCGAAGTCCAGGTCGCCATGCCCGAACAGGAAGCCGGCCGGCGCGTCGAAGGCGCTGGGACCACCCCACCACCAGACCATGTGGGCCATCGGCAGATAGGACAGGAAGAACCAGATCACCACGAAGATCAGGATGGCCGAGAATTTCATGCGCTCGACCGTGGCACCCACGATCAGCGCCGAGGCGATGCAGGCGAAGGCAAGCTGGAAGGTAACGAAGACATATTCCGGCACGAAGACGTTCTGGGTGAAGGTCTCGGCCAGCGAGCCGGGATTGACGCCGGCAAGGAAGGCTTTCGAGAAGCCGCCGATGAAGGGCGTCAGCGCGGTCACGTCCTCGGCCGAGCCGGCACCGGTGAAGGCCAGCGAATAGCCGAAGCAGACCCACAGCAGGGCCATCACGCAGAAGACGGTGAAGACCTGCATCAGCACCGACAGCATGTTCTTGGACCGGACCAGACCGCCATAGAACAGCGCAAGACCGGGGATGGACATCATCATGACGAGGATGGCCGAAACCATCATCCAGGTCGCGTCTCCCTTGTCGACGATGGGGGCGACGGTCTCGACGGCGGCGGCGGCGGTATCGGTGGCCTCCTGCGCGATCGCCGGCAGTGCCGACCCGATAAGCGGGAGGGCAAGCGCCGGGATCATTGCCGTGATCGCGGTTAGTCTTTTCATGTTTCCTGCACCTTCTCTCTGCCTATGAGCAGTTCCGTGTCGGGCCCAGAAAACGCGCGCCTTTCCGCTTGGCACAAGAGATGTGCAGGCAATCACCGGTCGCTGTTTCGACAAGCGTAAAAATTCATCAGGCAGGGATCGGACTGCAAGCTCTCGCGGCAGTTCACTGATAGGTCATCTCGGTTCTCAAACTGTTCCGCTTCCTGTATGTTCCGCGCCAAAATGGCCGCAGACCGGCCGGGCAGGAAGACAGGCATGAAAAGACCGACCGGCAAGGACCGGATTGTCGCGGACAAGCGCAATTTCGATCAACCCCCCAAGAACCCTAAGAAAACTCCGCGCAAGCCATCGCGTCGGGGGCGTTCGTCGCGGTCGCGCGGGGGGAATGTGATGACGCGCGGAATCACCGGGCTGATCCTGCTGGTCTGGCGGGTCCTTTGGGGTTCGGTGTGGCGGCTGACCGCCACCATGGTCGCAATCCTGGCCGCCGCGACCTTCTATTTCTATACGACCCTGCCCGAACCTTCTGCATTGTTCGACGGACGTGCCCGCGGTTCGGTCACGATGCTGGACACCGAAGGCCGCGTCTTTGCCTGGCGTGGCGAAACTTTCGGCATGGTCAGCGCCGACAAGATTGCCCCGGTCCTGAAGAACGCCGTGGTCGCGACCGAGGACAAGCGATTCTATCGCCACCTTGGCGTCGACCCCCAGGGCATCGCCAGCGCGGTCAAGATCAACCTGTCCGAAGGCCGCGGCGCGCTGCAGGGGAACGGTGGCTCGACCATCACCCAGCAGGTCGCGAAGCTTCTGTGCCTGGGCGAGAGCTTCGACCCGACCCGCTGGAAATCGGAATCCGAATACGAGGCCGAGTGCCGCCAGACCTCGATCTGGCGGAAGGTCAAGGAAGTTCCCTATGCCCTCGCGATGGAGGCGAAATACTCCAAGCAGGACATCCTGAACATCTACATGAACCGCTCCTATCTGGGTGCGGGCGCGCGCGGTTTCGAAGCCGCCGCCAAGCGCTATTTCGACAAGTCGGCCTCGGAAGTCACCCCTTCGGAAGCCGCGATGCTGGCGGGCCTGCTGAAGGCGCCCAGCTATTTCGCCCCGACCTCGAACCTGGGACGGGCGCAGGACCGGGCGACCGTCATCCTTGGGCTGATGCATGACCAGGGCTATCTGGACGACAAGCAATATGCCGATGCCAAGGCCCATCCGGCCGTGCTGTCCAAGGCGGCCGCGGCCCGCGCCGGCGGTTACTTCGCGGACTGGGTCATGGAATCCGGCCCCGGCTTCCTGACCAGCGAGACGACCGAGGACGTGACCATCAAGACGACCTTCGACCAGCGCATCCAGCGCGCGGCCGAACGGGCGCTGCAACGGGTCTTCGACGAAAAGGTCGCCAAAGGCTCGACCGCGCAGGCGGCTGTGGTCGTGATGTCGCCTGACGGCGCCGTGCGCGCCATGATCGGCGGGCGCGACAACACCGTGTCGGGGACGTTCAACCGGGCGACGCAGGCGATGCGGCAGACCGGCTCCAGCTTCAAGCCCTTTGTCTATGCGGCGGCGCTGGACCAGGGCTACGGCCCCAGTGACCTGATCCTGGACGCGCCGCTGACGATCAACGTGCGCGGTTCGGGCCCGTGGTCGCCGCAGAACTATACTCGCCGGTATCATGGTGAGGTCACGCTGACCAACGCGCTGGCGCAGTCGCTGAACACCGCGACGATCCGACTGCAGGAGATCGTGGGCCGCGATGCGGTGCGGCGCGTGGCGCAGGATTTCGGTTTTGCCCATGATCTCGCCTCGGGGCCGTCACTGGGTCTTGGCGTTTCGGAATCGACGCTGCTGAACATGACCGGCGCCTATGCGGGCATCCGCAATGGCGGCACCGCGGTCCGGCCCTATGGCCTGGTCGAGTTGCGCATCAAGGGCGACGACCAGCCGCTGGTCGGCCAGTCCGGCGGCATGGGCCAGCGCGTCATCTCGCAAAAGGCTGCGGGCGAGCTGATCGGCATGATGGAACAGGTGATCAAGCACGGTTCGGGCGGCCGGGCCAAGCTGGGCAACCGTCCTGTCGCGGGCAAGACCGGCACCACCTCCAGCTATCGCGACGCGTGGTTCATCGGCTTCACCGGCCAGTATGTGACCGGCGTCTGGCTGGGCAATGACGACAACAAACCGCTGAAAGGCGTGACCGGCGGTGGTCTTCCGGCCGAGATCTGGCAGGCGGTCATGTCCGAAATCCATGACGGCCTTCCGGTCGAATCGCTGGGCAATTTCGTCTTCGACGCCAGCGGCGCCGTACCCCATGTCGTCAGCTCGGATGGCGAGGACGGCTCGACCGACCCGCTGGCCGCAGCGCTGTCTCAGGCGCTTGGCCAGTCGCAGCCTGCGCCGGGCGGCGGGGCGCCTACCCCCGATGGGACCGCCCAGCCCGCACCTTCGGGCGGGCGGGTGCTGCCCGACCCCGGCGTGCAGACCGATGGCGCGCCGCCCAGCTTCCCGGCCGAGACCACCTCGACCGACGACATGGGCGGGGATAGCGAGCTGACACCGGACGACCCGCTGACACAGGCGCTGCGGGGCATCCAGGGCGTCTTCCAGCAATAGAAACGAAAAAGGCCGGCCCCAAGGGGACCGGCCTTTTCCTTTGCCCGCGGCGATGCTGCAGCGGGGATCAGCCCGCCTTCTGCAGATCCTGCGCCAGCGCCGGGATATCGCCCTTGCGCCGCGCCAGCATCGCCGAGATCTCGGCCCGTTCCGAGGCGAGCATGTTCACCCCCTCGATGATGATGTTGAAATACCGGCTTTGTCCCGACTTGTCCGAGACATGCCATTCGACCTCCATCGGGCTGCGCCCCTTCAGGCGCGCGATCGACGTCACGGCATAGAAGGACTTGACCGGACGCGCGCCTGTCACCTCGATCTTCGAGCCGATGAATTCGTGGAAGCGCTTGCCATACTTGCGCCCGATATAGCCCTGGAACGCCTGTCGATAGGCGGCATATTCCGGGCCCTTCGCCTGACGCGCTGCCGGCCCCAGGGCCGAGCGCGCAATGATGTCGACATCGGCATAGCGGGCAAAGATCGCCTCGAAGTCCTTGTACATCTGCGCCGGAGGCTTGCCGGAATTGATGACGGCATAGACCTCGTCCAGCGACTTCTGGACCAGCGCGCTGGCCTCGGCCGTGTCCAGCGCCCGCGCGGGGGTCGCGGCCATCACCAGCCCGGCCCCCAAAAGGCCCAGGACTCCGCGGCGGGTTTCATTCGGCATAGGGATCAATCTCCTCTCCTTCCTCGCCCAGTTCGTGGCGGCGATGCTGCAACCAGATCAGCCGCGTCTGCGCATAACTATCGGCACTTTCGTGCAGGATGGAATCGACCGAATCCCCAAAGCGCGCGCGCTCACCTGCTTTTGACACCACCCGCGCACCCAGGCCGATCAGCCATTCATCCAGGTTCAGGACCAGGTGCATCGGATCGATGACCAGATCGACGACGCGTCCGGTCGCATCCCGCTCGGTCGAGGGGCCGACCAGGGGCAGTTCCAGATAGGCCCCTTCGGGGACGCCCCAAGCCGCCAGCGTCGCACCGAAATCGGTATCCTGCTCGGGCAGCGCGAAATCGGCAGTGGCGGGATCAAGGAAGCCGGCAAAGCCCAGCGTCGAGTTCACCAGAAAGCGGAAGGTCGTCTTCACCGCAGGCTCTGGTTTGCCCTGCAACAGGTGGTTCAGCGCCTTGCCCGGCTCGGCCAGGTTCGAGCCAAAATTCCCCACCGCCTCGACCGCATAGCTGCCGGCACCGCGCGTCTTGTCGTCCGAGGACAGGCCAGACGACAAAGGCTTCACCACGTTGGAATCCAGACCGCGGTTGAATTCATGGACCTTTCGGTTCATCGGTTCATAGGGATCGTTGATGCCATCGGGCCCGGTCGGCGCGCTGCAGGCGGCAAGTCCGGCCGAAGCCGCGGCTGCCAGGATGATCGTGCGCTTCAAAACTATGTTAACCTTCCCTTGATATGGCCCTTCAACCGGGCAATCTTGCGCCCGGCCGCAAGCCGGATCCGTATCCCCGGATTTCGGGATATGCGGTCGGACCAGTCCGGGCAAGTCCGGCGCAACCGATAAGAAGGGAACCGGCATGGCCTTGCCGCCAAGAGCAGAGATCGGCCGCCGCGAGCTGCGGCAGGCACGAGCCGCCTGCTGGCGCCTATATATCTTCGTCGGCATCTTCTCGTTCGCTGTGAACCTGCTGATGCTGACGGGCCCGCTGTTCATGCTGCAGGTCTATGACCGCGTGCTGGCCAGCCGCTCGGTCGAGACACTGACGGCGCTGTTCCTGCTCGTCATGTTCCTGTTCGTGCTGATGGGGCTTCTGGACCTTGCGCGCAGCCGGGTGATGTCCCGCATCTCGGCCCGCTTCCAGGACCTGATCGAGGGGCGGGTCTTCATCGCAGCGCTGCAGGATGGCGCCGCATCGGGGCAGGACGCGGTGACCAAGGGCGGGATGCGCGATCTTGAGGCGCTGCAGCGCCTGATCGCGTCCCCGGTGCTGATGGCGCTGTTCGACCTGCCCTGGGCACCGTTGTTTCTGGCCGCGGTCTACCTGTTCCACCCGGTGCTGGGTGCGGTTGCCACGGTGGGGCTGGTGGTGCTGGTCATCTCGACCCTGCTGAACCAGTGGCTCAGCCGCGATTCGTTGCAGAAATCCACGCTCGCCTCGCAGCAGGCGGAACGCATGTCCGACCTGTTCCGGGACGAGGGCGAGCTGATCGGCGCGCTTGGGATGCGCGGGGCGACCTTCCGGCGCTGGCAGGTCTCGCGCGATCAGGCCACCGCCGCGATGATCGAGGGGCAGGACCGTGCCACCGGTTTCGCCGTCTTTTCCCGCACCTTCCGGCTGTTCCTGCAAAGCGCGCTTCTGGCCGCCGGGGCCTGGCTTGTCCTGCGTCAGGCGGTGACGCCCGGCGCGATGATCGCCTCATCGATCCTGATGGGGCGCGCGCTTGCGCCGATCGAGCAGGTCGTGGGTGGCTGGTCGATGGTCCAGCGCGCGCTGGACGGCTGGCAGCGTCTGGGCGACCTGCTGTCGCGTCGCCCCCCGACGCTGCCCAGGACGCCCCTGCCCCGCCCGCAAGGGCGGCTGGAGGTGCGCAACCTGACCGTGGTTCCGCCCGGCCAGACCGCGCCCACGCTGCGCGGCGTCAGCTTCGATCTGGCGCCGGGACAGGCGCTTGGGGTCATCGGCCCCTCGGGCGCGGGAAAATCGACACTGGGGCGCGCCCTGATCGGCGCATGGCCGGTGGCGGCAGGCTCGATCCGGCTCGAGGGGGCGACGCTGGACCAGTACGATCCCGATGTGCTGGGCAGCCTTGTCGGCTATCTTCCCCAGCAGGTCACGCTGTTCGACGGCACGATTGCCGAAAATATCGCACGGCTGTCCTCGACCCCCGATCCCGCGGCGATCGTTGCGGCAGCCACCGCCGCCGCCGCGCATCGCATGATCCTGGACCTGCCGCTGGGCTATGACACCCCGGTCACGCATAGCGGCGGCCGGCTGTCGGGGGGGCAGATGCAGCGCATCGGACTGGCCCGCGCGCTTTACGCCGATCCCGTGGTCTTCGTCCTGGACGAGCCGAACTCGAACCTGGACAACGACGGTTCGGCCGCGCTGAACGCCGCGATCCGCAACATCAAGGCCCGCGGGGGGGCCGTCATCATCATGGCCCACCGACCCGCCGCGATCACCGAATGCGACCTGCTGCTGATGATGGACCAGGGCTTGCCCCGCGCCTTCGGCCCAAGGGACGAAGTCCTGCGCTCGATGGTGAAGAATGCCGAACAGATCAACCGCACGCAGGGCATGGGCGGAGGGATGACATGAACGACTCCCGCTATCCGGTCGAGCGTCCCTCGCCCAAGGCCCCGGCGCCGGTGGCGGTGCCCCCCGCTCGCCCGACATGGTCGGCGCGGGGCCCGATCATCCTGGGACTTGCCGCGCTGGCCCTGCTGGTCGGCGGCTTTGGCACCTGGTCGCTGACCGCCCGCATCGCCGGCGCGGTCGTCGCCTCGGGCCAGGTCGAGGTCGAGCAGCGCCGCCAGATCGTCCAGCACCCCGATGGCGGCGTGGTGGACGAGATCCTGATCCACGATGGCGAACGCGTGGAGGCTGGCCAACCCCTGCTCCGGCTGGATGGCGCCTTGCTGGGGACCGAACTGACCATTGTCGAAAGCCAGTATTTCGAGATCCTGTCCCGCAAGGGCAGGCTTGAGGCAGAACGCTCGGACAAGACCCGGATCGATTTTCCCGATGAACTGCTGAAGGCCGCCGTGACCCGTCCCGACCTGACCGGCTTGATGCAGGGACAGGAAAGCCTGTTCCGGGCAAGGCTCGACACGCTCAGCCAGTCGCTGGGCCAGCTTGCCAAGCAATCCGAACAGGTCGGCTCGCAGATCGGGGGGATCGACGCGCAGACCGACGCCCTGAATTTGCAGCGCGACTTCATCTCGCAGGAATTGCGCGACCAGCGCGCCCTGCTGGACAAGGGGCTGGCGCAAGCGCCACGCGTGCTTGCGCTGGAGCGCGAGGCGGCCCGGCTGGACGGGCTTCTGGGCGAGATGACGGCCACCCGCGCGCAGGCGGAGACCCAGTTGGCCGAGATCGACCTGTCCCGGCTGGAGAAATCCGCGACCTATCGCGAGCAGGCGGAAACCGAATTGCGCGAACTGGGCTATCGCGAGCTGGAACTGGCCGAACGGCGGCGGTCGCTGGTCGAACAGATCACCCGACTGGAGATTCGCGCCCCGGTTTCGGGCGTGGTGCAGGAATTGCAGGTGACGACGCCGCGCTCGGTCATCCGGCCGGCCGACCCGATCCTGTACATCATCCCGCAGGACCGCCCGCTGGTCGTCGCCGCGCGGGTCGCGACGATCAATGTCGACGAAGTCCATGCGGGCCAGCAGGTCGTGCTGCGCTTTTCGGCCTTTTCATCGCGCACCACCCCCGAAATCGACGGCGTGCTAAGCCATGTCTCGCCCGACACGCTGGTCGATCAGGCGACGCATGTGCCCTATTACCGGGCCGAGGTGACGATCCCGCCGGAACAGATCGCCAAGCTGAAGGGCATGGATCTGGTGCCGGGGATGCCGGTCGAGGTCTATGTCCGGACCGGCGACCGCAGCCCCTTTGCCTATCTGGTAAAGCCGCTCAGCGATTATTTCACCCGCGCCTTCCGGGAAAACTGAAACGGGCGCGGCTGGATCGCCGCGCCCGGAATACCCTTGCACTGCCGCCGGTATCAGACGCCCAGGCACCAGCGCATGACCGCTTTCTGTGCGTGCAGCCGGTTCTCGGCCTCGTCGAAGATGACCGAGTTGGGGCCATCCATCACCGCGCTCGTCACCTCATCATCGCGATGGGCGGGCAGGCAGTGCATGAACAGCGCATCGGGCCGGGCATGGCCCATCAGCTCGCCGTTCACCTGATAGCCGCGCAGCTGGTTATGCCGCCGCTCGCGCGCGGATTGCGGATCGTGCATCGACACCCAGGTATCGGTGACCACAAGATCGGCACCCTCGACCGCTTTGACCGGATCACGCTCGATCACCGCGCGGACGCCCTGCGCGCGGGCGAATTCCAGCGCCTCGGCCTCGGGGTCCAGCGTCGGCGGGCCGGTAAAGGTGAAGTCATAGCCGAATTGCCCGGCCGCATGGATCATCGAGGCGCAGACATTGTTGCCGTCGCCGGACCAGACCACCTTCTTGCCTGCGATCGGGCCGCGATGTTCCTCGAATGTCATGACATCGGCCATGATCTGGCAGGGATGGGTGCGGTTCGTCAGGCCATTGATGACCGGGACGCTGGCATATTCCGCCATTTCCAGCAGAGTCGCCTCTTCGAAGGTGCGGATCATGATCAGGTCGACATAGCGCGACAGCACGCGGGCGGTATCGGCGATCGTCTCGCCATGCCCAAGCTGCATCTCCTTGCCCGACAGGACCATGGTCTGTCCGCCCATCTGCCTTACGCCCAGGTCGAAGCTGACGCGGGTCCGGGTCGAGGGCTTTTCGAAGATCAGCGCGACCATGCGGTTCTTCAGCGGCAGGTCGGCATCCGGCGTTCCCTTCGGCTGGCCGGCGCGGGCATCCTTCATCCGGCGGGCAGAGTCGATCATGCCCCGCAGGTCGGCCTTGTCCGTGGTGTGGATGTCAAGGAAACTGTTCATTGTTTCTGTCTTTCGGATTGATCCGGCAAGGAAGCCGCTTTGCCGGCTTTAGGTCAAGGCCCGAGGCCCGTTTCTCGCATTCTGGGACGGACAATCCCTCATCGGAGACGGGTCATGATGCGCGCCTTGCCGCCATCCTCGGTCAGCCGCAGGTCGCCGCCCGAAAAACCGGCTTTTTCATAGGCACGGATCGCGCGGTGGTTGTCGGGTTCGGGATCGATGACCAGCGCCCCCGTCTCGGCCAGCAGTCGCCGCGCAAGCTGGTCCAGCCACAGGCCGCCCAGCCCGAATCCCCCCGGCCCGGAAAAGCAGTCGATCGCCAGCGTATCAGCCGGCAGGTCGTGGAAATGCGGCGCGGCCCAATGATGCGCCGGATAGACCTGCGCATAGGCGATGGGAACATCCCCATCCGTCACCAGCCATTGCCGCATGGCGGGTTCGTCCAGATCCTCGGCGATCCCGGCCAACTGGGTTCCGGCCCCGCGCCACCAGCGCGCAACCTGCGGCGCGGCAAGCCAATCCGCCAGCAAGGGCAGATCGGCGCGCGCGACGGGCCGGAAACCGAACCTATCCATCAAGCCTTCCGGCGGCCCGGTCCAGCCGTGCCGCCGCCTCGGCGATGTCTTCGTCGCTGATGTTCAGCGGCGGCAGCAGGCGCAGCGTGCCATCCGCGGCCGGAACGGTCAGGATATGTTCGGCATAGCCCGCCTTGACCAGGTCCGAGGGCGCGGCCTTGCATTTCAGGCCCAGCATCAGGCCCTGACCGCGCACCCCTTCGAAGACGTCGGGATGGGCGGCGACCAGCGCCTCGAGCTTCTGGCGGAACAGGCCCGCCTTGCGGTTCACCTCGGCCAGAAATTCGGGCGCGGCGACGATCTCCATCACCTTGGCGCCGACCGCGCAGGCCAGCGGGTTGCCGCCATAGGTCGAACCATGCGTGCCCGCGACCATGCCCGCGGCCGCCTTTTCGGTGGCCAGCACCGCGCCCAGCGGGAAGCCGCCGCCGATACCCTTGGCGACCATCATGATATCGGGGATGACCCCGGCATACTCATGCGCGAACAGCTTGCCCGTCCGGCCCATGCCGCATTGAACCTCGTCCAGCACCAGAAGCGCGCCGGCGCGGTCGCAAAGCGCGCGGATCAGGCGCAGGTCTTCGTCCGACAGCGGGCGGATGCCGCCTTCGCCCTGGATCGGTTCGATCAGCACCGCGGCGGTCCGGTCCGAGATCGCGGCCTCCAGCGCGGACATGTCGCCCCAGGGCAGCTGCCGGAATCCCGGCATCAGCGGGCCGAAGCCCTTGACCATCTTCTCGGACCCCGAAGCTGCGATCGCACCGGTCGAACGACCGTGGAAAGCGCCTTCGAAGGTCAGGATCTCGAAACGATCCTCGCCCTGTTCGGCCCAGTACTTGCGGGCCATCTTGATCGCCAGCTCTGCGGCCTCGGTGCCCGAATTGGTGATGAAGACGGTGTCGGCGAAGGTATTCTCGACCAGCAGGTCGGCCAGCCGCTCCTGCTCGGGGATGTGGTACAGGTTCGAGACATGCCAGATCCGCCCCGCCTGCTCGGTCAGGGCCGCGACCAGCTCGGGGTTGGCATGGCCCAGCGCGTTCACCGCGATCCCGGCGCCAAGATCCAGGTATCGCGTCCCGTCCGTCGCGATGGCCCAGCTTCCCTCGCCACGTTCAAAGGCAAGATCGGCACGGTTATAGGTCGGCAGGACATGCGAAATCATGGAATGGTCCCTTTGCAGACAGGGGCCGCAAGACGCGGCAACCGGAAAATGACGGAAAGGCAGGCAGGATCGGACGTTGAGCGAATCAACGTCGGGGACGGGCGATATATGCGGTCCGGGCGATCATGGGCCGTCGCATAGCGCGGAAACCGCTCTTGCGCAACGGAATTCACGGCTTCATCCGATAACCCGAACGCAGCCATCGCCAGGCAGTGAACAGAACCAGCGCGACCGTCAAAAGGCAGACGAGCAGGCCGCGCAGCGGCGGTGCGTCCGAAACCCCCGCCATGCCATAGCGTGCCCCGTCGATCAGGTAGAAGATGGGATTCCAATGCGCTAGCGCCCGGAAAGGCTGCGGCAGCGACTGGACCGAATAGAAGGTGCCCGACAGGAAAGACAGCGGCGTCACGATGAAATTCGTGATCGCTGCCATCTGGTCGAATTTCTGCGCGACGATGCCGCCCAGAAGGCCCAGCCCACCCATCAGCGCCGCGCCCAGCAGGATGAAGGCCAGCGCCCAAAGCGGATGCGCGATGCCCTGTCCCAGAAGCAGCGCCATGCCGATCCCGATGGCCAGCGCGACGATCAGGGCGCGCACCAAGGCCCCGGCCAGATATCCGGCCAGAATCTCGCCCGCGGACAAGGGCGGCATCAGGGTGTCGACGATATTTCCCTGCATCTTCGCCGAGATGACGCTGGACGAGGTATTGGCGAAGGCGTTCTGGATCACCGTCATCATCAGGATGCCGGGGCCAAGGAACGCAAGGTAAGGAAGGCCCATCACCTCGCCCCGGTCGCGGCCCAGCGCCAGGGCAAAGACAATGACGAACAGCCCTGCCGTCATCAGAGGCGCGAACACCGTTTGCTGCCAGACATTCATGAATCGCATGATCTCGCGCCGGGCCAGGGTATAAAGCCCCAGCCAGTTCACGCGGCCGAAACGGCGGACCCCCATCTGACGGAAACCGGGGCCTGATGGAATTGGCTGCATCTGCGCTCCTTGAATTTGCGGGCTCGGACGGGTAAATCTGACTATCCCCGGTTTAAGACCGGGCCCCGCGGAATTGAAGCCACTAGCATGAGACAACGCGCCGGAGCGGACGCCCGGCGCAGGAAAGGCAAGCCATGTCCTGGACCGATGAGCGCGTCGAGACGCTGAAACGCATGTGGGCCGAAGGCCAGTCGGCCAGCCAGATCGCCAAAGAACTGGGTGGCGTGACCCGGAACGCCGTGATCGGCAAGGTGCACCGGCTGGGCCTGTCGAACCGCGCCGAAGACGGGGCCGAGATCGCGGCCCCCGCCGCCCCCGTGGCGGAAGCCCGGCCCGCGCCGCAGCCGACCCCGGCCCCCGCCGCTGCGCCCGCAGCCGCGCGCCCTGAGCCGGAGCCGCAACCTGCCCCGGCAGCCGCCGCCCCCGCGGCCGAGACGATGCCGACCCCGCAGCCGGTCAATTTCAACCGCCGACCGATCGTCCCCGCTGGCCAGCCGTTGCCACCCCAACCCTCGGCCAACGAGATCAGCCCCGAGGCCCTGGCCTCGGTCCGCGAGGTTGAAAAGCGCGCCCGCAAGCTGACCCTGATGGAGCTGACCGAGCGCACCTGCAAATGGCCGATCGGCGACCCCGCGACCGACAAGTTCTGGTTCTGCGGCCTGCCCTCGGCACCCGGCAAGCCCTATTGCGAGGCTCATGTCGGCGTCGCCTTCCAGCCGATGAGCTCGCGCCGCGACCGTCGGCGCTGAACCTTGCCGGACTTTCCCCGGCTGGCGGCGCTCGCCGTGACGCTGGACGGCGCTGCGGACGACCCGCGCGTCCTGCTGGTCCAGCGCCGAAATCCGCCCGATGCGGGCCTCTGGGGTTTTCCCGGGGGCCATGTCGAACCGGCCGAAACCGGGCTTGACGCGGCTGCGCGTGAACTGGCCGAAGAAACCGGCGTGATCGCCCGCCCCCGCCGCTATATCGACAATATCGACGTGATCGAGCACGCGCCCGACGGCACGCTGCGCTTTCACTTCCTGTTGGCGGCGGTGCTGTGCGACTTTGTTTCGGGCGATCCCGTCGCGGCCGATGACGCGCTGGATGCGCGCTGGGTTCCGGTAAAGGATGCGCTGACCGGGGCCCTGCCCCTTAGTGCGGGCGTCTGCGCCACGCTGCGCCGCGCCGTGGCGATGCGGGACGCCTGACGCCGGGACCGGGCCGGAACTTCCGGCACGGCCCCATCTTGGGAAAAGCGTCAGTCGGGAACGCCGATCATCACGTCCGAGGCCTTGATGACGGCCGCGGCCTTTGCGCCGACCGTCAGCCCAAGCTCTGCCACCGCATCATTGGTGATCGAGGCAGTGACGATCGTGCCACCGATATCCAGCCGGACATGGCTGGTCACGGCACCCTTGACGATCTCGGTCACGGTGCCGTCAAGAACGTTGCGCGCGCTGAGTTTCATGGCAATCTCCAATGGTTGATTTCCCCGAATAGCGAAGCCATCGACGCAGCGTCAATCCCGGTCGGAATGTGCGATCCTGTCGGCGCGCGCCCCGGATGAACTTCCTGTCCATGAGGCGCGGGGCCGGCAGGCTGCGCAAGGCGAATTTCGCCTATCCGACCCGCCGCGCCATGCCCAGGGATCGCGGCGCCGTCTCGGCAAATCCGAACTGCTCGTAAAGCCGGTTCGCCGGAACATCCGCAATCAGGCTGACATAGGCCGAGGCGGGAAGCTGGCTGTCGATATGCTCGGTCAGCGCAGCCATGATCGCCTTTCCCAGCCCCCGCCCCTGATGCGCAGGATCGACGGCGATATCCACGACCTGGAAGAAGCAGCCGCCGTCACCGATCAGACGCCCCATGCCGACCGCGTGGCCCGCGTGCTGGACGATCACGGCAAATACCGTCCCCGCAAGTCCCAGTGTCGCCGCCTCGACGGAAAAGGCGCTCAGACCGGCAGCGGCGCGAAGGCGCAGATATTCCTCGACCGTCGGGATGCGGGGCAGGATGTCGTAGCCGGGCGTTATCATGGCAGTCCTTTTGCGAGCTTCTGGCTGACGTCTTGTCGACCATTCGGCGGCGCGAAAATCAATCCTCATGCGACAGGAGACAAGGCGGGTGATAGGCTTGCAAAAGTGCCCGAATATCCGCTGGCACCAAGGGGGCGTTCAGTGATCGAAGATGGCGGGTCCGCAATCGTTCCGGGCCTCGCGTCCTACATCTGGTTGTTGTCTGGGGGCGTGGCGATGGTGCTGGCGATCGTCTTCCGCGGCAAAGGGGCACGCGTCTCTTTCGCCCTGATGGCGCTTGCTGTTCTGGCAGTCCTGTTCCTGCCCAAGCTGGGTCTTTTTCCGCTGCTTTTTCCCGAGAGAATGGCGCGGGCGAGCATCATCTACGTGGGCCACGACCCTTTGGCGATGATACTCATGGCCCCCGCTCTTCACGCATCGCTCATCACGATCTTGAAGTATTTCGCTGACCGGGGGCCGGCGCTTCGTCGGCTCTTTCGCCTTTGAATGCCTGTCGCGGTCAGGGCCTTTGAACCGGCAGCGCCAGCCGGGCCAGTGCCGCGCGTGCTTCCTCGACCCGTTCGGGGACGAGCCTGTAAAAGGCCCAGTTCTTGATCCGCTTCGATGTGACCAAGCCGGATTTCGACAAGTATTGAAGGTGGTTTGTCACGGTCGGCTGGCTCAGGCCGATCTTGTCGGTGATGAAGCCCACGCAGACCCCGTCCGTCACCAGATCGCCGTCCCGCTGCGCAGGGAAATGGGCCCTTGGATCCGAAAGCCAGTCCAGGATCGTCAGGCGATGCTCGTTCCCCAAGGCACGCAGCAGTTCGGCGGTTGACGAGACGTCGGCATCCATATAGTCAATATCCTATATAGTTATTCAGCTATCTTGGTGGTGGTAAGTGATGCCGAACGAAAACGAAAGACCGGATCGCCGGGTTTCGGCGCCCGACATCTTGCGGGCCGCGCAGAACATCAGGCCGGTGATCCGCGCGACGCCGCTGGACCGGTCGATGGAGTTGAGCGGCCTTGTCGGCGCCGAGGTCCGGCTGAAGCTGGAAAACCAGCAGGCCACAGGCAGTTTCAAGCTGCGCGGTGCGGCGAATGTCATCGCGCATCTGGATGACCGGGAACGCGCCACCGGGGTCATCGCCCCGACCGCCGGCAATCACGGGCTGGCTTTGGCCCAGGCTGGTCGGGCGGCGGGGGTGCCGGTGACGATCTGCCTGCCCCGCACCGCCGATCCGATGAAGATTGCGGCGATGACTGCGAACGCGGCGCAGATCGAATTCTTCGACGGGATCGAGGAAGCAAGGCAGGCCGCGCTTGCCCAGGCCCATCAGGGTGGCGCGCGGTTCGTGTCCGCCTATGACAATCCGCAGATGATCGCTGGGGGCGGGACTGTCGGGCTGGAGATCCTGACCGACTGGGTCGATGTGCAGGTCATCCTGGTCTGCATCGGTGGAGGCGGCCTTGCCTCGGGCATCGCGACAATCGCAAAGGCGATTAACCCCGATGTCGAGATCTGGGCCATCCAAAGCGAGGTCAGCCCGACCTTCATCCGCTGGACGCAAGCTGGCACGCAGGTGCAGGTCGACCTTGCGCCCTCGATCGCCGAAGGGATCAGCGGCCTCATCGAGCCGGGTACGATGACCTGGCCGATGGTGCGCGACCGGGTGGACCGCGTTCTGCCCGTGACCGAGGCAGAGATCCGGGGGGCGATGCTTTGGATGCTGGACCATCACCAACAGGTAGTCGAACCCTCGGGCGCAGCGGCGGTGGCCGGGGCAATCCGCTATGCGGACAGGCTTGCCGGGCGCAGGACAGCCGCGGTGGTCACGGGCGGTAATGTCTCGGGCGCGCGGTACCGGGCGCTGATTCAGGCCTGACCGCTGCGGGCCAATGCGGGCCAGACCCGAAGGCATTTCCCGGCATTAGGCATCCACCGCAAATCTCAGCAGATAGCCGTCGGGATCCTGGACCAGGAATTCCCGACAAACCGACCAGCCATCCCCGACGCGATAGCGTTTTTCCGCGACCGGCCGGTACAGCGCCCATCCGGCACTGGCCAGATTTTCAAGCAGCGGATCAAGACTGTCGACCTGCATCTGGAAATTGATCCCGCGGCCGAAGGGCGCCTGCAGGGCCCCCGTCTCCCATTCGCCATTCACGCGGCACAGCATGATCTGGATCGGGCCGCGCTGAAGATAGGCGAACCCCGCCGCCGGCCGTCCATAGGCGATCCGAAAGCCAAGAAGATCGCACCAGAAGCCCAGGCTTCGCTCAAGGTCGGTGACGGAAAGCTCGGGCACAAGAGGGGCAAATCCCCCCTCGGGAAGCCCGCCGTCGGAATCTGCGCTGTTGCGGGCTTTCTGGTCCATCCTGTCCCCCTGCTTCGTCCGGCTGAACGCTAGCGGGCGAGGGCTGCGGCCGAAAGCCGTCTTCGTCCCTGCCATCACGCGGATTTCGCCCGCGACGTCGCGCGTCACCGCGAAAGCTGCGCGCGCGGCGCTTTCATTCGCCTTGCATCGCCGCTAGAAAACGCCGGACAGACAAGGACGCAGACATGGCCCGGCACCTCATCACCTCGGCGATCCCCTATATCAACGGGATCAAGCATCTCGGAAATCTCGTCGGCTCGCAGTTGCCGGCGGACCTTTACGCCCGCTACCTGCGCCAGCGCAGCCACGAGGTGATGTTCATCTGCGCCACCGACGAACACGGCACTCCGGCAGAACTGGCGGCGAAGAAGGCCGGCAAGCCGGTCGCCGTCTATTGCGCCGAAATGCACGAGGTGCAGGCGGAAATCGCGCGGAACTTCGGCCTGAGCTTCGACCATTTCGGCCGCTCGTCCAGCGAACGCAACCATGTGCTGACCCAGCATTTCGCAGGCAAGCTGGACGAGAATGGCTGGATCACCGAGGTCGAGGAAAAGCAGGTCTATTCGATCGACGACGCCCGCTATCTGCCCGACCGCTATATCGAGGGCACCTGCCCGAACTGCGGCTATGACAAGGCGCGCGGCGACCAGTGCGAGAACTGCACCAAGCAGCTTGATCCCACCGATCTCATCAACCCGCGCTCGGCGATCTCGGGTTCGACCAATCTGGAAGTCCGCGCGACCAAGCACCTGTATCTGCGCCAGCGCGCGCTGAAGGACCAGATCTCGGACTGGATCGACAGCAAGAAGGATTGGCCGATCCTGACCACCTCGATCGCCCGGAAATGGCTGAACGACGGTGACGGGCTGCAGGACCGCGGCATCACCCGCGACCTTGACTGGGGCATCCCGGTCAAGAAGGGCGACCAGCCCTGGCCGGGGATGGAGGGCAAGGTCTTCTACGTCTGGTTCGACGCGCCCATCGAATATATCGCCGGCACGGCCGAGGGCACCGACGCCAAGGGCCTGCCCGACAGCGAATGGCGCCGCTGGTGGCGTCTGGACGAGGGTGCGGGCGACGTCACCTACACCCAGTTCATGGGCAAGGATAACGTGCCTTTCCACACGCTGAGCTTCCCCGCCACGATCATCGGCTCGGGCGAGCCGTGGAAGCTGGTCGATTACATCAAGTCCTTCAACTACCTGACCTATGACGGTGGCCAGTTCAGCACCTCGCAAGGCCGCGGCGTCTTCATGGATCAGGCGCTGTCGATCCTGCCCGCCGATTACTGGCGCTGGTGGCTTCTGTCCCACGCCCCCGAAAGCGGCGACAGCGAATTCACCTGGGACAATTTCCAGCAATCGGTGAACAAGGACCTGGCCGACGTGCTGGGCAACTTCGTCAGCCGCATCACCAAGTTCTGCCGGTCGAAATTCGGCGAGGTCATCCCCGAGGGCGGCAGCTATGGCCCCGAGGAAACCGCCCTGATCGAAGCCCTGACCACCCGCATCCGCGCCTATGAGGGCTTCATGGACGGGATGGAGATTCGCAAATCCGCGGCCGAGCTGCGCGCGATCTGGGTCTTGGGCAACGAATACCTGCAATCCGCCGCACCCTGGTCGACCTTCAAGACCGATCCGGAAAAGGCCGCCATGCAGGTCAGGTTGGGCCTGAACCTCATCCGGCTTTACGCGGTCCTGTCGGCGCCCTTCATTCCCTTTGCCGCGGATGCGATGCTGGACGCGATGCAGACCGAGAACCGCGATTGGCCGGGCGATGTGGATGCGGCGCTTGCCGCTTTGCCCGCCGGTCATGCCTTTACCGTCCCCGAGGTGCTGTTCGCCAAGATCAGCGACGAGAACCGCGACGAATGGCAGGAACGTTTCAAGGGAATCCGCAGCTGATCCGCCCGGATCCCCAGCATTTGCAGGAGGGAAGATGACCCATTGCATCCTGGTCGGCGCACCCGTCGACGAAGGCCAGCGTCGCGCCGGTTGCCTGATGGGCCCGGCCGCCTATCGTGTCGCCGGCCTTGCCCGCACCCTGGCCGAGTTGGGCCATACGGTCGAGGATCGGGGCGATGTCGCCCCGACCCATACGCGTGACCAGACCTGCGCCAATCCCGCTGTCCATCACCTGCCCGAGGTCATCGCCTGGACCGAGGCCCTGTCAGCCGCCGCAAGCGCGGCGATGCCGGACGGGCTGCCGATCTTTCTGGGCGGCGACCACTCGCTGTCCTTGGGCACGGTCTCGGGCGTTGCCGCCCATGCAAAGGCCGCGGGCCGGCCCCTGTTCGTCATCTGGCTGGACGCGCATAGCGATTTCCACAGCGTGCGGACCACCACCTCGGGGAACCTGCACGGAACGCCGATGGCCTATGCCGCCGGTCGCGCCGGGTTCGAGCCCTTCCCGCCCTTCCCTGCTCCGGTTCCCGGCGAAAACATCTGCATGTTCGGCATCCGTTCTGTCGATCCGGCCGAGCACGCCTCTCTTGAAGAAACCGAGATCACTGTGAACGACATGCGCGTTCTGGACGAACTGGGCATCGCCGCCCCCCTGCGGGCCTTCCTGGACCGGGTGCGGGCGCAAAACGGACTGCTGCATGTCAGCCTGGACGTGGATTTCCTGGACCCATCTATCGCACCTGCAGTGGGCACCACCGTCCCCGGGGGCGCCACCTTCCGCGAAGCGCATCTGGTCTGCGAACTCCTGCACGAATCCAGATTGGTGACGTCGCTCGACCTGGTCGAGTTGAACCCCTTCCTGGACGAACGCGGCCGTACGGCGAAGCTGATGGTCGACCTGGTCGGCTCGCTGATGGGCCGCAAGGTCTTTGACCGCCCGACCCGCAGCTTCTAAGCTTGCCAACCTGCCCCGCGCCCGCTAGCCACGGATCGGCGCGGGCGTGGCGGAATGGTAGACGCATGGGTCTTAAACACCCTGGGGCGCAAGCCTGTGCGGGTTCGAGTCCCGCCGCCCGCACCAGACCTCCGCTAGGGTCAGCCAGTTGGGCGAAGCGCGCGGTTGCGCCTGCAAGGCCCTGAACCACCGGATTTGCGGTGCCGCATCCGCCCCCTGGCCGCCGAACGGCAATCATGGCGCCCTGAGGGATCGAGGACCGCTGTCTCTGCCTGGACATGACAGGTCATCAAGTTTGTCTGATCTGCAGCGGCCGGGGATTGCCTTGGCGGCGCGATGCCGCTTCTAGGGGGCCCGGAATGCTTGAAACAGGGGCTTCCGAAGCAAAAGGAAGAATATTGATGCCAAAGCTGCCCGTCATCCTCATCTGCGCCCTGGCGCTCTCGGTTGCCGCCTGCGGCCCGAATACCGCGACCCGCGCCACCACGGGCGCAGCAGCGGGGGCAGTTGTCGCCGGGCCAATCGGTGCGGTCGCCGGGGCGGCGATTGGCGGCAGCGGCGCGGTCCGGATCAGATAGGGCTTCGCATCCCGATCGGTTGCGCCGGGCCTGCTTTCTCAATTGGCGGGCCGGTCCTCCGGTTCGATCAGTTCGGGACCGTCATCTTCGATCCCGAAGCGGGCGACCGGGTGATGTCGCAACAGGCTTTCAGCGCCAAGCGCGGGATCGTCGCTGCCACCAAGCCAGGCGTCGCGTTCATCCGCGTTCAGGACCACGGGCATCCGGGGATGCAGGCTGACAACAGCGGCATTCGCGGGCCGCGTCAGGATCGTGCAGGTCAGCATCTCCCGCCAGCGCGAGGCCAGGCCCGCGAACCAGAGCGTTTCCTCATTCCCGGCCGAGGCGATGAAATGGGGGCGTTTCGCGGCCTTTTCACCGGTCCATTCGAAATATCCCCCCGCCGGTATCAGGCAGCGGCCATGTTTCCAGACGGCGCGGAAACTGGGCTTCTGGGCCGCGTCCTCGATCCGGGCGTTGAAGGTGGTGGCCTTCCAGTCCTTGATCTCACCCTTGTGCCAGGACGGGATCAGCCACCAGCGCGCCATCATCCCCTGCAAGGGCGACTTGGCGAACAGCAGTATCTCTTGCGTCGGCTTCACATTGAAGCGGCGCGGGAACGGATTGACCCGCAGGTCCGAGAACTCGTCCTCGGTCCCGCGCAGGTTCGGATCCACGAAACGGCCACACATCCACCAGCCCTTACGATTCGACGAGCCCAGTTTGGCCCGGGCGTTCGAAAACGCAAACTGCGCTGCGTCCCATCGCGTCCTTGCATGGCTGTATTGCCCTTGGTTCCGGCCCGGCTCTCGGATAGGTTCGCCGCGAATTGCGACAGCAGGAGAGTATGATGGCGCAGCGTCTTCACCTTGTCTTCGGCGGCGAGCTTGTGGATCCCGTCCGCACCGAGTTCCGTGACACCGACAAGATCCATATCGTTGGGATCTTCCCCAATTACGCGAGCGCATTTTCGGCCTGGAAGGCCGAGGCGCAGCGCACCGTCGATAGCGCCCACACCCGCTATTTCATCGCGCATCTGCACCGCCTGCGCGACGAAGAGCGCGAGGTCAGCGCGACCGCCGAGCTTGGCGACTGAACCCGGCTGAACCGGTCCGGCCCGGCATGTCACTGGCAGGACAGACGACGGCGTCCCTGGCGCTGTGGTTGCACCTGCGGCGCCGCGCGGCGCTGCGGGTCGAGGGCGGCACGATCGAACCTCCCGCCGGTGACGGGCCGCTGATCCTGGTCCATGTCACCGAAGGGGGGGCCGAACCGCCCCCGCTTTCCCCCCTGCTTCAGACGCTGATGACCCGTCGACCGGGGCTGCGCGTGGCCTTTACCGGCCCCGCGCCCGATCCCTCGGCGCTGCCGCGCAATCTGCGCAGCATCCATCTGGGCCTGCCCCGCGACTCGGAAACGGTCGCAGAGGTGATCGCCGGGTTGAAGCCCCGCGCCCTGCTGCTGCTGGGCGATCAACTGCCCGCCGCCCTGATCACCGGCATGGCCGAGGCGCGCGTCCCCGTCCTGATGGCCGAGGGGCGGCTGGTCACCTATGCCCGCAGCGGAAGCTGGCGCAGCGCCGTCAATCGCGGGTTGATGGGCCGCATCACGCGCGTTCTGGCACCCGATCTGACCGCCGCCGCCGCCGCGCGCCAGCTGGGCGGCGATCCCGCGCGGGTCGAGTTGGTGGGACCGGTGACGGAAACCCGCGCTCCCCTTTCCGCGAACGAGGCCGAGCGCGCGGCGCTGGCCCAGATCCTGCGCGGCCGGCATGTCTGGCTGGCCGCCGCACCGACCCTGCCCGAGATCCGCGCCGCGCTGGCGGCGCATCAGGCGACCCTGCATCACAACCACCGCGCCCTGCTGATCCTTGCCGGGTTGCCCGAATTCATCATCCCCGAGATCCGCGCCGAGGTTGAGGCGCTTGGCCTGGCCGCCGTCCTGCGTTCCGAGGACGAAGACCCCAGCGCCGACGATCACGTCCTGATCGCCGACGACCCCTATGAGATGGGATTGTGGTATCGGCTGGCGCCCGTCTGCTTCATGGGCGGCACCCTGATCGCCGGTCCGGGCCTTGATCCGCGCCATCCCTTTGAACCGGCGGCGCTTGGCTCGGCCATCATCCACGGCCCGATCCCCGGCACGCATGCGGCCGAGTGGATCCAGCTGGACGGCGCGGACGCGGCGCGGCTGGTCACGGATGCCGAGACGCTGACCCGCGCGGTGGCCGATCTGACCGCCCCGGATCAGGCGGCCGTCCTTGCCGGAAACGCCTGGTCGGTCAGCACGGGTGGAGCTGCGGTCCTGCACCGCATCGCCGATGCCGTCATCGATGCGATGGAGAAGCGCGCATGATCGCCAAGGGACACCGCCACGCGCCCGATTACTGGTTCCGCCCCCCCGGCGCGACCGCGCGACTGTTGTCGCCGTTGGGTGCGATCTACGCGGCCGGGACCGCGCGGCGCCTGGCGCGTGGCCCAAGGGAACGGGTTGGCGTGCCGGTGATCTGCGTCGGCAACATCAATGCGGGGGGGACCGGCAAGACCCCTTCGACCATCATGCTGGCCCAGCGCCTTCTGGCGCGGGGGGTCGCCGTGCAGATCGTCTCGCGCGGCTATGGCGGGACCGAAAAGGGCCCGATCCGCGTGGATGAGGCGCGACACCGCGCATCGCAGGTCGGGGACGAGCCGCTGCTGATGTCCGCCTTTGCGCCGGTCTGGGTCTCGGACGATCGGGCTGCGGGGGCGCGCGCCGCCGTCGCGGATGGTGCGGGGGCGATCCTTCTGGACGACGGCTTTCAGGACCCCTCGCTGGCGCATGACCTGTCGCTGGTGGTGGTCGATGCGGCGCGGGGCTTCGGGAACGGGCTTTGCCTGCCCGCCGGCCCTCTGCGCGAGCCTCTCGATCGTGGCCTTGCCCGCGCCGACCTGCTGTTGTCGATCGGAGAGTCCGCAGAGCAGGCAACCTTTGCCGCGACCTGGGCAACGACCCTGTCCCTGCCCCATTTGAAGGGACGCCTTGCGCCTTTGCAGACCGGAATGGACTGGGCGGATCTGCCGGTGCTTGCCTTTGCCGGGATCGGCCATCCCGACAAGTTCTTCGCGACGCTGCGCGGCCTTGGCGCACGTCTGTTGCGGGCCGAACCGCTTGAGGATCACCAGCCCTTCACCCCGGCCCTGCTGACCCGGCTGGAGACCGAGGCACGGCTGATCGGCGCCCAGCTTGTCACCACCGAGAAGGACGCGGCGCGCCTGCCCCGCGACTTCCGGCCCAAGGTGCTGTCCCTGCCGGTGCGGCTGGTGCTGGACGATCCCGCGCCCCTTGACGACAGGCTGCTGGCTTTGGGCCTGTAGCCTGGGCGAAACGAAAACGACCGGCCCCAGGGGCCGGTCGTCGCGGTTTCGGATCGGCTCGCGCCTCAGCCTTTCTTTTCGGCTTCGGCGATTTTCGCGTCGATGATCTTCTTCAGGTCATCCCAGGGCTGGTTCTGAACCGTTTCGCCACCGATGATGAAGGTGGGCGTGCCTTCGATCTTGTCGGCGGTCGCGTTCTTCTGGAAGGTCGCGACCAGGTCGGCGACCTTCTGCTTGTCGGCCCAGCAGGCATCCATCTGCGGCTCGGTCATGCCCGCCTTGGCGCCGACCTTGCGCAGGTTCGCCGCGATCTCGTCACCCGTTTTCGCATTCAGCCAGGTCTGCTGGTCGTCGAAGATCAGGTCCGAAACGGCGTAATACTTTGCGTCCCCCCCGCAACGGGCCAAAATCCCGGCCCAAAGGCCCACCGCGTCGAAATAGACGTCGCGCTGGATGAACTTGACCTTGCCCGTCTCGATATACTCGGCCTTCAGCTTCGGCCAGTTTTCCTCGTGGAAGGCGCGGCAATGGCTGCACGTGAAGCTGGCATATTCGATCACGGTGACCGGGGCGTCCGCCTGGCCGAGGGTGATGTCCTCAAGGATCTTGCCTTCGGGCATCTGCTCGGCCGGGGCGGGCTGCGCCTCTTGCGCCAGGACCGGGGGGACCGCGGCAAGGGTCAGCGCGGCCGTCGCGGCAGCGATCAGAGAGCGACGAATGGGATTCATGGATTGGCCTCTCGGTCGTTGGCGTCCCTGCGGGACAAGATGTTCAATGCCATCTGCCGCATCGCGGCCGAAAGCTGGGGATCGTCGAAGCCCTGCGCGATTTCATCGGCGCGGGCGGTTCTGGCCGGGTCGGGAGCGGCGGCAGGACGCCGATAGGCAAAGCCCGTCTGTTCTTCGGCAAAGCCGCCCGCTTCGGCAAAGCCGGTGGGCGCAGTCTGGGTCAACGTGACGCGCGAAACCGCGTTGAAGCCGTAGCAGGCATTCACCCTTTCCCGGATCGTGTCGAGCTGCATGTTGACCATCGGCGCCCTTGCGCCCGAAACCAGCAGCGTCAGCGTCGCGCCGAAGCCCTTGCCGTGGCTGATCTTGACGGGGCGGGCATGGGCGGCAATCTCGGGTCCGACCACCTCGGACCAGTTGGTCAGCAGCCGGGCAACGGCAAAGCCGCGCGTCTCGCCCACGGCCCGCACCTTTTGCGCGACCAGCTGGGACGCTGCCTCGAACCCGCGCATCCGACGGCGCGGCAGAAAGTCCGGTTTCTTCTGGGCCATGCCGTGACCATATGCTTTACCTGCAAGCAGTCTGGACCGAGCCGCGCCCGGACGCCAGAGCGGAGCGACTGAAAATTGCGTGATTCAATGGGAATATCGGCGGAGCTGCTGGGCTGGTACGATCGCCATGCCCGCGTCCTGCCCTGGCGCATTCCGCCGGGGCAAGGCCCTGCCGACCCCTATCGCGTCTGGCTGTCCGAGGTCATGCTGCAGCAGACGACCGTGGCCGCGGTGAAGTCCTATTTCGAACGCTTCACCAGCCTTTGGCCCCGAGTCGAGGACCTGGCAGAGGCCGAGGACGCCCGGGTCATGGCTGAATGGGCCGGGCTTGGGTATTACGCGCGCGCCCGCAACCTGCTGGCCTGCGCCCGCGCTGTCGCCGCGCGCGGCGGTTTTCCCCGCAACCGCACCGGGCTGGCCGAGCTGCCGGGCATCGGCCCCTATACCTCGGCCGCGATCAGCGCCATCGCGTTCGACCATCCGGAAACCGTCGTCGACGGCAATGTCGAGCGTGTCGTCTCGCGCCTGTTCGCGATCGAAACGCCGCTGCCCGCGTCCAAGCCGCGGATCCATGCACTGGCCACGGATCTGACCCCGAACGAACGGCCGGGCGACCACGCGCAGGCGATGATGGATCTGGGCGCAACGATCTGCACGCCCCGCAACCCCGCCTGCGGCATCTGCCCGGTCAGCGATCCGTGCCAGGCGCGCCGCCTGGGCATCGCCGCGGACCTGCCCCGCAAGGCCCCGAAGCCCGAAAAGCCGCTGCGCCGCGGTACCGTCTGGATCGGCCTGACCGATAGCGGCGTGCTGGTCGAGACGCGGCCCGCCAAGGGGCTGCTGGGCGGAACGCTGGCCTTCCCCTCGACCGGTTGGGACGGGACGGACCTTGCGCCTCCGGCCGAGGCGGATTGGCAGGAACTGGGGCTGGTCCGACATGTCTTTACCCATTTCGCACTTGACCTGACCGTGATGACGGCCCGGTTGACCATGGTGCCGGAACGCGGCAGGGTTGTGCCGCTTCGCGACTTTAGCCCCTTGGCGCTGCCCGGACTCATGCGCAAGGCGTGGTCGCTTGCCCGCCCTGAAACAGCCCGCCCGCGATCCGGTGTCGCGATGGCCAGCCGTTCCCGAACTCCACAAGGCTGACCTTCCGATGCAGACCCCCTTTCGCGCCCGACTGATCGATGCCCTGCCCTTCTGGCTTTCGTTGGGCATGGTGCCACTGGCGATCCTGGCCGCACGGCTGGGCGGGTGGTGGTTTGCGCTGATGCCGGTCTATGCCTGGTACCTGACGACCGTGCTGGACGCCCTCCTTGGCCTGAACGAGGAAAACGCCGACACCGAAACCCCCGAAACGCAGCTGTTCTGGTACCGCGCGATCACCATCCTTTGGTTTCCGGTGCAGGCGGCGATGATCTTCGGCGCGATCTGGTATGCGGCGCATGGCCCGCTTGGCAACTGGGAGAAGGTGGGGCTGTTTTTCGGCATCGGTGTCGTCTCGGGCACGATCGGCATCGTCTATGCCCATGAATTGCTGCACCAGAAGAACCCGGTCGAGCGCTGGATGGGCGACCTGCTTCTGGCCTCGACGCTGTATTCGCATTTCCGCACCGAACATCTGCTGGTGCACCACAGCTGGGTCGCGACCCCGCGCGACGCCGTTTCGGCCCGCTATAACGAGGGGTTCTTCCGCTTTTTCCTGCGCGTCCTGCGCGACTGCCCCGCCAGCGCCTGGCAGGCCGAGTCCCGCCGCCTTGAACGCAGCGGACGATCCCGGTTCGACCGCCGCAACCCGTTCTGGCGCTATGGTGCACTGCAACTGGGAATGCTGCTGCTGGCCCTGCTTCTGGGCGGCTGGCAGGGGCTTTGGCTGTTCCTGTGGCAGGCGCTGGTCGCGGTCTGGCAACTGGAACTGACGAACTATGTCGAGCATTACGGGCTGACGCGGAAGCATCTGGGCAATGGCCGCTATGAACATGTGCTGCCGCGCCACAGCTGGAATTCCTCGCATACCGCGACGAACTGGCTGCTGATCAACCTGCAGCGCCATTCGGATCACCACTACAAGCCCGACCGCCGCTTTCCCCTGCTGCAGACCTATGGCGACGACGAGGCGCCGCAGCTTCCGATGGGCTATCCGGCGATGACCTTCCTGGCGATGGTCCCGCCCCTGTGGCGGCGGCGGATGAACCCGCGCGTGCGGGCCTGGCGGCGGCAATTCTATCCCGATGTTCAGGACTGGTCCGCCTATAACCGTGGCGACCTGCCAATGCCCCGCAACGCGCTGTAGCGCGGGCGAACTGGTCAAGCCTCAGCGATAAGCGGAAGGCTTGGCAGAATTGCTCATCACCGAAAGAAAGACCCCGCCCGACGGGCCAGGCCGTCCGGGCGGGGCAAGGAAGTCCCGGTCGCGCCAGAGATCGCGAACAACGGGACGCGGCGAACCTCGTGAAAACTGGGGATCAGTTCGGACGACCATCCTCGGCCGCCATTTCGGCCCGGATCTGCTGGCGCAGGGTGTCGATGGGCACCATCCGCCCCTCGCGCCGGAAATGCCAATAGGTCCAGCCGTTGCAGGAGGGCGCGCCTTCCAGCGCGGCCCCGACCTGGTGGATGGAACCCTTGACATCATTGCCGACCAGGCTGCCATCGGCACGCACCTTGGCCTTGTGGCGGTTGTCCATCGAGAACAGCTCTTCGCCGGGGCGCAGCATCCCCCGTTCGACCACCTGGCCAAAGGGGACGCGCGGCTCGGCCCGCTTGGGCCGGATGGTCGCGATCGCCTCACTGTCCAACTTGCGGACGCGGGCAATGCGCTTTTCGGCCACCGCGCGATAGGCGGCCTCGCGCTCGATCCCGATGAAGTCCCGGCCCAGCATCTTGGCCACGGCCCCGGTGGTGCCGGTACCGAAGAACGGGTCCAGCACCACGTCTCCGGGATTGGTCGAGCCGACGAGCAGGCGATGCAGCAGGGCCTCGGGCTTCTGGGTCGGATGGGCCTTGGCGCCGTCCTTGTCCTTCAGCCGCTCCCCCCCGGTGCAGATCGGCAACACCCAGTCCGAGCGCATCTGGACACCCTCGTTCAGGGATTTCAGCGCCTCGTAGTTGAACGTGTATTTCGAGCTTTCGGCCTTGGAGGCCCAGATCATCGTTTCATGCGCATTGGTCAGCCGCTTGCCGCGGAAGTTCGGCATCGGGTTCGACTTGCGCCAGACGACATCGTTCAGGATCCAGAAGCCCTGGTTCTGCAACTCGGCCCCGACGCGATAGATGTTGTGATAGCTGCCGATGACCCAGATCGCGCCGTCATGCTTCAGAACGCGGCGGGCGGCCGCCATCCAGGCGCGGGTGAATTCGTCATAGGCGGCAAACCCCGCGAACTGGTCCCAGGCATCGTCGACGGCATCGACGCGCGAATTGTCCGGACGGTGCAATTCGCCCTTGAGCTGCAGGTTGTATGGAGGGTCGGCAAAGATCAGATCCACACTGTTCGCCGGCAGTGAATTCATGACCTCGATGCAGTCCCCGGCCAGGATCTGGTTCAGCGGGAGCGGTCGCGCAGAAGCGCGGGATTTCAGTACTTGCTTCGTCATCACTGCCTCGGATTTCGGCCTTATGTCTGCCGATTTGATTGGGCCGATGATGATTCACAGGCGATTCGGCGTCAAATTCTTTTTTGAATCAAGAACTTGCTATCTGGGGTTTACACAACATGTTGTGGACGGGGGCGAAGCTGCGCCTATGATATGGGGTTACGCCCAGATCTAGAAGCGCCTGGCGATGGGCTGCCGTTGGGTAACCTGCATTGTCCTCCCAGCCGTATCCGGGGTGCTGTTGCGCCAAATCCACCATGATCCGATCGCGCCATGTTTTCGCCAGGATCGAGGCGGCGGCGATGGACAGGCTCAGCGCGTCGCCCTTGACGATGGCCTGCCCCGGCATGTCCAGATCGCGCGGCAGCATGTTGCCGTCGATCAGCGCGATGCAGGGCCGCTGGCGCAGCCCGGCCAGCGCCCGGCACATCGCCAGATGCGAGGCCCGCAGGATGTTCATGCTGTCGATTTCCTCGACCGTGGCATGGGCGACGGACCAGTCGCAGCATTCCATCAACGCCTCGGTCAGCAGCGCGCGCTTGCGGGCGTTCAGGACCTTCGAGTCGTTCAGCCCCTCGGGGATGCGCGTGACATCCAGGATCACGGCGGCCGCAGTCACCGGACCGGCCAGCGGCCCCCGGCCGACTTCATCGACGCCGGCAACGAAACGCGCGCCGCCAAGAATGGCGGCGCGCTCATGCGAATAGTCGGGGCCGCTCATGCCTCGACCGTGACGGGGGCGATGGTCACCTCTTCCAGGTTCACGCCCTCGCCCTCGCGGTCCACGACCAGGAAGTCGGCGGCGTGGTCCAAGGGCGTCAGGACGCCGTGCCAGACGCCGGCGCGCAGGTTCACGCCCATGCCGGCGGGGACCAGGAAGGCCAAGGGCGCGCCGGGCCTGCCGCCCTCGTCCGGGGCGACGATCGACATCCACGGCTCGGCCCCCAGCGGCATGAAGGCCTGCGAGCCCAAGGGGTGACGCTCAAGCAGCGTGCAGGCATAGGGCAGGCTGACCGCTTCGGACCGGAAGATCGAGATGATCGCCTCGCCCCCGCCGCGCTGCACTTGGGCCAGCGCGTGATGGCGTTCGCAGCGACCGGCATTGATCATCCGGCTGGGCGCGGCGCGCGGTGTCAGAAGCTCGCCATAGGGGGCGAAGGCTTCGGCCGAGATCGGGGTTAGCTTGATCCTGTCCATGGTCGGTCTTTCGTTTCTTGTTGCTTGAAGGGTTCAGCCGCGATTCACCCGGGGCAGGAATACCGTCAGAAGCCCCATCAGCGGCAGGAATGAGCAGATCTTATAGACGAACTCGATCCCCCTGGCATCGGCCAGGACGCCAAGAACTGCGGCCGCGATGCCGCCCATGCCGAAAGAGAAGCCAAAGAAGATACCCGCAATCAGCCCCGTCCGGCCCGGCACCAGTTCCTGCGCAAAGACGACGATCGCCGGGAAGGCCGAGGCCAGGATCAGCCCGATCAGGACGGTCAGCACCCCCGTCGCGGCCAGCCCGACATGGGGCAGCGCCAGCGTGAAGGGCAGGATGCCCAGGATCGAGAACCAGATCACCTTCAGCGGCCCGATGCGGTCGCCAATAACCCCGCCCAGCATCACGCCCCCGGCCATGCCCGCCAGGAACAGGAACAGCATGATCTGGGCGTGTTGCGTGGTCAGCCCGAACTTCTCGATCAGGAAGAAGGTGTAATAGCTGGAAAGGCTGGCGGTATAGATGTTCTTGGTGAAGGTCAGCAGCGCCAGCACGACGATGGCCATCACCACCCGCCCGCGCGACAGCGACAGTTCGGGCCGGGCGCGCGCGGTCGAAGCCTTGCGCCGCCCCTCGACCCAGGTGCCGATCCGCCACAGGATCGCCGAACCAAGCATGGCCGCGGCCGAGAAGATCGCGATGGACGGACGGCCCAGCGGCACCACGATGAAGGCGGCCAGAAGCGGCCCCAGCGCCTGCCCGAAATTGCCCCCCAGCTGGAACAGCGACTGCGCCATCCCGAAACGCCCGCCCGAGGCGATGCGCGCCACGCGCGAACTTTCCGGGTGGAAGACCGACGACCCGACGCCGATCAACATCGCACCGATCAGCAGCACCCAGTATTCATGGGCCAGCGCCAGCAGCAGGACGCCGAAGAAAGTCGATCCCATGCCGAAGGCCAGCGACCGCGGCATCGGGTTCTTGTCGGTGACCGCGCCCACGATGGGCTGCAGCAGCGACGCCGTGACCTGGAATGCAAAGGTCATCAGGCCGATCTGGCCATATGACAGGCTGAATTCCTGCTGAAGCAGCGGATAGATCGCCGAAAGCATCGACTGCATGACGTCGTTGATCATGTGACACAGGCTGATCGCGACCAGCACCGCCCATGCCGTAGTTGCGGGGTTCTGACCCCGGTATGCCGCTGCTTCCGCCACGCGCGCGCCCCTTTTTCTGAACGCGCGCGACATTCTGCCCGGTTGCCGGGATTGTCAACTCTTGCTCCGCGCGCGCGCGGCATTCTTCGAAACCTCCTTGACCTTCATGGGTTTAATCCTTCAAAAACCTGAAACATGTGTCAGATGATTGTACCGACAGTCCGCACCGTGGCCCCCTCTGCCGGGGGCAGGCCCGCCGGTCTTCCTGCGGTTGGACCCCTGTTTTCCCAAGGCTCTTTTCCCGGATCCCGTATTTAACATGTCTCACCACTCGCAGGGCTTCGCGTCCGCCTCCGCCGTGCTTTCGATCAACTCCAAGCGCAAGGGCATGACCTGGCAGGCGGTTCAGGACATCGTCCTGGAGCGTATCCAGGACGGCATCTGGCCCGAGGGAGAGCTGATCCCCACCGAATGCGACCTGGCCGCCGAGCTGGGCTGTGCGCGCGCCACCGTGAACCGTGCCATGCAGGCATTGGCGGAAAGCGGTGTCGTCGAACGCCGCCGCAAGGTCGGCACACGCGTCGCCCGCCATCCCCGCGTGCAGCTTGTCCGTTCCCTTTTGCGTCGCGAACTTGAGGCCGCTGGACAGGAATACGGCTATCGCCTGGTCTTCGCGTCAGAAGCGACACCCCCCGCCGACGTGGCGCAAGCCATGCTGCTGCGCAGTGGCGAAGAGCTGCTGCTGGGCCGGGCCATCTTTTTCGCGGACGGCATCCCCTATTGCTGCGAAGAGCGCTGGACCAATACCTTCGCCGCACCCGGACTGACACCCGATGTTCTGGCCGAGATGAGCGCATGCGAATGGCTTGTGGGCAACGTGCCCCTGAATCGGGCTAGCCTGTCGATCGGGGTTGATACCGCAGATGGCGAATTCATTAGCCCATCCCTCAACCTGACCGAGAATGACCCGGTGCTGCACCTGGAACGGGTCGAATGGCTGAACAATATGCCGGTGTCGCTTTCGCGCCGCTATTTCCCGCGGGATCACAGGTTTCAGGGACAACTCTAGGTTCAATGAGAACGAATTCTTAATCCTTTGCTTGCTTCGAAGTGCCCAAGGCGCCTAAACGTCGACAAAACCAACAATAAACGACAAGCAAGACCAACGGATTCGAGCATGCCTTCTTGCAGCCCCCTTCACGGCGCCGTTTTGCGCCTGTCTTTGGCCGCAGCCATCGCGCTGCTGCCGTCCCTGGCTGCGATGGCGCAGCCGGGCCCCTCTGCGCGCCCCCCCGCGCGTTCGGCCAGCGCGGTCGCCGCCTTGTCGGCGCGCAGCGTGGCTGCGGCCAGCGCCAGCCAGGTCGCCGCGACCGTCGCCGGCAAGGGCCATGCGCATGGCGTCATGGACAAGGGACAGCACCCGCTTTCAGCCGCCGCGATCGAATCGGCGACCTATGACGGGGGCGATCTGCCGGCCGGCCAATCGGCGCTGACCGCCAAGGTCCAGATCCTGCTGGACCGCTCGGGCGTGTCCCCCGGCGTCGTCGACGGCTGGCGCGGCGGGATGAGCGAAAGCGCCATCAAGGCATTCCAGCGCCGCACCGGCCAGCCGATGACCGGGCGCATGGACTATGTCACCTGGGACCATCTTCAGGCCTATTCCGCCGAGGCGGTGACCGGCACCTATACGATCACCGAGGCGGATGCCCAGGGACTGGTCGACCGGATCCCCTCGGACTATGCCGAAAAGGCCGCGATGTCCTCGCAGGGCTATACCAGCATCATCGAGAAGCTGGGCGAACGCTTCCACATGGACGAGAAGTTCCTGGCGAAGATGAATCCGGGCGTCGCCTTCGTCCCGGGCTCGACCATCAGCATCACCAAGCCCGCGAAGCCGATCAAGGCGACCGTCACCCGCATCATCGTCGACAAGGAAACCCGCCGCGTCGCCGCCTATGACGCCAAGGGACGGATGGTCGCGGATTACCCTGCGACGGTCGGATCCTCGGACACGCCCTCGCCGCATGGCAATCATATCGTGCAGGCCGTCGCGCTGAACCCGACCTATACCTATAACCCCCAGCGCAACTTCAAGCAGGGCAAGAACGACCGCATCCTGATCGTTCCGCCGGGCCCGAACGGACCTGTCGGCAATGTCTGGATCGATCTCAGCGAGCCGACCTATGGCATTCATGGAACCGCCACGCCCTCTCGCCTGTTCGTCAACCAGTCGCATGGCTGCGTGCGGCTGACGAACTGGGACGCGTGGGAGCTTGCGCATATGGTCAAGGCCAATGTCACGACGGTCGAATTCCTGGACGCCGGCGTCAGCATCGCCGACGTGACCGGCGTGGCGACCGCCCCGGTGATAGCGGTTGCGAACCTCGCCAGCACGATCAGCGCGATCCGGCCTCCGGTGCGCTCGACCAGCCTGAGCATCCGGGCCGCGACCTCGGTCCTGCCCGATGTTCTGCCCGCATCGGGCGACACGGCAATGCCCGAACAGACCACCCCCGCCGATGGGGGCGAGGCCTTAAGCGATGCGCTGGCCCGTGCCGAGGCACTGGCGGACGAGATGCTGGCCCAGCGGGCGCGCGACTCGGCCCTTGAACGGATACCCGAGGCCGCCACGGTCGAAAGTCAGGTCCTGCCGCCGCCGGGGACCGCTGCGACGCCGAATCTCTGACGCATGCGGGCGCTGGTGGCATTGCTGATCGCAGCGTTGTTGCCCGCGCCCGTTTTTGCACAGGACGACAGGCCCCTGCCCCGCCCCGAGGAGGCAAGGCCCGAACCTGCGCCGAAACCCGCCCCTCCCCCGGCACCGCCCGCCGACCGGGATGAGAAGGCCAAGGAACAGGCCGACCCGCCGCCTGCCCCGCCCCCCGGGGCGAAAGAAAGCCCCCCGCCGCCTGTCGCATCCGAAGCGACACCATCGCAGGATGCGCCCAAGGCGGACCCGGCCCAGTCCACGCCATCCGATCCCGCTTCAAAGGATGCCGCGGATACGCCTGCCCCTGCCGAAGCGGCCCCGGCCAAACCCGCCGGGCCACCCCTGCATGCGTCACTGCGCGAGGACGACTTTACCTATTCCGCATGCCTGCTGGACCTGACCCTGATGGGCGCCACCTATGAGGAACGCCCGGCGGTCACGGACAATGCCGATCTCGATTGCGGGATCGACCGGCCGATCCAGCTGACCTCGCCCTTGCCGGGGGTCGAGATCGACGGCGGCGCATTGATGCGCTGCGACACCGCCCGTCATCTGGCCCGCTGGTTGCGCGATTTCGTCCGGCCCTCGGCCGCGCTGCTGCCGGGCCAGCCCCGGCTGGTCGGGCTGGTTCCCGGATCGACCTATCAATGCCGCGCCACGGTCGGAAACGCCTCCGAGAAGCTGTCGGAACATGCGCTTGGCAATGCCTTCGACATCGCCGCATTTCGCTTTGCAGATGGCAGCACGGTCGAAATCGCACCCCGGCAGGATGACGGCGACCTGACCGAGGCGTTCCAGCATGCCGTCCGGGGCACGGCCTGCCTGCATTTTTCGACCGTGCTGGGTCCGGGCGCGAACGCCGCCCATGACAACCATCTTCACCTGGACATCAAGGCCCGCAAGGGCGGCTTTCGGCTTTGCCAATAGGCGACAAGCTCAGGCCATCGCCTGCGCCAGCAGGGTAAAGCTTTGCTCGGGGGACGGGCTGTCGCGGGTGAAGAACCGGTCAAGCGCCGGATAGACGCGCACCGCCTCGTCCAGCTTGGCATCCGAACCCGGGGCATAAAGCCCCGCGCGGATCATCAACTCGGATTCCGCATAGGCCCCCAGCGCCGCGCGGGCCCGCGTGATCATCGCGTTTTCCGGCGCGCTGGCCGCCTGCGGCAATGAGCGCGAGACCGAGCGCAGGACATCGATTGCCGGAAAGCGACCGCGTTCGGCGATCGCGCGGTCCAGCACGACATGCCCGTCCAGCACCCCGCGCAGGATGTCGGCCACCGGCTCCTCCATGTCAGAACCTGCGACCAGCACGCTGAAGATCGCGGTGATGTCGCCCGCGCCCTGAGGTCCAGGCCCCGAGCGTTCCGCCAGCGACATGATGAGTTGCGAGACTGATGGCGGAAACCCGCGATAGCTGGGGCTTTCGCCTGCAGCCAACGCGATTTCTCGATGCGCCTCGGCAAAACGGGTGATGGAATCGGCCAGAAACAGGACATGCCGCCCCTGGTCGCGGAAGTGCTCGGCCACCGTCATTGCGGCCCAGGCGCAGCGTCGCCGCATCAGGGGGGATTGGTCCGAGGTCGCGGCCACGACGACCGCGCGCGCCAGCCCCTCGGGGCCCAGCACCTCCTCGACGAATTCGCGCAGTTCGCGGCCCCGTTCGCCGATCAGCGCGATGACCACGACATCGGCGGCTACGCCCTTGGCCAGCCCTGACAGCAGTGTCGACTTGCCGACGCCTGATCCGGCGAAAAGCCCCATCCGCTGCCCCCTGACCAGCGGAAGCAGCGTGTCGAAGACCGCAAGCCCCGTCCGCAGCCGCCGCCCCAGCCGGTTGCGCGACGCCGCGGGCGGGGGTGGGGGACGATAGCCCCGCTCGGCCGCACCGGGAATCAGCGGCCTGCCATCCAGCGGCTGGCCCAGCGGGTCGATGATCCGGCCGATCCAACCATCGGCGGGCGACAGGACCGGGGCGAATAGCAGCGCCGCCTCGGCCCCCATCGCCAGCCCCTCGGTCGGGCCCTCGGGCAAGACGGCGGCGGTCCCCGGATGGAGTGCGACGATTTCGCCCCCCAATGCCCCAAGCGGCCCCAGCGCCACCGACACGCGATCCCCCAGCGAGGCATGGGCGTTCAGCCCCTCGACATGGATGACGCCGCCATGCACGCCCGCGACCTGCCCGAAATGCCGCGCCATGCGCAGTTTCTGCATCCGCGCAACGATCGATCCAATTTTATCCATGACCTGTTTCCAGCCTCGTTCAAAAATCCCGCCGCGAAAGGGTTTCTAAACTTGTTGGGGTTAAGACCCGGTTATCGGAACTGAGGAGAAGCCTCGATGTTTGACCGGATCGACACCTTGCGGATGGCCGGATCGCTGGCCGCCCATGCCAGCGAACGCCAACGCCTGATCGCGCAGAACGTCGCCAATGCCGACACGCCCGGCTTCCGCGCCCGCGACCTTGGCCGTTTCGCCGAAACCTATCGCTCGGCTCCCGCGACCGAACTGCGCGCAACCCGTCCGGGACATGCCAGCGGCATCACGTGGGGCGGACGCGACCGTCCCCTTGATGCCGGCGGAGAGCCCGCGCCGAACGGAAATACCGTCGCGCTGGAAGATGAGATGGTCCGCATCGCCGACGCCCGGCGCGAATTCGATCTGGCGCTGGCGGTCACGCGATCGTCCCTGTCGATGATCCGCACCAGCCTTGGCCGCCGGGCCTGAGGACAGGCAGAATGACCGAACTGCTTTCCGCCGTCGAACTGGCAGCCTCGGGGATGCGCGCCCAGTCCACGCGCTTGCGCCATGTCTCGGAAAACATCGCCAATACCGACACGCCCGGCTATCGCCGCAAGCTGGTCTCGTTCCAGGAACAGGTCGAGTTCGGCCGCAGGACCGGCGCCGTTGCGACCAGTCCGACCCGGCTGGACCAACGCGAACTGCCGCGAATCCACGACCCCTCGCATCCCATGGCCGATGCCGAGGGCTATTACGCCGGCTCGAATGTCGACCTGGTCGTCGAGGTTGCGGACGCCAAAGAGGCGGGCCGCAGCTATGAAGCCAATCTTCGCGTCTTCGAGCAGGCCCGCCAGATGAACAGCGCGCTGCTGGACCTGATCCGTCGCTAGGGGAATACCAGATGATCGCATCGACTTTTGCCGCCAATGCCTATGACCGCGCCCGCCCTGCTGTGGCCCCCGCCGAGGGGTTGCCCCAAGGGGTCAGCGCCGCCGCGACCGATTTCGCCCGCGTCATGGAGGATGTCGACCAGCAGGCCACGGGTGCCATGACCGGGGGCAGCGACTCGCAGCGGCTGGTGCAAAGCATCGCCCAGGCCGAGATCGCGCTCGAGACCGCGGTCGCAATCCGCGACAAGGTCGTCGAGGCCTATCAGGAAATCCTGCGGATGCCAGTCTGAGGCGCCGCGATGGACGAGAACCTGGTCTTCGACCTGACCCGGCAGGCGCTGTGGATCGCCGTGCGCATGTCCGCCCCCCTGCTGATCGTCGCCCTGGTCGTGGGCGTCGTCATCGGCCTTTCCAGGCACTGACCTCGGTGCAGGAAATGACCCTGACCTTCGTGCCCAAGGTCGCGCTGATGCTGGCGGTCTTCTGGGTCACGATGAGCTTCATGACCACCACGCTGGCCGGGTTTTTCACCGACCAGATCCTGCCCCAGATCATCGGATCCTGAACCATGGACAACGCCGTCTATGCCTCGCTGACCCGCCAGTCGGGATTGATGCAGGAAATGCGCGCCATCGCGAACAACATCGCCAATGCCAGCACGACCGGCTTCCGGCGCGAGGGAGTGGTCTTTTCGGAGTACATGGTGCCGCTTGGGAATGGTGGCGAGACGCTGGCCATGGCCCATGTCCGCGGCCGTATGGTCGACCTGCAGCCGGGGGGAATGACCCAGACCGGGGGCACCTATGACCTGGCCATCGACGGGGACGGGTTCTTCATGGTCCAGACCCCGCAGGGGAACCGGCTGACCCGCGCCGGTGCATTTCTCAGCAATGCCGAGGGCGAGATCGTGAACGCGGACGGCTATCCGCTGCTTGACGATGGGCAGGCGCCGATCGCGGTTCCGCCGGGAACCCGCAACCTGGGCATCGCCCCCGACGGAACGGTTTCGGCGGATGGCCAACCGGTCGGGCGCGTCGGTGTCTTCGCCAATCCCGATCCCGCCGACCTGCGTCACGTCGCGGGCACGCTGTTTGAGGCCGGAGCCAATCCCGAGCCGGTGGAGAACCCGATCGTCCGGCAGGGTTTCCTGGAGGAATCGAATGTCGAGCCGGTCACCGAAGTCGCCCGCATGATCGAGGTGCAGCGCGCCTATGAACTTGGCCAGTCCTTCCTGGATCAGGAAGACAAGCGCATCCGCCAGGCCATCTCGTCGCTTACGCGTTGAAAGGACAGTCCATGAAAGCCCTTCAGATCGCCGCCACGGGCATGAGCGCCCAGCAGATGCGGGTCGAGGTCATCTCGAACAACCTCGCGAACATGTCGACCACTGGCTACAACCCGCGCCGCGCGGAATTCGCCGACCTGCAATATCAGCAGGTGACGCGTCCGGGCACGCTGACCGCAACCACGGGGGCGATGGTGCCGGCGGGGGTTCAGCTTGGGCTGGGGGTGCGGGCCTCGGCCGTCACGGTGATGCTGGGCCAGGGAACCCCGATCCAGACCAATGGCGACCTTGATGTCGCGATCGAGGGCAGTGGCTATCTTGAGGTCACGATGCCTTCGGGCATATCGGCCTATACCCGCGACGGCAGCCTGAAACGCTCGGCCGAGGGACAGATCGTGACCTCGCAAGGCTTTCCGGTGGTCCCCGACATCACCATCCCGCAGGAAGCGCGCAGCGTCTCGATCAGCCCGTCGGGCGAGGTGATGGCCTATTTCGCCGACCGCGTCGAACCCGAAAGCCTGGGCCAGATCACGCTGGCGGGATTCCTGAACGAAAAGGGGCTGGAGGCGACGGGATCGAACCTGTTCCTGGAAACCACCGCCTCGGGCGCACCGACCGTTGCCGCGCCGGGCGAAGAGGGACTGGGCACCCTGCGCGCCGGCTATCTTGAGGAAAGCGCCGTCGACCCCGTGCGCGAGATCACCGAGCTGATCAAGGCGCAGCGCGGATACGAGCTGAACTCGAAAGTCATAAGCGCCGCCGACCAGATGCTGGGCGCGACGGTGCAGGTGCGGTGATGGTCCGGCTTGTCCTTGCCCTGGTGGTTCTGGCGCTGCCGGCTCCGGCGCTGGCCGATGCCGTGGTCGCGACCCAGACCCTGCGCCCCGGCACCCGGATTACAGCCCAGATGGTCGCGGTCGACCCCGCACAGGATTCGGCCATCACGAACCCCGAGGACGTGATCGGGCAGGAAGCCCGCGTGCTGGTCAGCAAGGGCCGTGCCATCCCGCCGGAAGCGCTGGCCGCCCCCACCCTGGTCGCGAGAAACCAGATCGTCACGCTGGTCTATCGGAAATCTGCGCTGAGGATCGAGACCGAGGGCCGCGCCCTGACCGCAGGCGGAGCCGGGCAGATCGTCCGGGTCATGAACAATTCCTCGCGCGCCACGGTGGCGGGACGCATTGCGCCCGATGGCAGCGTGATCGTCGAGCAGAACTGAAGGAGATCGGATGCCTTATCCCGTGCATAACCCGACCCGGCTGGTGATAGGTGGCCTTGCCATCGCACTCGCGCTGTCGGCCTGCGGCCGCGCCTCGCAGGTGGGTCGCGTGCCACCGATGACCGCGCCGGACGCCAGCGCCGAATACCTGGCCATGGCCCAGCCCGATCCGTCGGGCTATGACCTGCAGGTCCGGCCGGACAGCACCGCCTCGCTTTGGGCGGGGGCGCAGCATTCGCTGGTCGCGGACCGGCGCGCGCAGGGTCGCGGCGACATCCTGACCGTGGTGATCGAGATCGACGACCGCGCCGAGATTCAGAACAGTTCTGGCCGGTCGCGCAATGCCGCGGACAAGGTCAGCATACCCTCGCTGGCCGGACTGCCCCAGCGCGTCGACAAACGCCTGCCCGAAGGGGCCAGCATGGACGAACTGGTCGAGGCGAAAAGCTCCTCCACGTTCAAGGGCAGCGGCAATATCTCGCGCCGGGACAAGATGACCCTGCGCATCGCCGCGACCATCGTAGAACGCCTGCCGAACGGAGTGCTGCGAATCGAGGGCTCGCAAGAGGTCCGCGTCAATTACGAGGTCCGCGTCCTTAGCGTCAGCGGGTTCGTGCGGCCCACGGATATCGGACGGCGCAACGAGATCGCCTATGACCGGATCGCGGGCGCGCGCATCTCCTATGGCGGCCGTGGGCAGATCAGCGACGTCCAGCAGCCCCGCTATGGCCAGCAGGTGGCCGATATCCTGCTGCCCTATTGAGGAGGGGACGATGAAGAAGGCGATCATCGCATTGCTGGCCGTGGTCGCCTTCTTGGGCGGTGCGGTCGGGGGCGAAATGCTGGGCAAGGGCCGGGCCGGGGCATCGGTCGATCACGACGAGGGCACCGCGCCTGCCACGGGCGAAGAAGAGGGCAACCTTCCCGCGCCGGGCGAAGCCACCTCGACCAGCGATCCTCCGCCGGGAGAGGACTGGTTCCGGTTTCCGAACCAGTTTTTCATCCCGATCATGCGCAACGGCACGACCAGTGCGGTCATGGTCCTGTCGCTGACGCTGGAAATGTCCTCGGTCTCGGCGCAGAAGATCGCCGAAAGGGAGCACCGGTTGCGCGACGCGCTGCTGAACGCCCTGATGATCGAGGCGAATACGGGCGGCTTCGACGGCAACTTCACCTCGGAAGCCAGTCTTGGACGGTTGCGCAAATCGCTGCTGGCGGCGGCGCGAAAAGCCGGCGGACCCGAGATCGCCAGCGTCCTGATCGAGGATATCGCGCGGCAGGAACAGTAGGGACACTGGCCAAGCCCCGTCCCCTCGGGTTAGTTCGGGGCGACCCCAAGAAGGAGCCGCCGGGTGCAGCCGCAGATCACCATCGTCCTGGCCAGCTTCAACGGCGCGCGCTTCCTGCCAGCGCAGCTTGACAGCATCCTTGCCCAGACGCTGACGAACTGGCGGCTGATCGTCTCGGACGATGGCTCACAGGACGGGACGCAGGCTGTCATCGCCGACTACGCGGGCCGAGCAGATGGCCGGATCACGTTGATCGAGGGGCCGGGCCGTGGCGCGACGGCGAATTTCCTGCACCTCATCCGCAAGGCCGATCCAGCCGGCTGGATCGCCTTTTGCGACCAGGACGATGTCTGGAAACGGGACAAACTGGCGCGCGCGGCCGAGTTCCTGACCGGTCAGGACGGTCCTGCCGTCTATGCCGCCCGCACGACCGTCTGTGACGAGCAGTTGCAGGAATTGGCGCCTGCACCGCATTTTCCCGGCCCTTTCGGGTTTCCAAACGCGCTGATCCAGGCCTGCCTGCCCGGAAACACCACCGTGGCCAATGCCGCCGCGCTGACCATCCTGCAGCGCGGTGCGGCTGCCGCCGACGCGGCCGGGATCATTTCACATGACTGGTGGAATTACCTGCTGTTGTCGGGCGCGGGAGCGCGGATCCATCGCGACGCGGCGCAGGTGCTGTTGTATCGCCAGCATCCGCGCAATGTGATGGGCCGCAACGACACCGCGCGAGCCCGCGCGGCACGGGCCTCGATGCTGTTCGATGGCAGTTTCGCAAACTGGCTGCGTCGCAACCACGCCGCGCTTCTGCCGGCGAAAGACCTGCTCACGCTGGAAAACCGTCAGCTTCTGGATCGTTTCGGCGCGTTTCTGGACGCGCCGGGATATCGCGCGCTGGCGCAGATGCGCAGCATGGGGCTGTACCGCCAGACCCGCGCCGGAACGGCGGCGGTCATGGCGGCTGCTCTGGCGGGGCGGCTGCGCGCCCGGCCAGATCAGCGGTCCTGAGATCGGTCAGGCCAACAGCCGGGCCAGATACCTACCGTAATCGTTCTTGGCGAAAAGCCGCGCCCGTTCGCGTAACTGGTCGGCATCGATCCAGCCCTGGTTGAAGGCGATTTCCTCGGGGCAGCCGGTCTGCAGGCCTTGCCGCTGTTCAAGCGTGCGCACGAAGTTCCCGGCATCCAGAAGGCTGGCATGGGTGCCTGTGTCAAGCCAGGCGAAACCGCGCCCCATCCGCTCGACCGTCAGGCTGCCATCATGCAGATAGGTTTCAAGCAGGGTGGTGATTTCAAGCTCGCCGCGATCGGACGGCTTGACGCTGCGGGCCCGGTCGGGCGCGCTGCCGTCAAGGAAATAAAGCCCGGTCACCGCGTAGTCCGAGGGCGGCACCTGCGGCTTTTCGATGATCTGGCTGACCGCACCTGTATCGTCGAACGCGACCACGCCATAGCGTTCGGGATCGGCCACCCGATAGCCGAAGACCGTCCCGCCCTCGCCCCGCCGGTCGGCGGCATCCAGCAGGATCGGCAGGCCGTGGCCGAAAAAGATGTTGTCGCCCAGAACCATGGCCGAAGGTGCCCCCGCCAGGAAATCCTCGGCCAGGATATAGGCCTGCGCCAGCCCGTCGGGCGAAGGCTGGACGATATAGGTGAATTGCAGCCCCCACTGGCTGCCGTCGCCCAGCAGGCGCTGGAACTGCGTCTGATCCTCGGGCGTGGTGATGATCGCGATCTCGCGGATGCCCGAGAACATCAGGACCGAGATCGGGTAATAGATCATCGGCTTGTCATAGATCGGCAAAAGCTGCTTCGACACGCCCATGGTGATCGGGTAAAGCCGCGTGCCCGAGCCGCCGGCAAGAATGATCCCCTTGCGCCCGCTGGGAGTTTTGGCCGTCTCGGTCATTGCTGAAGCTCCGTCACTACATTTGCCAGTCCGGCGCGCCAATCCGGGCGCGGGATCGCGAAGTCGCGGGTAATCGCGCCGCAATCCAGCCGCGAATTGCCGGGACGCCGCGCGGGCGTGGGATAGTCGCTGCCCGGAATGTCGATGATGCGGCAGCCAAGCCCCGCCTGCGCCATGATCGCACGCGCGAAATCCGCCCAGGTCGTGTCGGGCGCGCCCGCGAAATGATAAAGACCGCCCTTGCCCTGCCCGGCCTGCATGGCGGACACCATCCGAAGGCAGGCGGCGGCAATGTCGCCCGCGGGCGTCGGCCCGCCATGCTGGTCGGCGACAACCCGCAGCTCGGGCCGCTCGGCCCCGAGGCGCATCATGGTCTTCACGAAATTGCCGCCATGCGCCGAAAACACCCAGGAGGTGCGCAGCACCGCCCATTGACCGCCAGCGGCGGCGATGCCGCGCTCTCCGGCCAGCTTGGTCGCGCCATAGACGCCAAGGGGGCCGGTGGCGTCATCCTCGCGCCAGGGACGGTCGCCGCTGCCGTCAAAGACATAATCAGTCGAGATATGCAGGAAGGGCACGCCCAGTTCCGCCGCCGCCCGCGCCATCGCCGCGGGGGCAATGGCGTTCACGGCCTCGGCCAGCGCGGGTTCGGATTCGGCACGGTCGACCGCGGTATAGGCAGCCGCGTTGATGATCGCGCCGGGACGCGCGGCGCGGATCGCCGCCGCGCAGGCTTCCGCGTCAGCCAGATCGGCCTCGTCCCGGCCCAGAAAGCGCGCGTCGGGGGCAAGACGCGCCAGCTCGGTCGCGACCTGCCCGGTGCGGCCAAGGACCAGAAGCCCGGTCATGCCTTGCCAAGCCTTTCGCCCACGCCATCGCGGTCCAGCAGCGGGCGCCACCAGCTTTCGTTTTCAAGATACCATTCAACGGTTTTCGCCAGCCCCTCTTCGACCGTGACCGACGGGCGCCAGCCCAGTTCGGTGCGGATGCGGGTCGGGTCGATGGCATAGCGCCGGTCATGGCCGGGCCGGTCGGTGACAAAGGTGATCAGCCGGTCATGCGGCGCGTTCTGCGGGCGCAGGCGATCCATATGGGCGCAGATGGTGCGGACCAGGTCGATGTTCTTCGCCTCGTTCTCGCCGCCGATATTGTAGCTGCGGCCAAGCTCGCCCTTTTCGACGACCAGAAGCAGGGCGTCGGCATGATCCTCGACATAAAGCCAGTCGCGGACATTGCCGCCATCGCCATAGACCGGGATCGGCCGGCCATGCAGCGCGTTCAGGATGACCACCGGGACCAGCTTTTCCGGGAAGTGGAAGGGACCGTAATTGTTCGAGCAATTGGTCAGGACGACCGGCAGGCCATAGGTCTCGTGCCAGGCGCGGACCAGATGGTCGGACGCGGCCTTGCTGGCGGAATAGGGGCTGCGCGGGTCATAGGGCGTGTCTTCCGTGAACTGGCCGGTTTCACCCAGGCTGCCGAAGACCTCATCCGTCGAGATATGGTGAAAGCGGAACCCTTCGGGCTTGCCCTGCCCCACCCAGAAGGCGCGCGCGGCCTCAAGCAGGTTGTAGGTGCCGGAAATGTTCGTCTCGATGAAGTCGCCCGGGCCGTCGATCGACCGGTCGACATGGCTTTCCGCCGCCAGATGCATGATCGCGTCGGGCTTGTGCGCCGCAAGCACCCGGTCCAGCGCCGCACGGTCGCGCAGGTCGGCCTGTTCGAAGGCGTAAAGCGGGCTGTTCGAGACCGGCGCGACGTTTTCCAGGTTCGCCGCATAGGTCATCGCGTCCAGGTTAACGACCTCGTGCCCGCGCCGCACGGCCAGCCGCACCACCGCAGAGCCGATGAAGCCTGCGCCCCCCGTTACCAGAATTTTCATAGTCTCGCCTCGTATTCAAAGGGGCCTTCATAGGTGAAGGGGCTGTCGAAATCGGCAAAGCGGGTCGCGGCGGCATCCTTGGCCGACAGCAGCGGCGCGCCCGTCAGTGCCCAATCGATGCCGACACTGTCCCATGCGACGGCCCCGTCGCATTCGGGGGCATAATGGTCGGTGCATTTATAGCAGATCTCGGTATCCGGCTCGCGCGTGACGAAGCCGTGCAGGAAGCCCGCAGGAATCCAAAGCTGGCGGCCGTTTTCAAAGGACAGTTCCTCTCCCAGCCACTGCCCATAGGTGGGGCTGCCCTTGCGCATGTCGACCGCGACGTCGAACAGGCTGCCGCGCCCGCAACGCACCAGCTTGCCCTGCGCATGGGGCGGCGCCTGGAAATGCAGCCCGCGCAGCGTGCCGGTGGCAGCAGACAGCGAGTGGTTGTCCTGCACGAATTCCGGCAGGTCGAGCCCAGCCCCGGCCAGCGTCTTGCGGTTCCAGCTTTCCGAGAAAAAGCCCCGCGCATCTCCATGCCGCCGCGGCACGAGGATCAGGACGCCGGGAAGCGCGGTCTGTTCGATCTGCATATGGTCTTGCCTGCGAAACTTGGTGCCTGAACCGTATCGCCCATGTTTTCCCTTCGCACAAGCACCCTCCCCCCGGCGCGACGATCCCCGCCGACAAGATAAAATGCGCGATAACAACCTGCTGGCGAAGGCGGCGCGCGAAAGCCTTCGTTAAGCCGCCCGACCTAGCGTCTGCGCCAACAGATTGCTGCCGAGGCGCCCCCACATGCCGAGCTTTCGTCAAATCGCGCTCATCCTTGGCCCGGCCCCCGGCTTTGTCAGGAACCTGTCGGACCTTCAGGCCATCGACCTGCCCTCGGCCGATGTGCTGGTGGGGGTGACGCATATGGGCGGCGGGATCTCGGCCTATCGGATCACGGCGGCGGACCGCCCGATCACGCTGATCGACACGCGCGCCTTCGGGATTGCGCAGGGATATCTTGACCGCCCGGGGGCCAGCCTGGTGCAGCTTGCAAGCGGTCCGGCAATCTTTGCCCCCGGCCTTGCCAACGCGGCGGCGAACGGCATCGGGCTGGGCGCGGACGGCGCATTGCGCGGTGGGATCTCGCTTGCCGGGGCTGGCGGGCTTGCCGCAGACCTCACGCAGCTTGGTGCCTTTTCGACCTCGGCTGGACAGTTCCTGGTCTCGGGACGCAATTCCACGACGGCGGTGGATGTCTGGAAGGTGCAGCCGAACGGAAGCATCCTGCATCTGGACAGCGCGGATGCGCTTGCGATCCCCGGCGTCGACCGCGCCGAGTTGAGTGATCTGAAAGTGGTCGGCGTCGGAGACCGGCAGATCCTGCTGACTGCCTCGGGCGCGGGCAATTTCGTTTCGACCCGGTTGATCGAAACGAATGGCACCCTGGGACGCGCAAACATCGTCTGGTCGAACCAGGGGACCGGCATGAATGCGCCGCAGCACCTGGACAGCGTGACAGTGGCTGGCGTGACCTATGTCGTCGTGGGGGCCAGCCAAAGTTCGTCGCTCAGCCTGTTCCGCCTGACCCAGGACGGCGCGCTGATCCCGGCCGACCATATCATCGACGAACTTTCGACACGGTTCAGCCGGGTCAGCGCGCTTGAAACCCTGATGGTGGACGGCCGCGCCTACGTCTTTGCCGGCGGAGAAGACGACGGGATCTCGGTCTTCACGGTGATGCCGGACGGACAGCTGCTGCATCTGGCGACGCTGGCCGATACCAATGATCGCAGCCTGGCCGATGTCTCGGCCATCGCGGCGATGGAGATCGGGGGAAGCATCGCGCTGTTCGTCTCGTCCCGGACCGAGACGGGGATTACCCAGCTCCTGTTCGAACCGGGTCAGATCGGCCAGACAACCACGGTGGGCGCTGGCCGCCAGAACGGCACCGGGCGCGGCGACCTGCTGCGCGCCTCGGCCGGGACGACGCAGATCGTGGGCGGTGCGGGCGACGACATCCTGATTGCGGGTCCTTCGCCCGTCACGTTGACCGGGGGACCGGGCGCGGACATCTTCGTCGCCGCGCCGGTTGCGGGAAAGATCCTCATCTCGGACTTCACGCCCGGCACCGACCGGCTGGACCTGTCGGGGCTGGGCATGATCCGCAGCACCTTGCAACTGAGCTTCAGGGTGCTGACCGATGGCATCATGATCACCTTCGGCCAGACACAGATCCAGATCCGCACCGCCGACAAGACCCCGCTGGCAGCCAATTACTTCAACAACGCCCTGTTTCCGGTCGCCCATTACGATCTGGCCGGGATGCGAACCAGCATGCTGGGAACATCGGGCAACGACACGCTGAACGCCGGAGCCTTTGGATCCACCGGCCACGGGCTGGCCGGGCGCGACCTGCTGAACGGCAATGCCGGCCCCGACCTTCTAAGCGGGGGCGCCGGCGACGACACCATTAACGGCGCCGGGGGCGACGACACGTTGCTGGGCGATTACGGCAACGACCTGCTTATGGGCGGCGCGGGAAACGACCGCATCTCGGGCGGGCTGGATCAGGACACCATCTTCGGCGGCGCGGGCAACGACACGATCATGGGCGAGGTCGGGAATGACATGCTTTACGGCGAATTGGGCAATGACCTGATCACGGACCCTCTGGGCGACAACGCGGTACGGGGCGGCGAAGGCAACGACACCATCACCACCGGAACGGGCCGCGATCGCATCTGGGGCGAGAACGGCAATGACAGCATCAACTCGGGTGCGGGAAACGACCAGATCTGGGGCGGAGACGGTCATGACTGGATTACCGGAGGGGCGGGCAACGATACGATCTTCGGTGGCACCGGAAACGACACACTGCTGGGCGCCGACGGAAATGACATCATCGACGGTGGGCCGGGAAACAACAATATCAACGGACAGAATGGGAATGACCGGCTGCTGGGCGGAACCGGAAACGACACCATCATCGGTGGGGCAGGAAACGACACGATCCTTGGCGGCGGCGGGCAGGACACCCTAAACGGTCAGGACGGGAACGATCTGATCCGTGGCGGCGCGGGCAATGACCTGATCCAGGGGCTGACCGGAAACGACATACTTTACGGCGAGGCCGGAAACGACCTCCTGATCGGCGGCGAAGGCAACGACCTGATTCACGGCGACGGCGATTCCGACCGACTGGATGGCGGCGCGGGAAACGATTCACTTTTCGGCGATGCCGGAAAAGACCAGCTTGTGGATCTTTTCGGCCACAATTTCCTGTCCGGGGGCACCGGAAACGATGTATTGCGCGCCGGACCCGGAAACGACCGTCTGCAAGGCGGTCCGGGCAGCGACCATCTGACCGGAGGCGCGGGTGCCGATCTGTTCGTGTTCCGCGATCCCCATGACTATGACCGCAGCCGGGACGTGATCACCGATTTCACCCACGGTCCGGATCATCTCGACATGGCCGGGCTGGGCCTGCGCTTCATCGGAGAGGCCGAGTTCAGCGCGGCGCGGCAGGTCCGCGCCTATCACAGCGGCTCCGCCATGATCGTCGAGGCCGATCTGAACGGCGACGGACATGCCGACCTGACGCTGCAGCTGAACGGCCTTGCCGCGCTGACGCGGGGCGACTTCCTGCTTTAGCGCTCCAGCATGTCGCGGTGATTGCGTTCAAGCAGCAGCAGCCCGAACAGCAACAGGACGATCGAGATGCCGAAGACATAGAAAGGAGAGACAAATTCGGCGTCGTAAACCGGGTATACGCCCCTTCGCAACTGCGCGATGCAATGCAGGATGGGGTTGAACCACAGGATATGCTGCGCCTCGTAAGGCATCTTGTCGTAAAGGAAAAACACCCCGGATGCGAGGAAAAGCGGGCGCGTGATGATTTGCCAGACCCGTTCCCAGACCGGGAAGGTGGTCAGCAGATAGCAGTTCAGCGTCCCGACTCCGACCGAGATCGCGACGATCATCAACATGCCTTCGAAGAACTCGGCCAGGTTCACTACGATGGGCATCCGATACAGGACAAAGATCCCCCCGATCACGATGGTGATGACCGTCATGTGGGTCAGCGTGTTCAGGATGATCCGCGCCAGGATCGCATCAATGAAGGTGACGCTGGGATAGGCAAGGAAGGGACGCGAATAGCGGATGGACGAGGCGACCTTGTTGGTCAGGTCCGAGAACATCGCAAAGGGCAGGAAGCCCGTTGCATAGAACAGGGGAAAGTTTGACCCCAATCCGGGCTTCGCAAGGAACATGCTGAAGATCACCGACAGCAACACGATCCCCAGCACGGGGTCCAGAATCGCCCAGGCATAACCGCCCGCGGACCGGCCATAGGTCGTCGTCATCTCGCGCAGGATCAGCGCGGTCAGGATTCGGGGCATGCGGAAACGCGGTCCGCGACGCACGGGCCGCAGCGGGCTGCGTTGATCTGGGCTTATCTCGGACATTTTAATTGCAAAGACTGGTCTAGACGTATGGCAATATGTATCAACTGCCAGAAAAAGGTAAACCAGCGAAAGCATCCTCTGCCGTGAGCAAGCCCAACAACCCGTCCGATCCCGGTGGCCAAATCGCAAGTGCGGGCAACCTGGCATCGGCAGCGGACAGCCGCACGCAGACAGGTGCCGCACCCGGCGGTGCCGTCAATCGGCCCTTCCAGTCAGCTCCGCGCATCCAGGCGGTCAGTGAAGTTGCACCCGGGCCGACCTCGGCCGGACAGGTGCAACCGATTCCCGTTCGTCCCATGCCAGCCCCGCAGGCCCGGACCCAGGTCCAGGCGCAGCCGGCAGGCGGAGCGGTCAGTCTTCGCCCCAACAGCGCACCACTGGCCCGACCTTCCGGTCCCTCGCAATCCACCGTTCGCGCCCCTGCAGGCCATGCCCGTCCCCGGCGTCGGCACTGGCTGATCCTGCTGTCATTCCTGCTTCTGGTCGTGCTTCCGGCCGCTTTCTGGGGCTGGTACCTGTGGACCCGTGCAGTCGACCAGTATGTCTCGACCGTCGGCTTCTCCGTCCGCAAGGAGGAAGGCACTCCGTCAATCGAGCTTTTCGGCGGTTTCTCTCCGCTGGGCGGCGGCGGCGGGGCCTCGGACACGGATGTCCTCTACGAATATATCCGCAGTCAGGACATGGTCGAAAAGATCGACGCAAAACTGGACCTGCGTTCGCGCTTTTCGCGCGACTGGCCCAGCGACTTCGTCTTTGCCTTTGACCCCAAGGGCCATGTCGAGGATCTGACGGATTACTGGGAGCGTCAGGTCAAGGTGCTCTACGATACGTCGAGCGACCTGATCACGCTGAAGGTCAACGCCTTCACCGCCGAAGACGCACAAGTGATCGCAGCGGCGGTGTTCCAGGAAAGCTCGGACAAGATCAATGACCTGTCCTCGATCGCGCGGGCAGACGCGACCAAGCTTGCGAAAAGTGAACTCGACAAGGCGCGGGCCGAACTGACCACGACGCGGCAGGCAATGACCGATTTCCGCATGCGCTCGCAGATCGTTGATCCAGAGGCCGATCTGACCAGCCAGATGGGCGTGCTGCAGGGGCTGCAGGAGCAGTTGGCCGAGGCTTTGGTCGCACTTGACCTGGCGACTGAAAACGCACGTCCGACCGATCATCGTGTGACACAGGGCAAGCAAAAGGTAGACGCGCTGCGCCGTCTGATAGATGCCGAAAGAAGCAAGTTCGGCAACGCGGCAGCCGGGTCGGATGGCGAAAGCTATTCGCAGCTGGTCGCCCAATATGAAAAGCTGTCGGTCGATCGCGAATATGCGGAAGGAGCCTTCCACGCGGCTCGCGTCGCCTATGAGACCGCACTGGTCGAGGCGCGCCGTCAGTCCCGCTATCTTGCAGCGCATATCCAGCCCAAGATCGCGCAAAGTTCGATCGTGCCGAACCGCACCTGGCTGTTCTGCGTCGGCCTGGGGCTGCTTCTGGCAGGCTGGTCGATCCTTGCCCTGATCTATTACAGCATCCGCGACCGCGCCTGAGCATGATCCGGCTGGAAAATCTGACCAAGCTTTACCGGCTGAAAGGCCGCAAGACCTTGGTTGCGAACAATATCAACGCCTTGTTCCCGACTGGGGCCTCGGTCGCGCTGCTTGGCCGGAACGGTGCGGGGAAATCGACGCTGCTGCGAATGATCGCGGGCACGGTCTCGCCCACCTCGGGCCGGGTCTATTCCGATGGCACGATTTCCTGGCCCGTGGGCTTCGCCGGCAGCTTTCACAACGAGCTGACAGGCGCGCAGAACGTGCGCTTCGTCGCCCGGATCTATGGTGTCGATACCGACGAGCTGGTCGATTACGTCGCGGAATTCGCGGAACTGGGGCAGCATTACCACCAGCCTTTCGCAAGCTATTCCTCGGGGATGCGCTCGCGCTTGGCAATGGGCACCAGCATGGGGATCTATTTCGACACCTATCTGGTGGACGAGGTGACCAGCGTCGGCGATGCCGATTTCCGGTCGAAGTCGCAGCGTGTCTTCAACGAGCGGATGAAGAAGTCCGGCGCCATCGTCGTCAGCCACTCGATGCCCATGATCCGCGAGATGTGCACCATGGGCGCAGTGCTGGATCGCGGGCGGTTGCGGGTCTTTCGCGATCTGGACGAAGCCATCGCCCTGCATGAATCGATCCTGCGCGTGCCTCCCGACGTCGTCGGCGACTGATCAGCTGCCAAGCAGCAGCGCGCCGATTTCCTGGGCGCGCGACGCAACCAAGACGGCATCGCCCACGGATTCGACGTTCAGCCGCACGACAGGCTCGGTATTCGACGAGCGCAGGTTGAACCGCCAATCGGCAAATTCCAGGCTGATGCCGTCTGTCTCATCCTTGCGAATCGCCAGCGGCTCGAACTTCGCGACCACGCGGGCGATGGCAGTTGCGGGATCTTCCAGCCGGAAGTTGATCTCCCCGGATGAGGGGAAGGCCGCGATCCGCGCTGCAAGCAGGTCGGCCAGCGAGACGTTCTGAGCGGACAGAAGCCCGGCCACCAGAAGCCAGGGCACCATGCCGCTATCGGCAAAGTGGAAGTCGCGAAAATAGTGATGCGCCGACATCTCGCCGCCATAGATCGCGTCATTCTGGCGCATGGCGCGCTTGACGAAGGCATGGCCGGTCCGGGCCTGCACGGCAATCCCGCCAGCGCGCGCGATCATGTCGCGGGTGTTCAGGACGACGCGCGGGTCATGGACGATCCGCTCGCCGGGATGCTTTTCCAGAAAGGCGGTCGCCAGCAGCCCGACGATATACTCCCCCGGAATGAACTGTCCCGTGCCGTCGAAAAAGAAGCAGCGGTCGAAATCCCCGTCCCATGCAACACCCAGATCTGCGCCATGCGCCCGGACCGCATCCGCGGTCATCGGCTGGTTTTCCGGCAGCAGGGGGTTCGGAATGCCATTCGGGAAGCCCGCGTCCGGTTCATGGTTGATCCTGACAAAGCGCAGCGGCGCACCCCGACGTGCAAGTTCGTCCGCGATCGCGTCGAATGCGGGACCGGCCGCGCCATTCCCGGCATTGACCAGCACCGTCATCGGGCGCAGCGCCGTCGCATCGACGAAATCCACCACAGCCGCGGCATAGATGGCCCGCGCCTCTGGAAAGTCGCTGGTGCTGCCCCTGACCCCGATCGGCGCAAACTCACCCGATCGAGCCAGCGCCGCCAGATCCGCGAACTCGGTATCGGGGTCCAGCGGGGCCGCCCCCGGGCCGACCAGTTTCATCCCGTTATAGTCGATGGGATTGTGCGAGGCGGTGACCTCGATCCCGCCATCCGCGCCGAAATGGGCGGTGGCGAAATACATCTCCTCGGTTCCCGCAAGGCCCAGGTCGCGGACATCGGCGCCGCCGTCGTTCAGCCCGCGGATCAGCGCCGCGGCCAGCACAGGCGAGCTTTCGCGGCCGTCTCGGCCCACGATCACCTTGCGCGCGCGCCGCATCTGGGCAAAGGCGCGCCCAATGCGATAGGCGACATCCTCGTCCAGTTCGCTGCCCAGCCTGCCGCGGACGTCATAGGCCTTGAAGCAGTCGATCCGCCGGGGCGGCAGGGTCTGGGTCGCAGCGGGCATCACGAGGCTCCTTTGATCTGCGATCATGGCTACACCAGCGCGGATGGCTTTGGAATGTCATCCCAAGGATGCAGGTGACGAAAGATGCGGTCCGGGTTAACAAGTCCCAAACCCGAAACGAGGACAGACATGGACAGCAAAGCCCTGATCACCGCCTATTACGCCGCCTTCAACGCGGGCCGTACCGACGAGATGCTGACCTATCTGCATGACGAGGTCGAACATCACGTCAACGAAGGCGGCATCCGGCGCGGCCGCGAGAAGTTCCGCGAGTTCAATGCCCACATGACGTCCAGCTATCGCGAGGAACTGACCGACATCGTCGTCTTCGCCAACGAGGCCGGAGACCGCGCTGCGGCGGAGTTCGTCGTGAACGGCACCTATCTGGCCACGGATGAAGGGCTGCCCGAGGCGAAGGGCCAGAAATACGTCCTGCCCGCCGGGGCCTTCTTCACCATCCGCGACGGCAAGATCGCGCGCGTCACCACCTACTACAACCTGGCCGACTGGATGCGGCAGGTTTCCGCGTGATCCGGACCGAGATCCTGACGGACGATGCGGTCGCGGCGGTGCTGGACGACCTGGCGCGGCTGCGGATCGAGGTCTTTCGCACCTGGCCCTATCTGTATGACGGCGACCTGGACTATGAACGCGACTATCTGAAAGTCTATCAGGCGCCGGGCGCGGTCGTCGTCGCGGCCTATGACGGGGCGCGGATGGTCGGAGCCTCGACCGGCGCGCCGATGGAACACCACGCCGAAGACTTTGCCGCGGCCTTTGCCGGACGCCCCGAGCGGCTGGACGAGATCTTCTATTGCGCGGAATCCGTCCTGCTGCCGGACTGGCGCGGACACGGCTTGGGCCACGTCTTTTTCGACGGGCGCGAGGCGCAGGCGCGCGCGCTTGGCCGCCGCTTCAGCGCGTTTTGCAGCGTGCAGCGCCCTCCGGATCATCCCTTGCGGCCGGCCGATTATCGACCGCTTGATGACTTCTGGCGCAAAAGGGGATATGAGCCCCTTTCCGGCGTCGTCGCGGAGTTCGACTGGAAGGACATCGACGCGCCGGTTTCGACCAAGAAACCGCTGCAATTCTGGATGAAAAGCCTGTGACACGCGAAATCAAGATCGCCGCCGCCGCCTATCATTTCGACTGGTTCGACGACTTTGACGCCTATCGTGCAAAGCTGACCCGCTGGGTCGAAGCTGCCGCAGATTGCGACCTGCTGGTCTTTCCCGAATATGGCGCGATGGAGCTTGCCTCGCTTGGGGGCAAGGACGTCGCGTCCAACCTTGAAGCCTCGCTGCACGAGGTTGCCCGCCACGAAGCCGCGCGCGACGCGCTGCATGTCGAGTTGGCGGCTGCGCATGGCATCCATATCCTTGCCGCCTCGGGCCCCTACTTCTCGGAAGGGCGTCCGCTGAACCGGGCCGTCCTGTTCGGTCCGGAAGGCCGGATCGGCCATCAGGACAAGCAGATCATGACGCGCTTCGAACGCGACGAATGGAAGGTTCAGGGCGCGCCCGGCCTGCGCGTCTTCGACACGCCGGTCGGCAAGCTGGGCATCCTGATCTGCTATGACAGCGAATTCCCCCTGCTTGCGCGCCAACTGGCCGAAGCCGGGGTCGAGGTCATCCTGACGCCTTCCTGCACCGACACGGTCGCGGGCTTCAACCGGGTGCGGATCGGCGCCATGGCACGCGCGCTGGAAAGCCAGTGCGTCGTCGTCCATTCGCCGACCGTCGGCCTGTGCGACTGGAATCCCGCCATCGACGAGAATCGGGGCAAGGCCGCGATCTATGCGCCCTCTGACGGGGTATGGCCCGAAACCGGCATTCTGGCCGAGGGCGAGATGGACCGCGCCGGCTGGGTCAAGGCCCGCATCGACCTGGACAAGGTCCGCCAAAGCCGCGAGGACGGGCGCGTCCTGCCCTTTGCCCATTGGCCCGAGAGCCAGGCCAGCGCGATCATCTGATCGCCCCGGCTCAGGCCGGGGGCGGCTCGGCCTTCGGCTCGGCGGGCACGGCCGCATCGGGTGTCGCACCCGGCGCGGCGCCCCCTTGCGGGGCAACGCCATCGACGGGCTGGGGCTGGGCCAAGCTGTTGTCGTTCCAGTCGCCCGCCGCGACCTGCCCGGTCGAATAGCGCATCACACCCTGCCCCTGGCGCTTTCCGTCCACGAAATGGCCGGTATAGACATCGCCATTGGCATAGGTGGCGACGCCCTCTCCGTCGATCTCGCCTTCCTTCCAGCCGCCTTCAAAGCGGAACCCGTCTGGCGTGATCAGGCGGCCCTTGCCTTGGCGCAGCCCGGCGACGAACGAGCCGTCATAGGTGGTGCCGTCCTGATAGGTCGCCTGCCCCTCGCCATGCCGCTGCCCGTCGCGCCACGCGCCGTTATAGACATAGCCGTCGGGATAGGTCATGCGGCCTTGGCCCTCGTTCCGGCCGCGCTTGAAGCCGCCCTCATAGACCAGGCCGTTCGCGTATTTCGCCAGCCCCTGCCCCTCGATCACGCCGGCGACCCAGTCACCGTCATAGCTGGAACCGTCGGGATAGGTGATCAGCCCACGGCCATCTGGCATGTCGGCCTTCAGTGCGCCTTCATAGACCGAGCCGTCGGGATAGGTGATCCGGCCCAGCCCCTCCATCCGGCCTTCGACCCAGTCCCCGGCATAGACATAGCCGTCCGCGCCCGTGAACGTGCCATTTCCCGCGCGCTTGTCACCGCGAAACTCGCCGTCATAGCGGTCACCATTGGCGTACAGTGCGACGCCGCGCCCCTCGCGCTTGCCATTGGCAAAACGCCCCTCAAAGGTGTCGCCCGAGGGCTGGACCAGCTTGCCCTGCCCGGCCATCTGACCCGCGACCCAGCCGCCTTCATAGACCAGCCCGTCGGGCATCTGCAGCCGCCCCTGCCCGGCACGCAGGTTGGCCTTCATCTCGCCCTCATAGGTGGCGCCGTCGGGATAAGTGATCTTGCCGCGGCCTTCCTTGACGCCCTGCTTCCAGTCGCCGTCGAAGCGATAGCCGTTGGGCTGGGTCAGCACGCCCTTGCCGTCATGCAGGGCATTGATGAACCCGCCCTGATAGACCGAGCCATTGGCATAGGTCGCGACGCCCTGCCCGGTAATCTGCCCGTCCAGCCAGTCGCCGTCATAGGTGCCGCCATCGGCATAGGTGATCTTGCCCTTGCCATTCGGCTTGCCCTTGGCAAAACTGCCATCATAGACCGAGCCGTTCGGGAACTTGGCGCGACCCTGGCCCAGGATTTCGCCATCCAGCCAGTCGCCGGTGTATTCATAGCCGGACGGCAGGCGATACGTCCCGCGCCCATGCTGCTTGCCGTTGCGGAACGTCCCTTCATAGACGCCGCCATCGTCATACTGCTTCTTGATGACGGATTGTGCCCCGGCCATGCCGGTGCCCGTCAGGATGATCGCGCAAGCGAGAAGGGCTGCCTTCATCGGTCCTGCCTCCGCCATTATGCTTCTTTTGCCCCCGTCTACCGCAAGGCCGTGCTCGGCGCAAAGCCCGACTTTTCCTTTGTCGCGGGCTGGCCTATCTACGGGGCCGCATATTCGGAAAGGACCCTGGCATGGCCGAAACGTTCCGCCTTACCCTTGGACAGCTCAACCCGACGGTGGGGGACCTGCCGGGCAACGCGGCCAAGGCCCGGACGGCCTGGCAGGCGGCGCGCGACGCTGGGGCGGACATGCTGGCTTTGCCCGAGATGTTCATCACCGGCTATCAGACGCAGGATCTGGTGCTGAAGCCCGGCTTCACCCGCGACGCCATGGCCGAGATCGAGACCCTGGCGCGGGACTGCGCCGAGGGGCCGGCCATCGGCATCGGCGGCCCGCTGGCCGAAGGTGACCGGCTTTACAACGCCTATTGGATCCTGGCCGGGGGCAAGGTCGTGGCCCGCGTGTTGAAGCATGTTCTGCCCCACAAGCAGCTTTTCGACGAATGGCGGCTGTTCAACTCGGGCCCGGTCAGCGGCCCCTATCGCATCGGGCCGCTGCGCATCGGCAGCCCGATCTGCGAGGATGCCTGGTGGCCCGAAGTCACCGAAACGCTGGCCGAGACCGGGGCCGAAATCCTGCTGGTGCCGAATGGCAGCCCCTATCACCGGGGCAAGCTGGACTTGCGCATGGGCCACATGGTCGCCCGTGTCGTCGAAAGCGACCTGCCGCTGATCTATCTGAACTCGGTCGGCGGCCAGGACGATCAGGTCTATGACGGGGCCAGCTTCATCCTGAATCCCGGCCCAGATGGCGGGGCGGTCAAGGTGCTGCAATTGTCGCCCTTCGACGAGATGGTCGAGCATGTCGATTTCCAGCGCACGCCCGATGGCTGGCGCGCCGTTCCGGGGCGGCTTGATCACCAGCCCGACGAATGGGAACAGGATTACCGCGCCATGACCGAGGGGCTGCGCGACTACATGCGCAAATCCGGCTTCCGCAAGGTGGTGCTGGGCATGTCGGGCGGCATCGATTCGGCGCTGGTCGCCACGATCGCCAGCGATGCCGTCGGCGCCCAGAATGTACGCTGCGTGATGCTGCCCAGCGAATATACCTCAAAGGAAAGCCTGGACGATGCCGCCGATTGTGCCCGTCGGCTCGGCGCACGGCTGGATACCGTCCAGATCGACGGCGCGCGCGATGCGGTCGGGGACGCGCTTGACCACCTGATGGCAGGCACGACGCCCGACATCACCGAAGAGAACATCCAGTCGCGCCTGCGCGGCGTCATGCTGATGGCGATTTCCAACAAATTCGGGGAATTGCTGCTGACGACCGGCAACAAGTCCGAGGTCGCGGTCGGCTATGCCACGATCTATGGCGACATGGCGGGCGGCTACAATCCGATCAAGGATCTTTACAAGACCCGCGTGTTCCAGACCTGCCGCTGGCGGAACGCAAACCACCGCGACTGGATGATGGGCCCGGAGGGCGAAGTCGTGCCGCCGCGCATCATCTCGAAGCCGCCTTCGGCCGAACTGCGTCCCGACCAGAAGGACGAAGACAGCCTGCCCCCCTATGAAGTGCTGGACGCGATCCTTGAGGGACTGGTCGAAAAGGATCTGTCACTGAAGGACCTAGTCGCGCAGGGCTTCGACCCCGAGACGGTGAAGCGGGTCGAGACGCTGCTTTATGGCAGCGAATGGAAACGCTTCCAGTCCGCGCCCGGCCCGCGCATCTCGACCAAGGCCTTTTGGCTTGACCGCCGCTATCCGCTGGTCAATCGCTGGCGCGACCGCCTCTAGGGGCGGGCCGCATCAGACGACGACCTCCATCGGCTCCTGCTCGCCCGTGCCGAAGACGCGGCGATAACGCTCGACCTCGTCGCGGGGGCCGGTCGCCTTTTCCGGGTTGTCCGACAGCTTGACCGTCGGGCACCCTTCGGCCGCGACCGCCTTGCAGACCAGCGAAAAGGGCGCAAGCCCGTCGCCCGGCACCAGCCCGCGCAGATCGTTCGTCAACAGCGTGCCCCAGCCGAAGCTGACCTTGGCCCTGCCCCGGAAACGGTGGAACAGCTCCTCGATCTTTTCGACATCCAGCCCGTCCGAGAAGATGATCAGCTTTTCGCGCGGATCCTCGCCCCGGCTTTTCCACCAGGCGATGGCGGTTTCGGCCCCGACGGCGGGATCGCCGGAATCGATGCGGATACCGGTCCACTTGGCCAGCCAGTCGGGTGCCTTGGCCAGGAACGACTCGGTCCCATAGGTGTCGGGCAGGATGATGCGCAGGTTGCCCTCGTGCTCTTCGTGCCAATCCGCCAGCACGCGATAAGGGGCCTGGCGCAGCTCATCTTCGGTATCGGCAAGCGCGGCATAGACCATCGGCAGTTCATGCGCGTTGGTGCCGATGGCCTCGATGTCGCGGCGCATGGCGATCAGGCAGTTCGAGGTGCCGATGAAGCGTTCATCCCCCAGCCCCTCGATCATGGCCTGCACGCACCAGTCCTGCCACAGGAAGCTGTGCCGCCGCCGCGTGCCGAAATCGGCGATGCGCAGCTCTGGACCAAGCTCGCGCAGCCTTTCGATCTTTTCCCACAGCCGCGTCATGGCACGGGCGTAAAGCACCTGCAGTTCGAACCGGCCCATTTCCTTCAGGATCGCGCGCGAGCGCAGTTCCATGATGATGGCCAGCGCGGGAATTTCCCACAGCATCACCTCGGGCCACTTGCCTTCGAAGGTCAGCTCGTATTGCCCATCCCTTTTTTCCAGGTGATAGGCCGGCAGGCGCAGATTCTCGAGAAACTCCATGAAGTCTGGGCGGAACATCTGGCGCTTGCCGTAAAAGGTATTGCCGCGCAGCCAGGTGCTTTCGCCCCGCGCCAGGGACAGCCCGCGCACATAGTCAAGCTGCTCGCGCAGCTCTCCCTCGTCGATCAGCTCGGCCAGCCGGACTCGGGTCGTGCGGTTGATCAGGCTGAAGGTGACGTTCGTGTCGGGGCTGTTGCGAAACACCGACTGGCACATCAGCAGCTTGTAGAAGTCGGTGTCGATCAGGGATCTGACGATCGGGTCGATCTTCCATTTGTGGTTATAGACCCGCGTCGCGATATCGACCGTTGGCGTCATCATATCAGGCTGATCCCCGCTTCGCGCATCTTGATCCGGGCCGTCTCGCGCGAGCCGTTCAGGTCGATGGCCCGCGTCGCATCCTCGATCACGGTGACTTCAAAGCCCTGATGGATCGCGTCCAGCGCCGACCATGCCACGCAGAAGTCATGCGCCAGGCCAACGAAGTACAGCTTCTCAAGCTTGCGTTCCCGCAGGTATCCGGTCAGCCCGGTCGGCGTCCGGCCGTCATTCTCGAAAAAGGCGGAATAGCTGTCGATCGTCGGGCGAAAGCCCTTGCGGATCACGGTTTCCGCGCGCGAGCGGTCCAGCCCCGGATGGAATTCCGCGCCGGGCGTCCCGATGACGCAATGCGCGGGCCACAGCACTTGCGGGCCATAGGGCATCTGGGTCAGGGAAAACGGCATCGCGCCGGGGTGGTTGTCGGCAAAGCTGGTATGGCTGGCAGGGTGCCAGTCCTGCGTCAGGATCACGCTGTCGAAATCCGCCATCATCTCGTTGATCGGGGCGACGATCTCGTCCCCCCCTGCGACAGCCAGCTTTCCGCCGGGACAGAAATCGACCTGCAGATCGACCACGATCAGGGTTTTTGTCATTGGGGCCCCCTCCTCTTTTCACGTTGTCGTAGGGTCCTGCCGGGGGGGCGTCAATGCCGACGGGTTGAATGGCGCGCAAAGCGGACTTAATCCCTGCGCATGATGATCGTCGCAGCACTTTACCATTTCACCCGCTTTTCCGACCCCGCAAGCCTGCAGGGGCCGCTGGCGAAACTTTGCTGTTCGCTGGGGGTCCGTGGCACCCTGCTGCTTGCCCCCGAGGGGATCAACGGCACCATCGCGGGCACCCGCGAAGGTATCGACGCGGTCCTGGCGCATATCCGCGCGTTGCCCGGATGCGCGGCGCTGGACTGGAAGGAAAGCCCCGCGCAGACCATGCCCTTTGGCCGGATGAAGGTCCGTCTGAAGCGCGAGATCGTGACCATGGGCCAGCCCGATGTCGATCCGCTCGCCTCGGTCGGGCATTATGTCGAGGCAAAGGACTGGAATGCGCTGATCAGCGACCCCGATGTCGCCGTGATCGACACCCGCAACGATTACGAGGTCGAGATCGGCAGTTTTTCCGGCGCCGTCGATCCGGGAACGAAGACCTTCCGCGACTTCCCGGACTGGTGGCGCGAGAATGCGCACCGCTTTCACAACAAGCGCATCGCGATGTTCTGCACCGGCGGTATTCGCTGCGAGAAATCGACCAACTTCCTGCTGGGCGAAGGCGTCCCCGAGGTCTTTCACCTGAAGGGCGGCATCCTGAAATACCTTGAGGATGTCCCCGAGGCCGAAAGCCTGTGGCAGGGCGAATGCTTTGTCTTCGACAAGCGCGTCAGTCTGGGTCACGGGCTGAAACCCGGGCAGCACGAACTGTGCCACGCCTGCCGCCGCCCGCTTTCCCCCAAGGATCGCGACCACCCGGACTATGAGGAAGGCGTGTCCTGCCACCGCTGCGCATCGGAATATGACGAGGCGGACCGCGCCCGCTTCCGCGAACGGCAGAGGCAGGCGGATCGGGGCGAGTGCTTCGGCGAGGGGTGATCCGCCTGCGGCGCGTCCAAAGGGGTTGGGGCCGGTCGGAACGACCGGCCCGCAAGCCTTATTTCACCTGACCCAGACGGCCCGCGGCGATTGCGGCCATGTTCAGGATGTCGTTGACCGATGACCCGGTCGAGCAGATCTGGATCGGCTGCGGCACGCCGGTCAGGATCGGGCCGATCACCGTCGCGCCCGCGACCTCTTGCAGCAGCTTGACCGAGATCGAGGCCGAATGGCGCGCCGGCACGACCAGTACGTTCGCCGGGCCGGTCAGGCGCGAGAACGGGTATTTCGCCGCCTGCGACGGGTTCAGCGCCACATCGACGGTCATCTCGCCCTCATACTCGAAATCGACCTTGCGGGCATCCAGCACCTCGGTCGCATGGGCCATCTTCACAGCGCGCTCGCTGACCGGATAGCCGAAGTTCGAGAAGGACAGGAAGGCGACCCGCGGGTCCAGACCCAGCCCGCGCGCCACATGGGCGCCACGGGTGGCGATGTCGGCCAGATCCTCGGCCTCGGGCCATTCATGGACCAGCGTGTCGCCCATCAGGATGACTCGGCCCTTGTGCAGGACCGCCGTGATGCCGACCGCGCCATCCGCCGGGGTCACGTCGAAAACCCTGCCGATCTGCGCCAGCACATGCGCGTTCTTGCGCGTGGCCCCCGTCACCAATCCGTCGCCATGCCCATGCGCCAGCATCAGCGCCGCAAAGACGTGGCGGTCACGGTTGGCCAGCTTGTTGATATCCTCGCGGTCCAGCCCCTTACGCTGAAGGCGCGCGTACAGCGTCTCGTGATACTGGTCGAGATGGCGCGAGTTCGACGCGTTGACGACCGTGATCTCGCGCACCGCATCGCCCATGCCGGCGGCTTCCAGCTTTTCCTTGACGTCGGCTTCGCGGCCCACGACCAGCGATTGGCCCATGCCGCCACGCTGCCAGGCGACGGCGGCGCGCAGCACGCGGGGATCGTCACCCTCGGCAAAGATCATGCGCGCCTGCGCCTGACGGGCGCGGGCGTGGATACCCTGCAGGACGGCGGCCGTCGGATCCATCCGGGCCTTCAACGACTGGACATATCCCTCCATGTCGATGATCGGGCGGCGGGCGACGCCGGTTTCCATGCCAGCCTGCGCGACGGCGGGCGGCACGACATGGATCAGCCGCGGATCGAAGGGCGTCGGAATGATGTAGTCGCGGCCGAATTGCAGCTTGCGACCATAGGCCACCGCCACCTCGTCCGGCACGTCCTCGCGCGCCAGCGCGGCCAGTGCCTGCGCGCAGGCGATCTTCATCTCGTCATTGATGGCGCGGGCGTGGATGTCCAGCGCGCCGCGGAACAGATAGGGAAAGCCCAGGACGTTGTTCACCTGGTTCGGATAGTCCGAGCGCCCCGTCGCCACGATCGCGTCGGGGCGGACTTCATGCGCCTCTTCCGGGGTGATCTCGGGATCGGGGTTCGCCATCGCGAAGATCACCGGGTTCTCGGCCATCGACATGACCATCGCCTGCGTCACGGCGCCCTTGGCCGAGACACCCAGGAACACGTCGCAGCCCTTCATCGCCTCATCCAGCGTGCGCAGGTCGGTCTTCACCGCATGGGCCGATTTCCACTGGTTCATGCCCTCGGTGCGGCCTTGATAGATCACGCCCTTGGTGTCGCACATGATGCAGTTTTCATGCCGCGCACCCATGGACTTGAGCAGTTCCAGACAGGCGATCCCGGCCGCGCCCGCGCCGTTCAGGACGATGCGGACATCCTCGATCTTCTTGCCCGACAGTTCCAGCGCGTTGAGCAGGCCCGCTGCGCAGATGACCGCGGTGCCGTGCTGGTCGTCGTGGAAGACGGGAATGTCCATCAGCTCTTTCAGGCGCTGCTCGATGATGAAGCATTCCGGCGCCTTGATGTCTTCAAGGTTGATTCCGCCGAAGGTCGGCCCCATCAGCCTGACCGCATTGATGATCTCGTCCGGGTCCTCGGTATCCAGCTCGATGTCGATGGCGTTCACGTCGGCGAAGCGCTTGAACAGCACCGCCTTGCCTTCCATCACCGGTTTCGAGGCCAGCGCGCCAAGATTTCCAAGACCCAGGATCGCGGTCCCGTTCGAGATGACGGCGACCATGTTGCCCTTGACGGTATAGTCATAGGCGGTTTCGGGGCGCGCGGCGATCGCTTCGACCGGAACGGCAACCCCCGGCGAATAGGCCAGCGACAGGTCGCGCTGGGTGGCCATCGGGGTCGAGGCGACGATATCGTATTTGCCCGGCCGCGGTTCAAGGTGATAGGCCAGCGCCTCCTCGGGCGTGATCCTGGACCGGCGGGGGGTGTTGTCGTCGCTCATGCGATGTCCTCCTGATTTTTCGCCTCCTTAACGGAGCGTCAGGCCGGGCAGAAGAGCATAAAATTGCTGCAATGCAGCCATAATCAATGCAGCAGCGCAGCGGAAATGACGTCGCGATGCATCATCAACGCGGTGCAGCCCCCCGCGACCGCCAGCGCGGCCATGACCAGATCGTGGCGCGGATCCCAGGCCTGATGCCGCCGCGCCAGCCAGACCGAAACGGGATAGCACGCCAACTGCGCCAGCGCTTGCCCGGCCAGCATCCCGGTCAGCCCATAGAGCCAGGCCCCGACCAGCACGAGCGCGAAATACACCAGGGCGCGGCTGGATTGCAGCACGAAGAAGCCGCGGGAATCCCCCGCCGCAAGCGCCGCGCATTCATAGTTCAGCGGGATCACCAGCAGCATCTGGATGCAGGCGATGGCAACCAGGATGCCCCCCGCCCTTTCATAGCGCGCATCATACAGGTGGTTGACGAGCCAGGGGCCGATCAGCGCCAGCGTGATCGCAAGCAGCACAAGCACCAGGGTGAAAACCGCGCGCACGCGCATCAGGGTGCGCCGGTTCTCGGCGCTTTCGCCCGGCGGGTGCTCGCGATAGACCGAGATGAACAGCCGACCCGACATCGCCGTGCCCAGGACGGCCGGCACGGTCGCCAGGAACTGCCCGATATTGTAGATCCCCAGATGGTCCAGCGTCAGCACGCGGCCCAGCACCAGCCGGTCGCCCTGGAACAGCAGGTAGCCGCAGATCGTGCTGAAGAAGATCCACTTGCCGAATTTCACGATCTCGTCGCGGGCAGCCTTTTCCATGCGGAAGCGGTCGATATGGCCCGGCAGCATGTAGTGGAACATGGCAAGCTGGACGAAGGCACCCAGCACGTTGCCCCAGACCAGCGCCCAGACGTTGCGCAGGATCAGCGCCGCCACGATGGTGATCAGGATGCCAATCAGCTGGTTCGACAGCTCCAGCATCGTCAGGCGACCGACACGCAGATGGCGCGCGGCGGTGTCGATGCGGGTCGGGAAAAAGCCCCCCACCACCATCGAGATGGCGGCAGTCGGAAACACCCAGGCAAAGGCCGGCGCGTCATAGAACAGCGCGAGCGGCCAGGCAAAGATCACCGCGGCCCCGAAGATGATGAAGCCGCGGACCACCTTGATCGTCCAGGCCGTATCCAGAAAGGCGGGGTCATCCCCTCGCTTGCTTTGCATGATCGAGGGGCCAAGCCCCATGTCGCTGAACATGCTGAGCCCGATCAGGAAGCTGGAGACCAGCGCCATCAGCCCGAAATCATCCGGGCTGAGGATCCGGGTCAGCACCAGATTCGACGCCAGGCGCAGGATCTGGCTGACGCCGAAATTCGCGACCGACCACGCCCCTGTGCCCATCGCGCGCGCGGCGAAGCTTTTGGTCTTGGGTTCGACCCCGGCGGCGGGGGCAGCGGCCCCGGCCGCTCCGCCCTCGTCGGTCATGAGCCCAGCCTCTCCGTCCCGGTCGAGACCATGCCGGGCGACGGCAGGCCCGGTATCTTGCCGATCAGCCACAGCGCCACGAACAACCCCACCACAAGCAACACCGCCATATACACGATCTTCAGACGCGCGATGCGGATTTCGCGGCGACTGGGACGATAGGTAAGTGATACCACGGGTTGGGTGCCGGTTGCGCGTGCAAACTGGCTGCTGCGGCGCAGAACGGGGTTGAGAAGCTCCAGCGCAAAGGCAAGGCCGAACGAGGCGGCGAAGGTCGCGAATAGCCCCAGAACCGCGCTTTTCTTGCGGTTCGACATGGCCGCGTATTCCGGCGGCAGGGCGCGTTCCAGCAGCACGAAGCGCTCGGCCTGGTCGTTGTCCATCAGCATCTGCTGGGTTTCGACCTGGGCAAGCTGGCGCGAGATTTCAGCATAGCGATCCTGCAGGCGGCGCTGCTGGCGGGTCATGTTCTCAAGATCGTGGGCGATCTGCGGCATCTCGGCGCGCGCCTTCTCGATCTCTTCGCGACGGTGCTGGATCGCCTGTTTCTGCACGTTAAGCTGCCGAAGCTGCTCGTCCAGCAACTGCATGTGCTGGCGCACCATGTCCGACACCGCCTGCCCGCCCGAATTCAGCCGCTTCAGGCTTTCCTCAAGCCGCTTGATCTCGGGGTGCTCGGGGGCAAGGGTCCGGCGCGCCTGTGCCAGTTCAACCTCGGCGCTGCGGATCTGCTGGACCAGCGAGGCCGAGGATCGTCCGTTGTTGTCCGCGCTGCCCGTCTCCAGCGTCAGCTGGTCGCGCTGCAGGGCCATGATCTCGCGGTCGAGGCTGTTCTCGGCCTCGTTCAGCTGGGTCGATTCGGACTGGATGTATTCCTGCGAACTGGGCAGCGCGTCTTCGTTCTTGGAACTGAACTCGGCCAGCTGGCGGTCGGTATCGGCAAGCTCGGCGCCAAGCCGGGTTTCCTCGGTCGTCAGGTATTGGCGGGCCTCGGTGATCCGGGCCTGACGGTTCTCGCGGTCGCGGTTGACCACGCTGTCGGCGAAATCGTTGGCGATCGCCGCCGCCATCTCGGGCGTCCCGGCCTGCGAAGTGATGACGATCGCGGCCAGAGACATGCGCGATTCCGATGAAACGCCCGGCGTGGTGATGCTTTCGATCCGGGTCGAGACGCGCACCGCCGCGATCTTGTCGCTTTCACTCAGGCCGGGTGTGTCCTCGAACAGGTGCAGACGGTGGATGACGTCAAGGATGTTGGTGCGCGCCATCAGCCGCTGCTCGATCAACTGCACCCGGCGCGAGGCCGGAAGCGAGGCGTCGCCGCCCCCGTCGATGGCCGCCGGGGTCTCGATCTGGATCACGGCCGAGGATTGATAGACCCGCGGCGAGGTCACGATCTTGTAGAACGAGACAAGATTGCCCAGCACGATGATGGTCAGCACCAGCGGCAGGCGCCGCCATATCATCGAGACGAGGTCCGGCAAGGATTGAATTGGTCCCAAAGCTGGTATCCCTGTCTCGTCTAGTCGTCGGATTTGTTCAGGACGACACCCATGATCGGGGGCATGTCCTGCAAGAGTCGGGTCGCCTCGGCCATGTCCGCGGCGGTTCCCTTGCGGCCATCCGCGATCAGCAGGACCGCATCTGCCAGCGGCAGCGCCGCAAGCGCGCTGTCCCCGCCCAGAAGCGCGGCGACATCCATGATCTCGATCGCCTGCGGCGCATGGGCGGCGAAGCTTTTCAATGCCACCGCGAAATCGGCATCCTGCAAAATCTCGGCCGCATCCGCCTCGGGGGATTCCGGCGCGACGACGGACAGGTTCGGCGCCTCATCCACGATCGAGAGCAGGTCCCCGAAGGACCGCTTCTGGCGCAGCATCTCGGACATGCTGTCGGCGCCCGGGATCCCCAGCCGGCGCGAGACCTGCGGATCGGCCAGGTCAAGGTCGATCAGCATCACCTGGGTATGCTTCTGGCGCGCCATGGCGACTGCCAGGTTCACCGCGACGAAGGTGCCGCCTGCGCCGGGCGTCAGCGGCACCACCGCCAGACGCCGCCACTGGTGCTTGCGCATCTCGCGCAGGACGCGGGTGCGCAGCAGGTTAAAGCGCGCGGCTTCGGCCTTGGCGTGCTTTTCGTCGTCGGCGGTGCGGGCAGCCTCGCGCCGTATGAACTTGCTGGACACGTGCTGGCCGGGCGGGCGGGCGACTATGGCCCGCGTCTGCGGGCTGTCCTGCGTCTTTCCTGTCTCGGCCTGCAAACTGTGGCCCCTCTGCCGCTGGTAAATCATCCCCGCCAGACCCTGCCCTGAGGCCGATGACTAAGGCGTCAGCGCCATGCTAACGTCCCGCTCATGAACCCGACAACTGAAATCACGCCCCCCGGTGGCTATTACAACCAGAACGGCGCGGCTGTTCTGCCACAGCAAGTCGTCGCCATCGCCATTGGCCGGAACGAGGGCGAGCGGCTGATGCGCTGCCTGCGCTCGCTTCTGCCTCAGGTTGACCGCGTCATCTATGTCGATTCGGGGTCGACCGATGGCAGCGCCCTGCACGCCGCCGAACTGGGGGCCGAAGTCGTGCAACTGGACATGGCGATGCCCTTCACCGCCGCCCGCGCCCGCAATGCCGGGGCGGCGCGCGCGCCGGACGCCGCCTTCCTGCAATTCGTCGATGGCGATTGCGAGGTCGAGACGGGCTGGATTGCGCATGGCCTTGCCGCGCTTCTGGCCGAACCGCGACTGGGCGTCGTTGCCGGTCGGCGGCGCGAACTGCACCCCGAGGCGTCGATCTATAACCGCATCTGCGACGTGGAATGGAACACGCCCATCGGTCCGGCACGCGCGGTCGGTGGGGACATGCTGGCGCGCGGCGCGGCGATCCGCGAAGTCGGCGGCTTCGATCCCGGCCTGATCGCCGGGGAAGAGCCCGAGATGTGCCTGCGCCTGGCGCGCGCCGGATGGGGCATCCGCCGGCTGGATGCGCCGATGACCATCCATGACGCCGCGATGACGCGGCACGCACAATGGGCGCGGCGAGCGCGCCGGTCGGGGCATGCTTTCGCCGAGGTCTCGTGGCGCCATCGCGCCGGGCCCGAGGGCTTCTGGAAGCGCGAGACCCGGCGCCCGCTGTTCTGGGGCGTCGCCCTGCCGCTGATCATCCTGGCCTGCGCCTTGCTCACACCCTGGGCCTGGCTTTTGCTGCTGGCCTATCCGTTGCAGATCGCGCGGATGGCGCTGCGCGACCCGCTGCCACGGGACCGCTGGGCACGCGCCGCATATACCCTGCTCGCCAAGTTCCCCGAGGCGCGGGGCGTGATTGAATTCCACCTCCGCCGACTGGTCGGTCGGCGTTCCGGGCTGATCGAATACAAATGAACGCGTGCTCTGTCCTGATCCCGGCGCATGACGAGGCGGGTTATATCGATGCCTGCCTTGCCGGCCTTCTGTCGCAGGACCATGCCGGCCCGCTGCAGGTGATCGTCATCGCGAACGGATGCCGCGACGACACCGCCGACCGCGCGCGCACCCGCATCCCCGATTTCGCCGCCCGGGGCTGGGTCCTGCAAGTCGAGGAACTGGCCCAAGGTGGCAAGATCGGCGCGCTGAACCACGGAGACGCCTGCGCCGCGCCCGGAATCCGCATCTATCTTGACGCCGACATCCGCCTGTCCCCCGGGCTGGTATCGGGGCTGGTCCGGGCGCTGGACGTTCCCCAGCCGCGCTATGCCGGCGGACGGCTGGTCGTCGCCCCGGCGCGCAGCGCAGTCTCGCGCCGCTATGCCCGCTTCTGGCAAAAGCTGCCCTTCGTCGCGCAGGGCGTCACGGGTGCGGGCCTGTTTGCCGTCAATCCCGCCGGCCGGGCCCGCTGGAGCGAGTTTCCGCAGGTCATTTCGGACGACACTTTCGTGCGGCTGCAATTCGACGAAGCCGAACGTATCCTTGTCGATGCCTCTTACGATTGGCCCATCGTCGAAGGTTTCGGCCCGCTGGTCCGCGTCCGCCGCCGCCAGGACAAGGGCGTGGCCGAGATCGCTGAGCGCTATCCCGAACTTCTGGCCCATGCGGGTCATACCCGCCCCGGCCGATCCGAAATCGCCCGCCTTGCCATTTCTGATCCATTCGGTTTTGCAACCTATGCGGCAGTTGCCCTTGCGGTGCGGCTGGGGCGTAACAACCAGGAATGGGCGCGCGGACGTTAGCGCAAAGAATCACTTGGCTTGGGAATTACGGCGGCGTCACGCGGCGTTCACATCAACTTCCGGCTGCAATCACGAACCAAGGGCCATTGTGCAGCCGATAGCGGCTTCCGCGTCCGAAATTGCGCCGCAAGTCATTGGATTCCAATAAACCTATCCTTTTGGGCAGGACGGCGTTTCGATCTAGTTTTATTAAAAGGCAAGGCTATACTGCCAGTGTCCCGTTTAATGTGCCCTTGTACCGATTACAGTAGGTTAACGAATGCAGCGCACCGTCGACTTTTCTTCATCTGATTTGAATTCCTGTTCATCGGTGCTGCAGAATCTGCAAGGCACCTCGGTTGAACCTATCGGAACCCGCTCGTTTTACGCCCGTTTCGTAAAACGTCCGCTCGACCTTCTGGCGATCCTGGTTTCATCCCCGATCGTCATTCCCGTGGTCACCATCCTTGCCCTTGTCATCCTGATCCAGGGCGGGAAGCCCTTCTATACCCAGATGCGCGTCGGCCAGTCCGGCCGCAGCTTCCGCTTGTGGAAACTGCGCACGATGGTCCCGAATGCCGATGCGCGTCTGGCCGAATATCTGGCCACCGATGCGGAGGCCAAGGCGGAATGGGACTCGACCCAGAAGCTGAAGAAGGATCCGCGCATCACCAGCTTTGGCCGTTTCCTTCGCAAAAGCTCGCTGGACGAACTGCCGCAGCTGTGGAACGTCCTGCTTGGCGACATGAGCGTCGTCGGCCCGCGTCCGATGATGCTGGACCAGGCCCCGCTGTATCCCGGCGCGGATTACTACTACCTGCGTCCGGGGGTCACCGGGCTCTGGCAAATCTCGGATCGCAACGACAGCACCTTTGCCGCCCGGGCGACTTTCGATGCGCATTACGCCGCCGGGTTGAGCCTGCGGGGCGATCTGTCGATCATCACGAAAACGGTCGGGGTGGTTCTGCGCTGCACCGGCTACTGACCGGCACCAACAGAAAAGCGCGTCAGCCGTGGCTCACGCGCTTTTCGTTCAATTCTGCGCAGCGAAATCTGCGCCATGCCACGAACAGGGTCGCCGCGGTGCCGCTGAGGGAATAAAGCAGCAGCGCCGACCAGAACGACAGGCCAAGGACAACAGTCCCGCCGATCGTGCAGATCGCGGCAATTGCAACTCCAATGGCTAGCACTCCGCTCAGCTCAACCTCCACTTGCTCTGGGCTCTACAATACCAATACTCCCAATTGATCGGAGAATCGCCAAGCTTTTATTCCACCGCAGCGGATGAAAGGATCAATTTCGCTCAACTAAGCGTAATGATAGGCGCAATCCGGCCCAAAAGGTAACATGGCACCATCCAGCTTGCGGAACTGAGTTTGAAAAAGGCCAAGACGCTGCGAATCGGTTATCTCGTCAACACCTATCCCCGCCCCTCGCACAGCTTCATCCGGCGCGAGATTGCGGCGCTGGAGGCCGAGGGTCTTCATATCCACCGTTTCGCCATGCGGGGCGACCCGGATGCCCTTGCAGACGCAAAGGACCGTGCCGAACATGAGCGGACCGAGCGTGTCCTGGAAATCGGCGGATCGCGGCTGCTGACCGGCATGATCGCGGGAATGGCGGCGGATTGGCGCAAGGCCGGGCGCGTGCTTGCCTTGGTCCGCAGCCGTGTGGCGGCCGGGGAATCCAGCCTTGCCCGGCAACTCATCTATCTGGCCGAAGGGGCACGGATCGCCCGCCGTGCGCGAGAGCTGGAACTTGACCACATCCATGTCCATTTCGCCACAAACTCGGCGCGGGTGGCGACCTATGCCCATCTTCTGGGCGGGCCGGGATTCAGCCTTACCATCCACGGGCCCGAGGAATTCGACAACGCCGCCGCGCTGGATCTTGGCGGCAAGCTGGCCATGTCGCGATTTTGCGCCACCGTCAGCAGCTTTGGCCGGGCGCAGATGCTGCGTTGGGCGGCGCCCCAGGACCTCGACAAGCTTCACGTCGTCCATTGTGGTCTGGATCTGGATCGTTCCGATGATCCGCCCCCCTTGCCTGAGGGCCCCCTGCACCTGGTCGCGGTGGGCCGCTTTGCCGAGCAGAAGGGGTTCGGCCTGCTGATCCGCGCCTTTGCTCAGGCATTGGACGCCAATCCCCAGATTCGCCTGTCACTTGTCGGCGACGGAGAGTTGCGCGGCATGATCGAAAGCGCCATCGCCCAGCACGGGATGGGCAATTCCGTCCGCCTGCTCGGCTGGCAGGATCAGGCGGGTGTCCGGGCAGCGGTCGATTCCGCCCATGCGCTGGTCACCCCCAGCTTTGCCGAAGGACTGCCCGTGGTCATCATGGAGGCGATGGCCCGCGCACGTCCCATCATCTCGACCTATATCGCGGGCATCCCCGAACTGGTCCGGTCCGGACAGGAGGGGTGGCTTGTTCCTGCGGGCGATGCTTCGGCGCTGGCTGATGCGATGCTGGATGCTGCAGCGGCCTCTCCCGAAACGCTGGAACGGATGGGGCAATCCGCACGCGCGCGCGTCGCGGCGCGACATGACATCCGCGATTCGGCGCGGCAGTTGATCGAATTGTTCACCCAGGCCACAAGCTGACGGCCAGATAATGACCGGCGGTGCGCCCCCAGCGCGCTCCGATCAGCCGGTCGCCCAGGCAGGCGCGCACCCTGCCCCGCCGGATCACGGCAGGAACCTCGCTGAAATCAAGCAGACGCCCCGTCAATGGGAACTGGGCCTTGAACATCGCCTCTTTCACGCAAAAGGCCAGCAGTGGATCACCGCAATCGCTGCGAAAGGGCGCAACGACCTCGGCCAGTCCGGGGGGCGGCGTGCGGTGCATCGTCTCGACGTCGACACCGACCCAAGGACCACCGGGTGGAGCGGCGATGGCCACGCAATATTCCCCGCCATGGGACAAGCTGGCGCGGATGCCGGGCGGCAGGTCCGGACGTCGATCCGGGCGCATGGCAATCGGCTGCTGGTGGGACAGGACATGCCCCGCCTGGGCGATTGCCTGTCGCAGGACCATGCGCCCCAGCGCAAATTCGCGCCGGCGCTTCGGGACGGCACGCAGGACCGCCTGCTCCTCGGCGGGGGCCAAAGGCTGGGGAACCGCGGTCAAGGGCAGAACCGCGCAGCCATAGCCGGGTGGCATCAGGCTGCGCGCCAGATCCTCCAGCGCCTGCGGCTGGATCATCGACCGCCGCGCAATTCGGCCCGCAGCGCCCGCCGCCGGGCCATCGCATCGCTGGCGGGTGCCGCGGCCGGATCGACCGGGGCGGCGGCTGCCGACGCGGCCTCGGGCGGATTCGGGACTGTCGCAGGACCCGGAACCGCGGCAGATGGCGCAAGGCCTGCCACGTGCCGCAGGAAATCCGCCAGCACCGGGAAGCGGAAGATATCCGTCACCCCCAGCCGTGGCAGGGCCAGCCGGTCGCGCAGCGTGCGGTGCAACTGGATCGCCAGCAGCGAATGGCCACCAAGTGCGAAGAAGTTGTCGCGCGGCGCGATCTGGGCCACGCCCAGAACCTCGGCCCAGATCGCCTGAACCTCGGGCGAGCGATCGACCCCCGCGGCAGCGGGCGTCACCGGCGCGGGCGCGGGCGTCGCATGGGGCACGGGCGCGGCCACCGCCCCAGGCGGGGGCAATTGCTTGCGGTCGATCTTGCGGTTCGGGGTCAGGGGCATCCGGTCAAGCCGCAGGATCCGCCCCGGAACCATATGCGCAGGCAGATGGGTGACCAGCGCCTCGCGCAGCCCTGCTTCCGAAAACTCGACCGGACCGGTGACATAGGCGACCAGCCGCTTGTCGCCGGGCGCATCCTCGCGCACCAGCGCCACGACCTCGCGCACGCCGGGCTGCTGGCCCAATGCGGCCTCGATCTCGCCCAGTTCGATGCGGAAGCCGCGCAGCTTGACCTGATGGTCGGCGCGACCGATGTAATCCAGCCCGCCATCGTCACGCCAGCGCACAAGGTCGCCGGTGCGATACATCCGCCCGCCCCAGGGCGCGGCGCGCCCGGTCGGAACGAAGGGGTCCGGGCGGAAAGCCGCGCCGGTCAGATCCTCGCGCTGCCAATAGCCGCGGGCGACGCCGTGACCGCCGATCCACAACTCGCCCTGCGCGCCCGGTGGAACCGGCGCCCCTTCGGCGTCCAGGACGTAAAGTTGGGTATTCGCGATGGGACGGCCCAGCGTGATCTCGGCCGCGTCGGTCACGTCGGCGACCGTCGACCAGATCGTGGTTTCGGTCGGGCCATACATGTTCAGAATCCGGGCGCGTGTTGCCCTGCGCAGATCCGCCAGCAAGGCGGGCGGCAGCGCCTCGCCCCCCAGCATCACGCAGGTCAGCCCCGCCAGCGCCGAGGCGACCTCGGGATCCGAAACCAAAATCCGTCCCATGCTTGGGGTGCATTGCAGATGCGTCACCCGCCAGCGCCGGATCTGCGCGGCGATCGAGAAATCGCCCGCATCCGGTTCGGCGACCTGAGGGTTCACGGCAGCACGCAACTCTGCCAGCAGCGGGAAGAAGGCGGTGACCTGGTCGGGCGCGATGCCGAAATCGATCAGGCAGGCCACTTCGCCCACGCCGATCGCCTTCAAATGCTCGATCCGTTCAACCCCGTCCTGGACCGAGCCGAACAGGCCGGAATCCTCGAAATAGCGCAGGAAGGCGAATTCAAGGATGCCGTCCAGCTCTTCCTCGGACAGGCTGCCAAGATCGATCGCCATCGGGTTGGTCATGCCGGCGGGGCGGCGGAAGGCCGGGAAGTCCCAGGCGTATTGCTTGACCAGCGCCGCCGCGCTGCGCAGATAGTTCTTCATCGGCTCGCGCGCGATTTCCCGCGCGGTTTCGCGGTCGGCGGCCAGACAGGTATGCAGCATCAGCGTGACGGTGAAATCCGCCGGGTCATGCCCCGCCTCTCGCAGGGCGGCGTGATAATCGGCGATCCGCGCGGCAACCGTGTCGATGCTTTGGCCCAGCAGATGGGTCAGGACGTTCATGCCAAGCCGACCCGCCTCGATCCAGGTGTCGGGGTTGCCGGCGACGGTCATCCACAGCGGCAATTCGCGCTGCACCGGGCGCGGCTGCGTCACGACGCCGAAGCTGCCGCCTCCCGCGCGCGGAAACTCGACCGTCTCGCCCCGCCACAGGCGGCGCAACTGGTCGATGCCCGCAATCATCGCCGTCTTGTTGTTCGGAGGCGCGTTTTCCGGGCGCAGCACGAAATCGTCCGGCTGCCAGCCCGAGGCGATGGCCAGTCCCGCGCGACCGCCGGTCAGGTTGTCGATGACCGCCCATTCCTCGGCCACGCGGGCCGGGTGGTGCAACGGCAGAACGCAGCTTCCGGCGCGTACGGCGATGTTCTTTGTCACCGCCGCGACCGCCGCGCCGGACACTGCGGGGTTCGGATAGGGGCCGCCAAAGGCGTGGAAATGGCGTTCGGGAGTCCACAGCGCGACAAAGCCGTTCTGGTCGGCAAAGCGTGCACCGTCCAGCAGAAGCTGGTATTTTTGCGGCCCCGGCCCGTCGTCATTGCCCCAATAGAACAGGCTGAATTCCATCCCCCCGGTCACATCGCGCCGCGTCATGGCAGGCGCATTGCCCGACACGGCCAGCCGCGACTCTTCGCCCGCGATGACCAGCCGCAGCCCGCGGGCGAGCGACCAGAAGATTTCCAGCACCGAGATGTCAAAGGACAGGCTGGTCACCGCCAGCCAGGTGTCGCCGGGACGATGGGGAATGACCGCATCCATGCCCACGAAGAAATTGGCGACGTTGCGATGCTCGACCATGACCCCCTTGGGCCGCCCGGTCGAACCGGAGGTATAGATCAGATAGGCAAGGTTCGCGGGCGTCACTGGTGATGTGGGCGGCTGCGCCGCGACAGCCGGCACCTCCGAGGCGATGGGAACCGCGCGCGCCCCATGCGGGGGCAAACGGTCGCCCAGCCCCTCCTGCACCAGAACGACCTGCGCGCCGCTGTCCTGCAGGTAAAGCGCGATCCGGTCCGCCGGATAGTCGGGGTCAAGCGGCACATAGGCCCCGCCCGCCTTCCAGATCGCCAGCGCCCCGATCACCAGCTCGGGCGAGCGGCGGGCGAACAGACCGACCGGCTGGTCCGGGCCCACGCCCATGCCGGCCAGCTGCCCTGCCAAAGCGGTCGCGGCACGGTCAAGTTCGGCGCGCGTCAGCGTCCGATCCTCGAAGGCCAGCGCGATGGCATCGGGATCCTGCGTGGCCAATTGCGCGATCAGCTCATGGATGCAGGCCGGATCAAGCGGGACGGCGGTGTCATTGCGGGCGATCAGCAGGTCATCGCGCTCCGCCGGGTCCAGCAGCGACAGTTCGGACAGGCTTGTGCTGCCCGACATGGCAAGACCCGCATCCAGCGCGCGCGCGACCCGCTGCGCCTGCGCGGCACTGACCCGCGCCGGATCATGCAGCAGCGCCGCGCCCGAAGGGGTCAGCGCCACCGTCAGGCCCGCTTCCCCAACCGGGGCGATTTCGGACAGGTTGATCGCCAGATCGGGCCGGGCGGCATCGCGCAATTCGGGTGCGCGATGGACAAGATCCGACATGAAGTGGCGATGCGCCGCAGCTTCGGCCAGCTGAGCCTCGATCCCGGCGGCAAGCTCTGCCAGCGTCATTCCCGCCTGCGCGTCGATCGCCAGCGGCTGCCAGCCCGCGACGATCGCATCCTGCGGCAAGCCGACCGGACGCAGCGCCAGGTCGAATTGCGACTGGGCGACAAGCCGCGCCAGCAAGGCGGCCGCCAACGCCACGCGATCAGGACCGGCACCAGGGATCAAGTCGATGCGCGCCACCTGACCCGACCCTTCGCCCGGCAGGACGGCCGGGTTCATCGCGGCAAGCCGCCTGCGCCACCAGCCGTCATGCGGGGCCGCGGCATCGGCCAGCGCAGCAAGGTTTGCGCCATCTTCAGCCGTCAAGGCGGGCAGCACCGTGCCCAAAGGCGGCAATTCGCCCCGCACATGCAGGCTGACCGCACCATCCGCGGCGGCAATGGTCACGGTGTCGCCGTCAAGGGCCAGCACCGTTCCCGGTGCGGCGGATGCGGCACCAATGCCTGCGAAGCCCACCACCGGACGCAAGGATCCATCCGCCAGCCGGATTTTCGCTTCGGTCAGCGGGTTCCAGTATCCGCCGTGGTCAAGCGCCCGGACCAGCGCACCAATCTGCGCCGCCGGACGCGCGAAATCGATGACCCCCGCCGCATCGGGGCGCTTGTCGCGCGCCATGTAGCTGCGTTGGGACAGATCCTGTCGCTGGCGCTGCGGGCCCGCGCCCTCAAGCTGGTCGACCACATCCGCAAAGCTTTCCGCCCCGCGGGCAAAGCAGCGGGCGTTCAGCGTCAGGGCAGTGTCATCCTCGCGCAGGTCGAACAGGCGCTGCGCAAGGATATCGCCTTCGTCGACGCCACCTTCGATCATGTGCCAGGTCACGCCATGTTGCGAAGCGCCCGCGTGGATCGCCCAGACCGGCGCGTTCAGCCCGGCCAGCCGCGGCAGCGGACCGTCGTGAAAGTTGATCGCGCCGCGCTGGCCCCGCGCCAGCATCGCGCGGCTGAGAATCGAAAGGTTCGCGACGCTGAAAAGCCAGTCCGCCACCGGCGCCCCTTCGGCAAGGGGCGCGTCCTGATCCTCGACCGGCAGGCCCGCACCCTGCGCCCAGGCCTGCAATTCGGGATTGCGCGTCACCACCGCGACGACGCGGTGACCGCGCCCCAACAGCGTCTCGGCCGCGTGGCGCATGAGAAGTTCGTTACCGACCAGAATCGCGGAAAACTGCGTCATGGTTGACCCTTATCGACATGAACAGGCAATGGTTGGCGGCGCAGCGCGTGCCGCGTCAAATGCGACAAATGTCCGGGCGGCAGCTCGGTCCGCCGCCGCTGCAGCAGGCAGCGCAGACCCCACAATGCCGAGCCGCCCAAAACCGCCGCGGTGGCCCAAAGCGCGCCGCCGCGGCCATGATGCTTTTCGAAATAGCGCCGACGGGAATCGTACCAATAATCCGGTGCGCGCTTCCAGGTCTTCATCCCCGTGCTGGCCGAGCCGATGTGCTCGACCTCGCTTTCCACGACGTAATGGGTTTCCCAGCCCGCCATCGCGGCGCGACGGCACAAGTCCGTTTCCTCGAAGTAAAGAAAGAACCCCTCGTCGAACAGGCCGATGCGATCCAGCACCTCGCTGCGGATCATCATCGAGGCCCCCGCCGACCAGTCCACCCGCCCCGAGATCGGGGGCTGCGGCATGGCCACGACCTTGTCCCGCAAAAGCCGCGTCACCGGACCCGAGCGGCTGGCCGCCTCGAACTCTCCCGCAGCCGAGGGAAAGCGGAAGGCGGTCAGGTGCGGCGCGCCATCGGTGCCGCGCAATCGCGAACAGGCAAGCCCGACTGCGGGATGAGCGACCAGATAATCGCGCAGCACGCGGATCGCGCCGGGCTGCGGGATCGCGTCCGAATTCAGCAGATAGACCAGGTCGGGGCGGCGCCCGTCCGGCAATCCCTGGCGGATGCCGTGGTTGTTCCCGGCCCCGAAGCCACCGTTCCAGCCCGATTGCAGCACCGCGACACGGCCATCGGCAAGCCAGCCCCGCGCCTCGGCCTCGGTCTGCATCTTTTCGAACGAGCCGTCGTCCGAACCATTGTCGACGATGGTGACGCCGCCATCCAGCCCTTCGATCTCGCGCAGGGCGGCTTCGGCTGCGACCAGCGACATGTCCGGGGTGCGCCAGTTCAGCACGACGACCTGCACCGAGGGATTGATCGCCATTACCAGTCCCCCCTATTCCGCCGCCCGCGCCCGCGCCGGTGCGTCCGCATCGGCTTCAAGCAGGATGTCGCGCAGGACGCTGGCCATGCGGCGCACATTGGGCTCAAGCACCATCGAGTCGTGATCTCCCGGCACCTCGACGACGCGCAGGCGCGGCATCCAGGGGCTCCAGCCGTTGTCGTCCAGCATATAGGTCCGGGCAGCAGTCACGAACCGTCCGGCCGAGACCTTCCAGCGCGGATCCAGCGGCGGGCGGAACATGGCAACAGGCCCGTCATAGGACGTGACCGTCATCCCCGGCAGCCAGGACAGGAAGGCCGCCTCGATCGCAAGATCGTGGAAGCTGCCCTGATCGGCCACCGCCCCGGCATCCAGCGCCTGCGATCGGCGCCGCTTGCCGATCTCATAGCGGATGCGGTCGCCGATCCATTGGCGCACAAAGCCCGCACCGCCTTCGCGCATCTCGCCCAGGCGGATCATCAGCCGGTCCTTGCGCGACAGCGGCTCGCGCAGGGGCAAGGGCGTGTCGAGCATCACGAGCATCGCGACCTCCTCGCCCTCGGCGCGCAATTGGCGGGCCATTTCATAGGCCGTCAGCCCGCCGCCCGAGAATCCGCCAAGCAGATAGGGTCCTTGTGGCTGCACTTCACGAATCTCGGCGATGTAGTCGCGGGCGGCCTCGGCAAAGCCGGGATGGGGTTCATCCTCGCCCAAAAGCCCGCGAGCCTGCAGGCCATAGAAGCGCCGGTCCGCACCCAGCCGCTGCGCAAGCTGCCGCAGGTTCATGACGTTGCCGAACATGCCCGCGACCATGAAGAAGGGCGCGCCTTCGCCGCGTCCGCCCATGTCGACCAGAAAGCGGCGGGACGGCCGCTCGGCCGTGGGCAGCGCACGGACATTGTCGGCGGCCGCGATCTCGCGCGGGCCGGTGCGTTGCTCGATCAGCGCGGCCAGTTCGGCAATGGTCGGCGCCTTGAACAAGGTCGAAATCGGCAGGTCCACCCCGAAGCCCTTGCGAACCTGACCGAACATGCGGACCGCGATCAGGGAATGCCCGCCCAGATCGAAGAAGCTGTCCGCCGCCCCGACCTGCGCGATGCCCAGAAGCTCGGACCAGATCGCGGCAAGCTCGGCCTGCACGCCCGGCGTCGGTTCCACGAAATCGCTGTCCAGATCCGGCCGCTCGAAGCCGCCTTCGGAAGGGGCTGCATCCTGCGTCACCCCCGCCTCGGCGATCAGCGCCGGAAGATCCAGCGACGAGACATAGACCTGTGCCAGTCCCGTCGAGATCGCGCGGGACAGCATCGCCGGGCCGATCGCGCCGGGAATGCCCTGGCTGATATTGTGGTGCAAGCGACGCTCGGCCGGGGACATGCTGCGCGTGGGCTGGACGCGCGTGCGTGGCGTCGCCGAAAGCGCGGCGGTCAGCTTGCGCAGGGCAAAGCCCCGGATCTCGACCGCGACCGTGCCGTCGGGCGCGGCCAGGGTGATGTCGAACTGCGCCATTCCCAGCGCATCGCTGTTTTCGGCGGCGTTGCGGATGCGGCTGACGACCTGAGCCGGAAGCGGGCGATGTATGCGGATCGCGCCATAACCCATCGGCACCCACAGGTGATCGGGCGACCAGCCCCGGATCAGCGCCATCGCCCAACCGGTCGCGATGTCCAGAAGCGCGGGATGGACCAACCAGCCCTGCCCGGCCTCGGCCGCGAATTCGGGGGAAAGCGACAGCTCGGCCACGCCTTCGTCCGCGGCGATGCGATAGCGGCGCAGCACCTTCCAGCGCGGGCCGAAATCCATCTGCCCCTCTTGTGCCGAAGGCAGCGCCTGCCCCTGCCCGTCCACGTCCCAGGGGCCCGAGACCACCAGCCGCGCCGGCTCTGCTGGGTCGTCCAGCGGGGCGACCTGGGCGCGGACATTCGCGCTGCCCTGCGGATCGTCAAGGATCTCGACCCCGAAGGCATCGCCGCGCGGGTCCAGTCGCGTCGTCACCAACGCGGTATCGGCGACCAGCACCGGGCGCTGGAACTCCAGATCGCGGATTTCCAGCGGCAGGCTCATGCCGGATTCCAGCGCGGCTTCGGCGATCAGTTCGATCCAGCCGGTGCCGGGCATCAGGGCCTGGCCCGCGGCGGTCTTGTGGCCGCCAATGATCCAGTGGTCCATCGACAGGGCCGTGCGGAACTCGCGCCCGCCGGGCATGGGCATGGTCTGATCGACAAGCGGCCGGTCGACCGGGGGTCCGGCGGCGACCGCATCCTCGATCCCGAGCGCGCGGGCGGCCATGCCGGTATCGGCCCAGACGCCCCAGTTCACGGCAACCACGCGACCCAACCCCGCAGGGGCGGCGCGCGCGACCGCGTTCAGATATTCGTTCGCCGCGACATAATCGGCCTGACCCGCCGGGGCGATGACGGAAGATGTCGATGCGAACAGCACCGTCAGCCGAACCGGATCGGCAGCCAATGCCTCGACCAGCGCGCGCGTGCCCAGCAGTTTCGGCGCCAGCACATCCCAGCTTTCATCGTCGGTCTTCGCCGCGATCAGGCTGTCACGGACAACGCCCGCCGCATGAAGGACCACGTCCAGCGCACCGAAACGATCGCGGGTGCCCGCAATGGCGCGGGCCATGTCCTCGGGGCTGGTGACATCGGCGCGAAGCGCGATCACCTCGGCCCCCATCGCCTCAAGCTTGCGGATCGCGGCGATGACCGGCCCTGCCTCAAGGCTGCCGCGGGTCGTCAGCGCCAGCCTTGCCCCGCCACGGCCCGCAAGTTCGCGCGCGATGGCCTGGCCGATCCCGCCGAAGCCGCCGGTGATCAGGCAGACCGAACCCGAGGGGATACCCTGCAAACCGTCATCAGGCAGCAGCACCGGCTCCAGCGACTGGACGAAGCGTCTGCCATCGCGCCATGCGGCGATTGGCGCACCGGCCGGGGCCAGGGCCTCCTCCAGCAGCGTGGCGGCGACTGCGTCGGGGTTGGGACGCTCGGGCAGGCGGATATCGACCAGCCGTGCCGACACCCCCGGCATCTCATGCGGCAGCACGCGGACGGGACCGGCGGCGGTCGCCTTTTCGGGTGCGGGCGCAGCCTCGGCCGCCACGCGCAGGGCGTCGTTGCAGATCGCGATCAGGTCCAGCCGCGCATCGGGCATTTCCGCGCCGATCGCCTGCGCCAGATGAAGCAGGCTGAAGTAACCACGTTCAAGCCGGCTGTTCAGCAGGTTCGAACCGGCGCGGAACTGTGCGCCTTGCGTCAGCGACCACAGGTGCAGGATGCGGTCGGGCCGCATGTCCTGCGCCGCCAGCGCCGACAGCAGCATCTCGTAATCTTCGCGGTCCGATTCCAGCGGCAGGGTGAAGCGAGCATCGCCCTTGTCGGCAAAGGTATCCGCGATCTGGACCGTCGCGACGCGCTGGCCCCTGCCCCGCAGCAGCGCGGCCAGCCGGTCACCGATACCCAGTTCGTCCGACAGAAGCAGCCAGTTGCGGGTGCCGCTGACCACCGGTCCGTCGGGGCCGATCTCCAGCGCTGGCGAGGCCAGCTTCCACGCCGGGCGCCAGCCCCATTCCGCAGGCTCGTCCAGACGCGCCAGTTCAGCCTCGGCCTCGGTCGCGGCATGGGCCGAACGCTCGATGAAATAGCGTTTGCGTTGGAAGGCATAGCCCGGCAGCGAAAGCCGCCTGCGCTGCGCGTCCCCCCAGATCTGGTCCCAGTCGATCGCGCCGCCACAGGCCCAGACCCGCGCCAGCGCCGCCATGAAGAACGTGTCGTCGCCCGTCTGGTGGTCGCGGTGGCGCAGAGCCGAGATCACCTGGTTCGCGTTGACGGCCGGATGGGCCTTGGTCATGGCCTGCATCGCGCGACCCGGCCCGACCTCAAGGAAGATCCGGTCGGGGTCCTGCGCCAGATGCGAGATCCCGTCGGCAAAGCGGACAGTCCCGCGCAAGTGCGCGACCCAATAATCGGGGCTGGTCGCCTCGGCATCCGTCAGGGGCTGGCCGCTGCGGTTCGAAATGATCGGGATCTGCGGTGCGCTTAGCCGGATCGAGGCCAGATAGGCGCGGAATTCATCCAGGATGCCATCAAGCATCCGCGAATGCGCGGCGATCGAGATGGCGATGCGCTGGCATTCGATCTCTCGTGCGCTCATGCGGGCGGCAAAGGCGTCAAGCGCCGCATCCGGTCCGGACACAACGGACAGCCCCGGCCCGTTCACCGCGGCAAGGTCCAGTTGGCCCAGTTCCTCGGCGAATTCTTCGGGCGGCAGCGGCACGCTCAGCATTCCGCCCGCCGGGACACGGTCGAACAGCAGGCCGCGCAGGCGAACAAGCCCGATGCAATCTTCAAAGGACATCACGCCCGCGATGCAGGCGGCGGTATTCTCGCCCATGGAATGGCCGATCAGGGCCGAGGGATGGACGCCCCAGCCGATCCAAAGCTGCGCCAGCGCATATTCGGTGATCATCAGCAGCGGCAATTGCAGCGAGGGCTGAAGCAGGCGGCGGTCCGCCTCGGCCTCGGCCCCGGGCTCGGGCAGCCACAGCGCGCGCAGGTCGGTTCCATGCGCGCTGGCCATGTGGTCCAGCCCCCGGTCCATCCATTCGCGGAAGACCGGTTCGGTTTCGTAAAGGCCTCGCGCCATGCCCGCGTATTGCGCACCGCCGCCCGGCAGCATGAAGACCGCCGATGCCCCCGCGGCCACGGGCTGGTGGTCAAAGACCAGACGGGGGTCCAGCCCCTCCAGCAGGCCGGCCGCCTCGGCCGCATCATGGGCGACCAGCACCCGGCGACGGTCGAACTGGCGGCGGCCCTGCGTCAGGGTAAAGGACAGGTCGGCCATGTCCACGCCCGGATTGGCGCGCAGCCATTGCGCCAGCGCCGCCGCGTTCGCATCCAGCGCCGCCTTGCTGCGCCCGGAAACGGCGATGATGTGGAAGGGCCAGTCGGATTCCGCCGCCGCGGACAGGGCGGGTGGTTCCTGCAGCACCACATGGGCATTGGTCCCGCCCACGCCCAGCGAGTTGACGCCAGCGCGGCGCAGACCCGGCAAGGGCCAGTCGCCCAGGCGGTCATTGACCCGGAACGGCCCACCGGCAAAATCGATAGCGGGGTTCGCGCTTTCATATCCAAGGCTGGCGGGAATCCGGCCGTGATGCAGGGCCAACGCGGTCTTGATCAGCCCCGCGCTGCCCGCCGCCGTATCGAGATGCCCGATATTCGTCTTGACCGAGCCGATGTGGCAAGGCCCCTGGCGCGTCCCGTCCGAGACCCGTGCATAGGCCTGATTCAGCGCCGCAACCTCGATCGGGTCGCCAAGCGCCGTGCCGGTGCCGTGGCACTCGACATAGCCGATCCCGTCCGAGGCGACGCCCGACATGACCAGCGCCTCGGCAATGGCCTGGGCCTGCCCTTCGACGCTGGGGGCCAGATAGCCCGCCTTGGCCGCGCCGTCGTTGTTGATCGCCGATCCCTTGATGACCGCCCAGACATGATCGCCATCGGCAATCGCGTCCTTCAGCCGGCGCAGAACCACGACCGCCGCACCGCTGCCAAAGACGGTGCCCTGAGCGCGGTGGTCAAAGGCGTGGCAATGCCCGTCCGGCGACAGGATCTCGTTCTCCTTGTAGAGATAGCCCAGGCCATGCGGCATCTCGATCGTGACGCCGCCCGCCAGCGCCATGTCGCATTCCCCGCTTTGCAGGGACTGGCAGGCCATGTGGATCGCGACCAGCGAGGTCGAGCAGGCCGTCTGCACGTTGACGCTGGGTCCCGTCAGGTCAAGGACATGGCTTGCGCGGGTCGACAGGAAGTCCTTGTCATTGCCGGTATGGCGCAGCAGGAAATGCCCGACCCCATCGACCAGATCGCGGTTCGAGCAGACGTTCCAGTAGAAATAGCTGCCCATGCCGCAGCCCGCCCAGACGCCGATCGGGCGGCGGAATTCCTCGGGGACATGGGCCGCGTCCTCAAGCGCGTGCCAGCAGGTCTCAAGGAACTTGCGGTGCTGGGGGTCCATGATCGCCGCTTCCTTGGGCGAAAGCCCGAAGAACTCGGCATCGAATTCGTCGAACTGGTCCAGGATGGCGGCAGCAGGAACATAGTTCGGATCGGAAAGCCTGCTCCTCGCCTCTCCGCGCGAGATCAGGTCGGCCTGGGACACGCGCTGGATCGATTCCACGCCCCGACAAAGGTTGTCCCAGTATTCGGCGACATTGGCCGCCCCTGGCAACTGCGCGGCCATCCCGACGATGGCAATATCGTTATCCAACACCTGGCTTTGATCCAAGGCCATGCATCCTTCAAAAAACTACGGTCCGCAGATTTCCTGCGACCGACACTAAACAACTGATGCGCGTATTCGGAATAGCGAATCCTGACCCCGCCACCAACCTATAAAACCGTTTGGAGGCCTGCCTTTTTCGGTAGAATCTGACTTGCGACCGGTCCATCGGCCGGTTCGTGGACACCGGCCAGCAGGCGCCGGGCATTCCCCATCAGTGTGCCGGCCATCAGCCATGTCACCGGCGTCAACGTCGCATTGGGGATCAGATCAAGGCAATTCATGGCCAGGATCAGCGCAAGACAGCCCAGAAGCCGGTATTCCGCCTGCGCTCCCGCCCCGATCCGCCGGGGCACGGCGCGCAGCATGGTCCAGATCGGCAGGATCAGCATCAGGAACTGCGCAAGATAGCCATAGACCCCTTTGGCCCCCATCCAGATCACCCAAAGCCCATCGGGAATTGCCGTCAACCTGCCGTTGAACGGATCAAGGAACAGGGAACGTCCCCAGCCCCCCCAGCCGAACAGCGGTCGTTCCAACGCGCGTTCGACCAGCTTCTCTTCGTTGGACAGGCGGAACTCCAGCGAACGCCCTCGCTCGGGCGAAAGCGACATGGCGGCGTCGACGATGCCGTTCAGCGGCACCAGGGACGAGGTGCGCAGCACCGGATAGGCAAAGGCAAGGCTGGCCACGACCGCTGCGGCGACGACCATCGTGCGCGGCCGTCCCAGCGCGACCAGCGGCGCGGCCATCATCGCCTGCAGCAGTGCCCCCGCCGACCGGCAGATCAGCAGGATGAAGGCCAGATAGCAGGCAATCAGCAGGTTCCGACGCGTCCGGTCGTTCCGCGCCACCACGATCGCCGAGACAAAGGCGCACATGGTCAGCACCGCCACCCAAAGCGGATGTTCCAGAAAGACGATGGGGCGGAACCCGCCATAGCGGATCGTCTGCCCGAAATCGTGCTGGAAATAGCCGTAAAGCATGATGTTCAGCTGCGGGCTGAACCGAACCTCGAACAGCATCAGGACGCTATAGGCCAGGATGCCCAGCACCAGCGCGCGGACCAGGATCTCGGCCCCCTGCCGGTCCCAAAGCACGCGATAGCCCAGAAAGAACGGCAGAAGCTGGATATAGACCAGCATGGTTTCCGAAATGCCCTGGCTGATCGACAGCGCGGGACGATACTGGACCCCGCCGGGCAGAGGGTCGGAATTGGTCACGGTGGTCAGCATCGGGCTGGTGAAGTTCAGGATCAGCAGGAAGGTGACGAACTTGCCCCAATGGGGCGGCATCGGCGCGTCCTTGAACTTGTCACGCTGCAGGAACAGGAACAGCGCGGCGCACATCGCCGGGATCATGTGCTTGGTGATGCCCGGCACAGCCGGCAAGTCGATCGCGACTCCGGTCGGCAGCAGCAGATACCCTGCAAGCAGCGTCCAGACCACGGCCCTTTGCCGGTCCATCCGCGAAAACAACACTCCGGCCACCACCGGCCAAAGCAGCAGCATCATCAAGGCGACTGGCGGCAACCTCTCCCCCTGCCGGTTGGACCCGTCCGTCGGGGATCCGAATGTCGTTGCATTCGCTCCGACCCCGACCCATCCTGCCCAGGACCGGGGCCGGATGGGTCTTATCATGCAGTTCAGCTACCCCGACGGCAATGCCGTTCGGATCAATTGTCCAGATTCACCGACGCTGCTGGCCAAGGTGCGCGAACGCCTGGCCGAGGGTTATGGATTCGCGCTGGCAACGATCAATGTCGACCATCTTCAGCGCCTGTCCGAGGATGGGCACTTCCGCAGCGCCTATGCCGCCCATGACCTTGTCTGCGCCGATGGCAACCCCATCGTCTGGCTGTCGCGGCTGGCCGGCCATCCGGTCAGGCTGACCCCCGGCTCGGATCTAGTGCTGCCCCTTGCGGCCGAGGCGGCGGCGCTGGACCTGCCGATCGCTCTGGTAGGCAGCAACAACGAGTCGCTGGCGCTGGCCGCCCGCGCGATGCAGGCCCGCGTTCCGGGGCTGCGGGTGGCGCTGACCCATGCGCCGGGTTTTCCCTTCGACCCCGACGGGGCCGAAGCCCTGGGCATCATCGACAGCCTGCGCGCATCGGGCGCGCGGCTGTGCTTCCTTGCGCTTGGCGCGCCCCGGCAAGAGCTTTTCGCGATCCGCGCCCGCGATGCGCTGGGAAATGTGGGCTTCGCCTCGATCGGGGCGGGGCTGGATTTCCTGTCGGGGCAGCAGCGCCGCGCCCCCGCGCTGGTGCGTCATGCCAAGATGGAATGGCTGTGGCGGATGCTGTCGAACCCGCGCCGCCTGGCGCTGCGCTATGCCAAGGGCTTCGCGATTCTGCCCGGCCATGCGCTTGCCGCGATCAGGCAGCGCGGCGCACGCCCCCAGGGCTGAGCGCCCCCGGCCCCGTTACGCGCCGGGGCTGAGAACCAGCCAGTTCGAGCCCTGAGGCGAGATATGGACCGTATCGCCCGCCTGCGGCAGCGCGGTTGCGGGCGCGTTGAAGCGGTCCAGAACGATATCGCGCTGACCCACCCGCGCCCGGAGCCGCTGGACCGAGCCCAGGAATTCGACCCCCGTCACCACCGCCGCGATGCCGGCATCGCCCAGCGCCAACCCCTCAGGGCGGGCAGCAAGGGTGATGCCCGCGGCGGGCAGCGGCCGGTTCAGCGCAACCTCGGTCCCTGCGACGCGCAGACGGCCGGTGGTGGGATCCAGAACCTCGGCATCAAAGCGGTTCAGCGTGCCGACAAAGCCTGCGACGAAATCGGTGGCCGGGTGGTCATAGATCTCGCGCGGGGTGCCGGTCTGGTCGGCGATGCCCTTGTGCATGACCACGATCCGGTCCGAAATCGACAGCGCCTCTTCCTGGTCATGGGTCACGAAGATGGTGGTGATGCCCAGCCGCTGCTGGATTTCGCGGATCTGGTTGCGCAGGCTGACGCGGATCTTTGCGTCCAGCGCCGAAAGCGGTTCGTCCAGCAAAAGGACACGCGGGCGCGGGGCGAGCGCGCGGGCCAGCGCCACGCGTTGCTGCTGCCCGCCTGAAAGCTGCCAGGGATAACGCCCGCCCAGATCGGGCAGCCCGATCAGGTCCAGCATCTCGGCCACGCGGCTGGCGCGTTCGGATCGCGGCACGCCCGCGACTTTCAGGCCGAAACCCACATTGTCGGCGACCGTCAGGTTCGGGAACAGCGCATAGGCCTGAAACACCATTCCAATCTGGCGCTGGTTGGGGCGCAGCCGGGTCACGTCCTGCCCATCAATCCTGATCCGCCCCTCGGTCGGGTCCTCGAAGCCCGCGACCATGCGCAGGACCGTGGTCTTGCCGCAGCCCGAGGGGCCAAGGAAGGACACGAACTCTCCCTTCTCGACAGACAGGTTGAAATCCTGCACGACCCTGGTCGCGCCAAAGGATTTCTGCAGGTGGTCGAGGGTCAGAAAGCTCATTTCGCGGTCTTTCGCACGCCCGCCAGGCGGGAGATCAGTTGCATGAGACCCATGCAGCCCCAGGTGGCGGCAAAGGCGATGACGGCCAGCGCGGCGGGTTCATAGGCGCGGTTCGCGCCCAGAAGCTGCATATAGGGTCCAAAGGCCGGGCGGTTCAGCAGTGCCGCCATCGTGAATTCACCGATGACGATCGCAAATGACAGGAAAGCCCCCGACATCACCGCGCCCAGCACATTGGGCAGGATCAGGCTGCCGATGATCCGCGCCCAGCCCGCGCCCAGGGACTGCGCCGCCTCGGTCAGGCTGCGCACGTCCAGGGTCGAAAGCCCGGTATCGACCGCGCGGTACATATAGGGCAGCGCCAGCGTGGCATAGCCGCACAGCAGCAGCAGGTTGGTGCCCTGGGCCGAGCCGGTCAGCGGCAGGATCGACGAGGTGTTGTAAAGCCGGACATAGCCGAAGACGACCACGATGGCTGGGATCACCAGTGGCAGCAGGGTCACGAACTCGATCACCGGGCGCAGTCGCGGCAGGCGCAGCCGCACCCAATAGGCCGTGGGCACCACCAGCAACACCCCCAGCACGATCGTTGCCAGCGCCATGCCGACCGAATAGCCGAAGGTTTCCCGGAATTTCGGATCCGCCAGGACCGAGCGATAGGCGTCCAGCGTGTATTCCCCCCGCCGCATCCGCAGCGAGAATTCCAGCGTCCCAATCAGCGGCAGCAGGAAATAGATGCTGCCAAGGATGATCGCGCCCCAGGACCAGACCCGCTTCATCGCATCCACCTTTCGGCGCGGCTGCGCATGATGACATAGGCCAGGTTCGCAAGCCCCGTGACCACGATCATGCCAAAGGCCATCGCATAACCCAGATGCGGATCCTGCAGCACGTCGCCCCTGATCTGCGCGAACAGCATGATCGGCACGATCGACAGCGACGATCCTGTCAGCGCATAGGCCGTGGCCACCGCCCCGAAGCTGTTGGCGAACAGCAGCGCGAAGGTGCCCAGAAGCGACGGGAACAGGATCGGCAGCGCGACCATGCGCCAATATTGCCCCGTCGAGGCGCCCAGCACCTCGGCCGCCTCGCGCCATTCGCGCTTCAACCCTTCAAGCGCGGGGGTGATGATCAGGATCATCAGAGGAATCTGGAAGAACAGATAGGTCAGCGTCAGGCCCCAGAACGACAGCAGGTTGAAGCCCATCGCATAGATGTTGATGCCGAACCATTGCCGCAGCAGCATGGTGACCAGACCCACCCGGCCCAGCGTCGAGATGAAGGCAAAGGCCAGCGGCACGCCCGCAAAGTTCGAGGCGACGCCCGAAAAGGTCATCAGCGGCGCCTTGATCCAGCCCGGCAGCCTGCCCATCACCACCGCAGCCGCCATCGCAAATCCGATCAGGCAACCCAGCGCCGCCGAAGCCAGCGAGATCTGGATCGAGATCGTGAAGCTGTCGACGATCCGGGGCGAGGACAGGCCGGCCAGATTGGCCAGCGTGAATTCGCCCTGCGGGTTCTGGAATGCGCCGATGACGATATTCATCGTCGGCAGCACCAGAAACAGCGCCGCGAAAGCGAAGAAGGGCACGACGCCCAGCCAGTTCCAGCCTGTTCTCATCCCCGTCCCTTCCGGCAGGCCCCGCCCTGGACGGGCGGGGCCATTCGCATCATTCCTTGACTGCGGCGCCCACGACGCTGTCCCAGCCCTCGGTCACGACCTTCTTGTTGGCCTCTTGCTGTTCCAGCGAGGGGAAAATCGCCTTTTCATAAGCCGCCGCCGGGGGCAGCGCGTCCAGCATTTCCTGCGGAACCTTGCCGTTCTTCACCAGGTCGTTGAAGCGGATCGGGTGGCAATAGCCCTTGAGCCAACCAAGCTGACCCTCATCCGAATACAGGTATTCCATCCACAGCTTCGCCGCGTTCGGATGCGGCGCAAAGGCCGAGATCGCCTGCACATAGACGCCCGCGACCACCCCATCCTCGGGGATCACGACTTCGACCGGGGGGTTGCCGTTCAGGCCGTCGCGCCAGCTGAGCAGGTTGTAATCCCAGGCGGTGACGATCGGGGTCGCGCCCTGCGCGATGGTCGCCGACTTGCCGATGACCGGGACGAAGTTCCCGGCCTTGTTGACCTGGGCCATCAGCTCCATGCCCTTCTGGCCCGACGCCTCGCCAGGTTCGCCGCCATTGGCGATGCCCGCCGCCATGACCGAGATGATCGCCTGCGCCGAGGCGCGCGGATCGCCGGCCAGCGCGAAGGCATTCGCGTATTCGGGCTTGGTCAGGTCTTTCCAGCTTGTCGGGACGGTATCGACCAGGTCGGAGTTCACGCCAAAGGCCATGACGCCGTAATAGTCTCCGTACCAGTAACCCTCGGCATCCTTCGCATCGTCCGGGATGCTGTCCCAGGTGGCGACCTTGTAGGGCTGGATCAGCCCTTCGGTCTTGGCCTGCGGACCGAAGGACAGGCCCACATCGATCACGTCGGGCGCCTGCGGGCCCTTGTTGTCCTTGTTGGCGCGGATCGCCTCAAGCTCGTCGGCCGAACCCGCGTCGGGGTTCAGTTCGTTCACCTGGATGCCGGGGTATTTCGCCTTGAACCCCTCGATCACGGCGCCATAGCCGCACCAGTCATGCGGCAGCGCGATGGTGGTCAGCATGCCTTCGGCCTTTGCCGCCTGTTCCAGTGCCGCCAGATCCTGGGCCGAGGCAACCCCGGTCGAGGTCAATGCGATCATCGCGACAAGCCCGGTCGCGGTCGATTTACAGTTCATGTCGCAAACTCCGTTCGCAAACGAGCCGCAATCGGCGGCACCCCGTGCCACCTAGCGACGCCCAATGACAGTGATGCGACACAAGCCACTGCAACGCAAAGCTAATTCGATCTGCTTGCCTAAAAATCCAGGCGCTCAAGGAACAATCGTGGCCGAGACCTTCATCCCGCGCCCGAGCAGGTTGTATTCGACCTCGACCCTTTGCCCCGGAGCGAGAGGGCTGAAACTGGCAAAGGATCCCAGCGAAATGATCGAGCCGGGCTTCATCTCATACCCGCCCTCGCGGATCAGCCACAGCACCACATCCAGCGGATGTCCCATCAGGTGATCGCCCCGCGACACGGCCAATGTGGTGCCGTTCAGCTTCAGCGCGACGGTCATGCCCGCCAGCGCGGCAGCCGGGTCGGCAAATTCGGCAAGCGGGATGCCCTTGCCCATCACGCCGCGCCAGGGCGTCACGCCATAGGCCGCCATCAGCGGCCCGGTCGGAACCGAGTTCCGCGCCAGGGCGATGTCGGGAAATTCGATGAAGGGGCGCACCTCGGACAGCGAGGCCGCGACTTCCTCGCGCGTCTGGGCCCGCATGATCGCGCTGTCCTTGACCACGACCACCAGGTCGGCCTCGTAATACGGGTTGCGACTGCCCGTCAGGCTGAGGGTCGACCCGTCGGCTTGCAGCATCGGCGCAAAGAACAGTCCGGCGACCGGCTGGTCGATGGCAAAGCGCCGCTGCACCTCGGGCGAGGTGAAGCCCACTTTCACCCCGACAGGCGGGCCAAGTTCGGATTCCAGTACGGCACGGAACGAGGCATAGGCGCAGCGCGCGTCGTCCATGTTCATGACCAGCGGGTCCGGCAGGCGCTGACCGGCGATCCAGCCGCGTGCAGCATTCTGCATCAGCGACGCGTCCGGACATGCGGCTTCTGCCGCCGACAGGCCGCAGCCAAGTGCCGCGGCCCAGATCACTGCTTTCATGCGGCCCTCGAACCACCGGTTTTGCCGCCACGATGCACCAAGGAAATCGCTGTGTCACCGCAGAATCCGCATCTTTTCAGGCGACAAGGTTTGCATCCCGCCCGCCATCCCATAGAAGGACTTACCCCAGCAGGACAGGGCAGCAGATGATCGACCAACCGACCCCGATGATGGCCCAGTATCTCGCGATCCGCGAGGCCAATCCGGGGTCGCTGCTGTTCTATCGCATGGGCGATTTCTACGAGATGTTCTTTCAGGACGCGCTTGCCGCCTCGGCCGCGCTGGATATCGCGCTGACCAAGCGCGGAACGCATCTGGGCGAGCCGATCCCGATGTGCGGCGTGCCGGTCCATGCCGCCGAAAGCTATCTTCTGACCCTGATCCGCAAGGGTTTCCGCGTCGCCATCGCCGAGCAGATGGAGGATCCCGCCGAGGCCAGGAAACGCGGCGCGAAGTCGGTCGTCGCCCGCGACGTCGTGCGCCTTGTCACCCCCGGCACCCTGACCGAGGAATCTCTGCTGGAGGCGCGGCGGCACAATTTCCTGGCAAGCTTCGCCAATGTCCGGGACGATTGCGCGCTGGCCTGGGTCGATATCTCGACCGGCGAATTCCGGGTCATGCCCTGCCCCGCCCCCCGCCTGGCGCCCGAACTGGCCCGCCATGCCCCGCGCGAATTGCTGGCGGTCGAACGCTCGGGTCTGGACGAGATCGCGGCCGAAGCAGGTTCCGCCCTGACCGAGCTGCCGCCCGGCAGCTTCGACAGTGGTGCCGCGACCCGCAGGCTTTGCGCGCTGTTCCACGTGGAAACGCTTGAGGGCTTTGGCAATTTCGGCCGCGCCGAACTGGCCGCGATGGGCGCGATCGTCGACTATCTTGAGCTGACCCAGAAGGGCCGGATGCCGCTGCTGCGCCCGCCCGTGCGCGAAGCGTCGGGCGGGGCGATGCAGATCGACGCGGCGACCCGCCGCAATCTGGAACTGACGCAGGCCCTGTCGGGTGGGCGCGAAGGCTCGCTTCTGGCAGCGATCGACCGGACGATGACCGCGGGCGGCGCCCGCCTTCTGGAACGTCGCATCAGCGCGCCGTCGCGCGAGTTGGAGCTGATCCATACCCGCCAGTCCGCTGTCGCCCATCTGGGCAGCGATCCCCGCCTGACTGCCGACCTGCGCGAGGCCCTGTCGCGCAGCCCGGACATGGACCGCGCCCTGTCGCGACTGGCGCTGGAGCGCGGCGGTCCGCGCGATCTTGCCGCAATCCGCAGCGGGCTGACGCAGGGCGCCGCCATCGCCAACATGCTGGCCGAGGACGCACCCGCCGTTCTGGCCGAGGCCGCGCGCGACCTGACCGGCCATGACGAGATCGTCGACCTGCTGGACGATGCCCTGATTGCCGAGCCGCCGCTTCTGGCACGCGACGGGGGCTTCGTCGCCGCCGGTTACGACGCCGATCTGGACGAGACGCGCCGGCTGCGCGACGAAGGGCGCGGCGTCATCGCGCGGATGCAGGCGGACTATATTGCCGAAACCGGCGTCACCAGCCTGAAGATCAAGCACAACAACGTGCTGGGCTATTTCATCGAGACGACCTCGACCCATGCCGAGCGGATGCTGGCCCCGCCGCTGAACGCGCGCTTCATCCACCGCCAGACCACCGCCAACCAGATCCGCTTCACCACGGTCGAACTGTCCGAACTGGAAACCCGGATCCTGAACGCCCGCGACCGCGCGCTGGAGATCGAGCGCGAGATCTTTGCCCGGCTGTGTCGCGCCGTGCTGGAGGCGGCGGGCCGGATCGGACAGGCCGCACGCGCCCTGGCGGAAATCGACCTGACCGGGGGCTTTGCCGATCTTGCCAGCGGTGAAGGCTGGGTGCGGCCCCATGTCGATGCCAGCCGGGCCTTTCTGATCGAGGGCGGCCGCCATCCGGTCGTCGAACGCGCCCTGAAGCGCAAGGGCGAAGCCTTCGTCGCCAATGACTGCGCCCTGACCGCGGGCGAAACTCCGGCGATCTGGCTGCTGACCGGCCCCAACATGGCCGGCAAATCGACCTTCCTGCGGCAGAATGCGCTGATCGCGATCCTTGCGCAGGCAGGAGCCTTTGTGCCTGCCCGCAAGGCCCATATCGGCATGGTCAGCCAGCTTTTCAGCCGCGTCGGCGCGGCCGACGACCTGGCGCGCGGGCGATCGACCTTCATGGTCGAGATGGTCGAGACGGCGGCGATCCTGAACCAGGCGGACGATCATGCGCTCGTCATCCTGGACGAGATCGGGCGCGGCACCGCGACCTGGGACGGTCTCAGCATCGCCTGGGCGGTGATGGAGCATCTGCATGCCAGCAACCGCTGCCGCGCGCTTTTCGCAACGCATTACCACGAGATGACCTCGCTTTCCGCCCGCCTGCCGGGGGTCGAGAATGCCACCGTCGCGGTTCGCGAATGGGAAGGCGAGGTGATCTTCCTGCACGAGGTCCGCAAGGGCGCGGCCGATCGCAGCTATGGTGTGCAGGTCGCGCGGCTGGCCGGGCTGCCACCCTCGGTCGTGGAGCGGGCAAAGGAAATCCTGCACCAGCTGGAAAGCGGCGAACGCGAAGGCGCGGGCAAGCCCACCGCCCTGCTGGACGACCTGCCGCTGTTTCGCGCCGCCCCACCGCCTCCGCCCCGGCCCGCAAAGGCACAGGCATCCGAGGTCGAGGCGCGGCTCAGGGACGTGAACCCCGACGCGATCACCGCGCGCGAGGCGCTGGATCTGGTCTATGAACTGCGCGGGATGATGGTGGACCAGGCGGGCTGAGCGGCGTCAGATCTCGACCTTGCCGAAGCTTTCGCGAAGTGCCGCCGACCATGCTGCGGACATCGCCATGAAACCCGGATCGCCTTCAAGGATGCGGCGGCGATGGCTGACGCGCAGCGCGTCCTTTTCGATCACCGCAAGGTCCAGCGGCATGCCGACCGACAGGTTCGAACGCAGGGTGGAATCCATCGACAGCAGCACCGCCTTTTGCGCATCGGCCAGGCTGGTCGCAGGCGTCACCACGCGGTCAAGGATGGGCTTGCCGTACTTATGCTCGCCAATCTGCAGGAAAGGCGTGTCCTCGGTCGCCATGATGAAGTTGCCCTGCGGATAGATCAGGAAAAGGCGCATCTCGCCCCCGCGACGCTGGCCCGCGACGATCATGCTGGCGCTGGCCTGCTGGGACAGTTCGCGGGTCTGTTCGGCGATCTCGCAGCGGGTGCGGTTCAAGGTGTCGCCGATGATCGTCGCGACCTGCAGCATCGAAGCGGCCTTCATGATCGAAGTCGTCTCATCCGCATCCGGATCCTCGATCGCCTCCTGCAGCCGGCCCAGCGTCGTCTGCGTGACGGACAGGCTGCCTGCGGTCAGGATGGCGATGACCCGCTCGCCCGGTTCCTCGAAGAAGAACATCTTGCGATAGGTCGAGATGTTGTCCAGCCCGGCATTGGTCCGCGAATCCGACAGCAGCACCAGCCCCGCATCCAGTATCAGACCGACGCAATAGGTCATGTCGCCCTCTCTCGTCACCTTCGTGAAGGATGCGTTACGATCCCGCCGTCTTCAAGGCAACAGGCCCGCGGACTATTGCTGAACCTCCTCGACATGGACGCGGACATCCAGGCTTTCGATGGCAATCCCGAAGGCCATGCCGCGCACCGGCGCGGCGTCCTGCGCGTCATAGCCCGAACCAAGCCGCACATAGCGGTCATCCGGACAGCAGGCATTCGCGGCGTCGAAGCCGACCCAGCCCAGCGCACCGACGTGAAGCTCGGCCCAGGCATGGGCGGCATCATGGGGCGTCCCGTCGACGGTCGAGTGCAGATAGCCAGAAACATATCGCGCGGGCAGCCCCGCCACACGCGCGCAAGCGATCAGGATATGCGAGAAATCCTGACACACCCCCTGCCCACGGCCCAGCGCCTCACTGGCGGTGGTCGAGGCGACGGTCGCACCGGGGGTAAATGCCATTGCACCATGGACAGCGGCGGCAAGTCGGTGGGCCAGGTCAAGCCTGTCCTCACCGCTGACCGAGGCGGCAAGGCCGCGCAGCGCCTCGTCGGGGCGCGTCCCCGGCGTTTCGCGCAGATAGACAAGGGGGCTGACCGTCTCGCGATGGCCGCGCAGAACGCCCGCCGTGTCCCGCGTCTCGACCAGCCCGTCGATCGAAACCGTGACCGATTCGATCGGGCCGCGCACGGTCCAGGCCTCGATCCAGTCGCCCGCGCCGTCGCGGAAGCCCGCACCCCGCTGGCCGTTGGTCACGCCGATGCGCCATTCGCCGACGCGCTGCCCTTCATGGACCGAAGGCGTCAGGCGCAGGCTTTGGACCAAAGCCTCGACCGGCGTGTCATAGCTGTAGCTGGTCTCGTGGATGATCTTCAGTTTCATGCGGTCCCCCTTACATGCGGCCGCTCAGGTAATCGTCATGGACGGCATCCGAGATGCTGCCGATCTCGGCGATGAACCATGTCAGGAATTCGTGCAGCCCCTCGTCGAAGATGGCGTCGATATCGCGGGACATCAGCGCGTCCAGCGTCACCCGCGCGCGGGCCGAGGCGGTGGCCGGCACGCCTTCGCCATAGCGGCGGGTCAGGCCATCCAGGTTCCAGACCGCCTCGTAAAGCGAGGTCAGCAGCGACCGTGGGCTTTCGCCGTTGAGGATCAGGAAATCCGCAACCTTGTTTGCCGTGATCTCTCCGCCATAGGCCCAGTGAAAGGCGCGATGGGCCGACAGCGCGCGCAGGATCACCTGCCACTGGTAATTGTCCAAACCCGAGCCGATGAACTCGACCCGCGGCAGCAACACGTAATATTTCACGTCGAGCAGGCGAGAGGTCGCGTCGGCGCGTTCCAGCGAATAGCCCAGATTGATGAAATGCCAGCCGTCATTGCGCAACTGGCTGGCATTGATCGCGCCCCTGACCGTCGCCCCGTGACGGGTGGTGAAATCGGTCAGCATGGCGGTATCCAACTCGCCCCGCGGGCGCCCCTTCAACTGGCGCAACTCCTGAAAGGCGGTGTTCAGCGCGTCCCAGACCTGGTTCGTCAACGCGGTGCGCACGATCCGGCCACCTTCCCGCGCCCGTTCGATGCACGAGGCGACCGAGGCGGGATTCTCGCTGTCGAAGAACAGCCAGGATTCGACGTTCTCCTGATTGATGGCGCTGCCATAGCGTTCGGCAAAGGTCAGCCTTGCGCCCGAGGCGCGCAGCAGCGACTCCCATTCGTTGCGATAGCCTTCCTCGGTATTCGGCAACAAGGTGATGCGCGCCCCCACGTCCAGCAGGCGGGCGGCGGTTTCGGCGCGTTCCAGGTGGCGGCCCATCCAGAACAGGTTGGCGGCGGTGCGGCTGAGCATGTGCGACCTTTCCTTATTCCGTCAGAACCCAGGTGTCCTTGACCCCGCCGCCCTGCGACGAGTTCACGACAAGCGAGCCTTCGCGCAATGCCACGCGCGTCAGCCCGCCCGGCACCAGCTCGACCCGGTCCCCGCACAGGCAGAACGGCCTCAGATCGACATGCCGGGGTGCGATGCCCTGATCGACAAAAGTCGGGCTTGTGGACAAGGCCAGCGTCGGCTGGGCGATGTAATTGCCGGGATTGGCGCGGATCAGGGCGGCAAAGGCCTCGATCTCGGCGGCAGTCGCCTTCGGGCCGATCAGCATCCCGTACCCGCCCGAACCATGCACCTCCTTGACCACCAGATCCTTGAGGTTCTCCATGACATAGCGGTAATCGTCATCCTTCCACAGCGTCCAGGTCTGGACGTTCTGCAAAAGCGGCTCCTCGCCCAGATAGAAGCGGATCATTTCGGGGACGAAGGTATAGACTGCCTTGTCATCGGCGACGCCCGCCCCCGGTGCCGAGGCAATCGCCACCCCGCCCGAGCGATAGACATCCATCAGCCCCGGCACACCCAGCATCGAATCCTTGCGAAAGCACAGGGGATCCAGAAACGGATCGTCGATGCGGCGATAGATGACATCGACCCGTTTCGGCCCCTGCGTCGTGCGCATGTAGACAAAGCCGCCATCGACGAACAGGTCGCTGCCTTCGACCAGCTCGACCCCCATCAGGTTCGCAAGGAAGCTGTGCTCGTAATAGGCGCTGTTGAAATGGCCCGGTGTCAGGATCACGACCGTCGGCGTCCCTTCGCATTTCGCCGGCGCGACCGAGGCAAGCGTCCGGCGCAGCAGTTCGGGATAGCGGTCCACCGGTTCGATCCGGTTGTTGCGGAACAGCGCCGGGAACATGCGCATCATGATCTCGCGGTTTTCCAGCATGTAGCTGACCCCCGAAGGCGTGCGGCAATTGTCCTCGAGCACGAAGAATTCGTCGCGCCCGGTGCGCACGATGTCGATACCCACGATATGGGAAAAGACGCCGCGCGGCGGCACGAAGCCGACCACGGATTTCTCATAGGCCGCGTTCTGGAACACCAGTTGTGCCGGAATCCGGCCCGCGCGCACGATCTCGGCACGGGAATAGACGTCGCGCAGAAAGGCGTTCAGCGCCCGCGCCCGCTGCTTGATCCCGCGTTCCAACCGGCGCCATTCGCTTTGCATGAAGACGCGCGGCATCATGTCGAACGGGATCAGCCGGTCGGGATCGCCGCCCTCGCCATAGACGGCGAAGGTGATGCCGATCCGGCGGAACAGGGCCTCGGCCTCGGCCTGCTTCATCTGGCGGATCTCGGCGGGCATCGAGTCGACCCAGTCCGACAGCATGGCATAGGGGGCGCGCACCTGCCCGCTTTCCATCATCTCGTTGTAATACATGCCCACCCCGGCTTCCCTCACCACTGCCCACGATCTTCGCAATCGGGCGGTCGGTGTCCATCTGGGCAACAGGAATTGCCCCTGTCGAGTTCCCGGCTGGCGCGCTGGACAGCATGGATGACCAAAAAAGCGGCAATTCCTCCGCAACCCCGGATCGCGTCGGATCGGTGGCATTTATGGAAAATGCCGCGCGGAAAGCCGGGGCGCGCGTCCCGCTGCGACCCCGCCGCTAAGCCTGCGCTAAGTATTTCCCCCTATGACCTTGCAGGACGAAAGCGCCAAGGGGACCAAGATGCAGCTAAGCCTGATGCCGCGGGATGACGGGTTGACGATCCGTGTCGATGAAAAGCGCCTGGATGCCGCGATTGCGACGGCGTTCAAGGACAAGGTGCGCACGCTTGCCACACATGGCGGCACGCAGGTCACGCTGGACCTGACGCCGGTCGAGTTCATGGACAGCTCAGGTCTTGGGGCGGTCATCGCCATCTTCAAGGCGATGCCGTCGGGGCGCAGTCTGGTGCTGTCGGGACTGTCGCCGAATGTCGAACGCGTATTCCGCCTGACCCGGATGGACAAGGTGATGACGATCATTCCCGCCGCGCCAGCGGTCTCCTCCGCGGTTCCGTCCTGCGGCACCGATCCTGCATGATGATGTCCTGCCCGCGGCCCTGTCTTTTTCCGACCCGCCATGGCCCCGCCGGACACGCCCCCGTTTTGCATCGCAGCTTCCGCGCCGATCCGGCGACGGTGCGAAAGGCGCTGCTTCTCCTGCGTGAAAGGTTCGATGGCAGCGTCGGGGACGAGGTCATCGGCCGTCTGGAACTGGCCTTGGCCGAGATCCTGAACAACATCTGTCAGCATGGCGCGCTGCAAAAGATCGGATCGCGCGGCGCGCGCCCACGCTCTCCGCTGGTGCAGCTTTGCATCGTAGGCCACGGCGGCGGCATCGCCTGCGCGGTCAGCGACGACGGCGTGCCGCTGCCCCCGGACTGTCTTGGACCGCGGTGCCTGCCCGCCGGTATCGGCAGCACCTTGCCCGAGGGCGGTTTCGGCTGGTTTCTCGTTCACGAGCTGACGGCCTCGCTGCGCTATTCCCGCGAGGGCGAGCGCAACTTCCTGGCCTTCATCGTGCCCTTGCCGGACGCCCTGACGCCGGATGCGGAACCCGCAGCCGATCGGCCCGTGCAGTGACGCGGTACCGGCCTCAGTTCAGGCCGAATTGCAGAGGATAGCGGCCATCCTCGAACTCCCCGAACATCTCGTCGACCTCGGGATGCTCCAGCGGTTCGCCCGACACGTCAGGCATCAGGTTCTGTTCCGAGACATAAGCGACGTAATAGGTCGCCTCGGTTTCGGCATACAGATGATAGAAGGGCTGGTTGCGCGACGGGCGGGAATCCTCGGGGATGGATTCATACCATTCCTCGGTATTGGCGAATTCGGGGTCGACATCGAACACCACACCGCGGAACGGATGTTCCCGGTGGCGCACGATCTGCCCCAAGCTGTATTTCGCCGTCTTGGCCGGAATCCGCATCGTCATATTCCCGTTTCGCCGCGCTCATAGCGCGATGGACCGCCTGTGTCCACCTAAGCCCGCCCCGCGCCCGTGGAAGAGAAGGCCGCCCCGCTTTGCGCGGGAATGGCAAACGCTTTGCTCTTTTTCCGGCCCGCAAGCAGTTTCAATGATTTGGCGCGCAACGCCCCGGCAGAGACCTGCCCCGATCGTGGAAACCCTCCGCGGCCAAACTGTCACAAACCTGGTTCCCCGCGTCCGGCGCGGCTCTGGCCGCGATCAGGCCAACAGGGTTTCGCGATGGACCGGCACGCGACCCGAGTCGATCAGCAGCTCAGGCTGTCCGCCATCAAGCACAACCACGCTCAGCGGGCCGCCATAGGCTGCGCCGGTGTCGATCGCCAGGCGGTTCCCGTAATGGGTGACCTGCTCGACGACGGTATGGCCATGCACGACAAGGGTGCCGTGATCGGTGGTGTCGTCCAGGAACCCGTTGCGGATCCAGACAAGGTCATGCTCGCTCTGCTGTTCCAGCGGTACACCGGGCCGGATCCCGGCATGGACGATCAGCGCGCCTGGCAACACCTGCCACAGTGGCAGGGCGTCCAGCCAGCGCAGATGCTCTGCCGGAACCTCGCGCAGGACATCGGCCAAGATTTCGGCATGGCTGCGCCCGTCCCGCGCGATCCCATACGAGGCCAGCGTCGCCGCCGCGCCAAGATTGTCGTGATCCAGCCAGTGCCGCCCCGAGGCCAGCCCCGGATCGATCCATTCCGGATCGGCAACGAAACGCGGCAGGAAACGGTCGTGATTGCCCTTGAGGATCGTCCAGGGCTGCCCGTCCTGCTGGCCCCGCATCAGATAGTCGACGACGCCGCGCGAATCCGGTCCCCGGTCGATCAGGTCACCGACATGGATGACCTGCCCTCCGCCGCCATGCACCGCATCATCATGCGCGATCCGGTCATGCGCGGCCTTCAGCAGGCCAAGCTGGCCGTGGATGTCGCCGATGACATAGCTGCGCATGGAGCCTCCGAAAATGATGACGCCCCCGGAAACTATCCCGGGGGCGGTCGGGTGCAAGTCCGATCAGATCTCGAAGTTGATCGGGCGGACCTGCAGGAACTTGCCGGTAGCGCGCAGGGCCTCGATCGCCTCGGGCTTCAGCTCTTCGTCAAGATACAGGATCGCGATCGCGTCATCGCCGGCCTTGGTGCGGCCCAGGGTAAAGTTCGCGATGTTGACGCCCAGATCGCCCAGCGTCATCCCCAGCGCGCCGATCACGCCCGGAACGTCCTTGTTGCGGGTATACAGCATGTGCTGGCCGATCTCGGCATCGACATTGATCCCACGGATCTGGATGAAGCGCGGCTTGCCGTCGCTGAAGACGGTACCCGCGATCGAACGCTCTCGCGACTCGGTGACAACGGTGACCTTGATATAGCCGTCGAAGATGCCGCCCTTGCCCTGCGTCGTCGTCGCGACCTGCACGCCGCGCTCGGCTGCCATGACCGGGGCCGAGACCATGTTCACGTCCGGGTTCGTGGCCTTCATCACGCCCGAGATCACCGCCGCGTTCAGCGCCTTCAGGTTCATCTCGGCGGCGACGCCATCATACAGCACGTTGATCGCCTTGATCGGCTCATCCGTCATCTGACCGATAAAGGCACCCAGATGCCCGGCCAGCTTGATCCACGGCCCCATGACCGCGGCCTCCTCGGCGGTGACCGACGGCATGTTCAGCGCGTTCTGGACCGCGCCGGTCAGCAGGTAATCCGCCATCTGCTCGGCGACCTGCAGGGCGACATTCTCCTGCGCCTCGTTGGTCGATGCACCCAGATGCGGCGTCACGACGACATTGGGAAGGTTGAACAGCGGGCTGTCGGTCGCCGGTTCGGTCGCGAAGACGTCCAGTGCGGCGCCCGCGACGTGGCCCGATTTCAGCAGTTCGGCCAGCGCCTCCTCGTCGATCAACCCGCCGCGCGCGGCATTGACGATACGCACACCCTTCTTGGTTTTGGCCAGATTCTCGCGCGACAAGATATTGCGGGTCTTGTCGGTCAGGGGAACGTGCAGAGTGATGAAATCGGCCTTGGCCAGCAACTCGTCCAGCTCGACCTTCTTCACGCCCAGTTCCAGCGCGCGCTCTTCCGACAGGAAGGGGTCATAGGCCAGCACCTTCATGCGCAGGCCAAGCGCCCGGTCGATCACGATCGAGCCGATATTCCCCGCGCCGATGATGCCCAGCGTCTTGTTGAAGACCTCGACGCCCATGAAGCGGTTCTTCTCCCACTTCCCGGCATGGGTCGAAGCGCTGGCCTCGGGCAATTGCCGCGCCACGGCGAACATCAGCGCGATGGCGTGCTCGGCGGTGGTGACGCTGTTGCCGAAGGGCGTGTTCATGACGATCACGCCTTTTTTCGAGGCGGCCGGAATTTCCACGTTGTCGACGCCGATCCCGGCGCGGCCGATGACCTTCAGGTTGGTCGCGCTCTCAAGCAGCTTCGCCGTCACCTTGGTGGCCGAACGGATGGCAAGGCCGTCATACTGGCCGATGATCTCGGCCAGCTTTTCCTTGTCCTTGCCGACATCCGGCAGATAGTCCACGTCGACGCCGCGATCGCGGAAGATCTGGACGGCGGTTTCCGAAAGCTTGTCCGAAACAAGAACCTTGGGCATCTCTATATCCTCTGGATATGCAGGGGCCGTGCGGGTGCCTCTTCGGCCCCGCCCATGCCTTTCATCGTTTCACAAATACCCCGAGGGGTGCGGGGGGCAGCGCCCCCCGTTCTGGGATCAGGCCTCGACCGCCTGCGCCGCGATCTCCGCCTCGAAGGCGTATTCGATCCAGGGCATCAGCGCGGCCACGTCGGCGGTCTCGACGGTCGAGCCGCACCAGATGCGCAGCCCGGCCGGCGCGTCGCGATATGCGCCCGCATCCAGCGCCACGCCCTCTTTCTCCAGGCGCTTGGCGACGGCCTTGGCAAAGGCGGCGCCGTCCTGGATGCGCGGATCGGTGAACTTCAGGCAGACCGAAGTGGTCGAGGCCGTGGCCGGAACCTCGGCCAGGTCGGAGATCCAGTCCTTGTCAGCGATGAAATCGCGGATCGCGGCGGCATTTGCATTCGCGCGGTCTTCCAGCGCCTTGCGACCGCCCAGCGATTGCGCCCATTTCAGCGCGACCAGGTAATCCTCGACACACAGCATCGACGGGGTATTGATCGTCTCGCCCTTGAAGATGCCCTCGATCAGCTTGCCGCCCTTGGTCATGCGGAAGATCTTGGGCAGGGGCCATGCCGGAACATGGCTTTCCAGACGCTCGACGGCGCGGGGCGACAGGATCAGGACGCCGTGCCCGCCTTCGCCCCCCAGAACCTTCTGCCAGCTGAAGGTCACGACATCCAGCTTATCGAAGGGCAGATCCATCGCGAACGCGGCCGAGGTCGCGTCGCAGATGGTCAGGCCAGCGCGGTCCGCCGGGATCTTGTCGCCATTCGGGACGCGCACGCCCGAGGTGGTGCCGTTCCAGGTAAAGACGACATCCTTGTCGAAATCCACCTCGGCGAAGTCGACGATCTGTCCATAGGGTGCCTTGCGGACGGTGGCGTCCAGCTTCAGCTGCTTCACCACGTCGGTGACCCAGCCTTCGCCAAAGCTTTCCCAGGCCAGCATCTCGACGCCGCGTGCGCCCAGAAGCGACCACAGCGCCATCTCGACGGCCCCGGTATCCGAGGCGGGAACGATGCCGATGCGATAATCTGCAGGAACGCCAAGGACCTCGCGGGTCAGGTCGATGGCTTCGGCAAGCTTGGATTTGCCAATCGCGGCACGGTGCGAGCGGCCAAGAGGCGCGTCAGCAAGCATGTCCAGCGAAAAATTGGGGATCTTGGCGCAAGGGCCCGACGAAAAGCGCGGATTGGCCGGCCGCGCGGCCGGAGCAGTGATGCTCATATGTGTAGCCTTCCAGCTATTTAGCGCCGCGTTGGGGCGGCGTGTCCCACGGACGGCCATATATCCCGGCCCTGATTCAGGCAAGAATTATTTCGCGGGTGCCCATCTGGAATTTCCTTGCTCGGGGCGATTGAAGCGCGGGGCGGCTTTGGCTAGTGCTGCCCGCGACCCCAGCGCGCGCCCCGGAGCCCACCGATGTTCACCGTCACCGTCCTTGCCGCCCCGAAACGAGCCGACCTTCGCCCCGAGCTGCTCGACCAGCTGCGCCGCGACTGGCAGGGCGGACACACGATCTGGCTGAACCACGGAATCGCTGCGGAATTTCCGGTCGAGACCCCGCCCGCGGATTTTTGGCAGGTTTGGGAAAACCTTCAGGAAAAAGGCTTCGACCTTGCCATCCAGCCCACCGCGGGGCGGCGCAAGTCGGTGCTGCTGGCCGACATGGATTCGACCATGATCCAGCAGGAATGCATTGACGAGCTGGCCGATTTCGCGGGGGTGGGCGAACGCGTCGCCGCGATCACCGCCCGCGCCATGAATGGCGAACTGAACTTTCACGAGGCGCTGATCGCCCGCGTCGGCCTGCTGTCCGGACTTTCCGAATCGGCGATTGGCGAGGTGCTGGACAGCCGCATCACCCTTGCCCCCGGCGGCAAGGAACTGGTCGCGACGATGCGGGCGCAGGGTGCCTATACGGCGCTGGTCTCGGGCGGATTCACGGTCTTTACCGGCCCGGTTGCCGCGGCGCTCGGCTTTGACGAACATCGCGCGAATGAGCTTTTGGCCGATCAGGGCGTGCTTCTGGGCACCGTCGCCCTGCCCGTCCTTGGCCGCGAGGCCAAGGTCGAGGCACTTGAGGAAATCACCGCCTTCCGCGGGCTGACCCCGACGGATGCCATTGCCGTCGGAGACGGGGCGAATGACCTCGGCATGCTGAAACGTGCCGGAACGGGGGTCGCACTGCACGCCAAGCCCGTCGTCGCGGCCCAGGTCGACCTGCGCATCAACCACGCCGACCTGACCGCGCTGCTGTATCTGCAGGGCTATGCGATCGAAGAGTTCGTGGCCTAGGCAGCCGCGCTTCCCCGGCGTCATCCGGGCATATTCGGCATGCCTTCCGCCTTCACGAACTTGCGAACTTGGCGCATCGGTGACAGAAGCAAGACATGAAACTCCGCTTCAAAGCCCTGTCCGTCCACCTGCTGACCGCCACCGGCGCCGTGCTGTCGATGCTGGCGCTGCTGGCTGCCGTCAGCGCCGAATGGTCGCAGATGTTCTTCTGGCTGGTCATCGCCCTGATCGTCGATGGCGTCGATGGCCCGCTGGCGCGACGCTACAACGTCAAGGTCAACTGGCCGACCTATGACGGGGTCCTGATGGACCTCATCATCGACTATCTGACCTATGTGTTCATCCCGGCCTATGCGCTGTTCATGTCTGGCCTGCTGCCGGGCTGGACCGGCTGGATCGCCATCATCGCCATCACCTATGGCAGCGTGATCTATTTCGCGGACACGCGGATGAAGACCAAGGACTATTCCTTTGCCGGCTTTCCGGCCTGCTGGAACATGGTCGTGCTGGTGCTGTTCGCGCTGAAGCCGAATTTCTGGGTGATCCTGTTCGTCGTGGTCGCGCTGACCTTCACGATGTTCACGAACGTCAAGTTCATCCACCCGGTGCGGACCAGGCGTTGGCGCGCGATCTCGCTGCCGGTGACGGCGGCATGGGTCGCCTTCGCGGTCTGGGCGGTGCTGGTCGACTTCCACTCGGAAAGCTTTGCGCGCTGGGGCCTGCTTGTGACCTCGATCTGGCTGACCGGCGCGGGCTTCCTGCAGCAACTGACCGAGAAGCGGGCTTGATCCTTTCCGATTTTGGCTGAAAAGCTGGCCCCGACGCGAGCCGGGACCGGAGGAAACATGCCCAGGAAATTCTTGCAGGCCGCGGCTTTGGCCGCATTGACCGCGACGCCCGCGCTGGCCGCGCAGGACGCGATCACGCTGGGCATGGTGCTCGAGCCGCCAAATCTCGACCCGACCGGGGGCGCGGCGGCTGCCATCGACGAGGTCGTCTATGCCAATATCTTCGAGGGTCTGACCCGCATCGCGCCGGATGGCAGCGTCATCCCGGGCCTCGCCTCGGGCTGGGACGCCGAGGATGGCGGCAAAGCTTATCTGTTCCATCTGCGGCCCGGCGTCACCTTCCATGACGGCACCGCGTTCGACGCGCAGGACGTGATCTTTTCGCTGGACCGCGCGCGGGCGCCCGACAGCACCAATGCGCAAAAGACCCTGTTCGAAGGCATCGACAAGGTCGAGGCGGTGGATCCGCAAACCGTCCGCTTGACGCTGAAGGCCCCGGACGGCGGCTTCCCCTACAAGATGGCCTGGGGCGATGCGGTCATGGTCGATCAGGACAGCATCGCCGACATCGCCACGCACCCCGTCGGCACCGGCCCGTTCCGCTTTGGCGAATGGGCACAGGGCGACCACATCACGCTGGTCGCGAACGATGCCTATTGGGGCGAAAAACCCGCGCTGACCTCGGCCACCTTCCGCTTCATCCCCGATCCCTCGGCCGCCTTCGCGGCGATGATGGCCGGTGATCTCGACGCCTTCCCGATCTATCCCGCGCCTGAGACGCTGGCCCAGCTTCAGGCCGATCCCCGCTTCAAGGTCCTGGTCGGCACCACCGAGGGCGAGACGATCCTGGCCATGAACCACAAGAACCCCGCGCTGGCCGATGTCAAAGTGCGCGAGGCGATCGCCCATGCCCTGAATCGGAAAGAGATCATCGACGGTGCCATGTTCGGCTATGGCACGCCGATCGGCACCCATTTCGCGCCGCATAACCCCGATTACACGGACCTGACCGAGCTTTCGCAGTTCGATCACGAACGCTCTCGCGCGCTTCTTGCCGAGGCAGGCGTCAAGGATCTGACCCTGCGGCTGGCGCTCCCCCCCCCCCCCTATGCGCGCCGCGGTGGAGAAATTGTCGCGGCAGAGCTGCGTGCAGTGGGCATCCAGACCCAGATCACCAACATGGAATGGGCCCAATGGCTCGAACAGGTGTTCAAGAACGCCGATTACGACCTGACCATCATCAGCCATGTCGAGCCGATGGATATCGGCATCTATGGGCGCAAGGGGTATTACTTCAACTACAGCAACCCCGCCTTCAACGACGTGATGACCCAGCTTGATGCCGCGACCGATCCGGCCCAGCGCTCTGCCCTGCTCAAGCAGGCGCAAGAGATCATCGCCCGGGATTATGCCAATGCCTTTATCTTCCAGTTGCCGAAGATCGGCGTCGCCAAGGCCGAAATCCAGGGTCTGTGGGAAAACGCCCCCATGCCCGCGAACGACCTGAGCCAGGTGCGCTGGGGCGAATAGGTCGCGCCCACCGCATCTTCACCGTTTTTCAAATACCCATGCGGCGCTGCCCCCGGGCGGCGCCGTTTCAGTTCTTCAGGACGATGCAGCGCCCCCCGAAGGTGCGCAGGCGGGTGCAGAAGGCAAATGCCTCGGTCTTCGAGGAGTAGCCGATCTGGGCCGTATAGACCTTGCGCGGCCCGCCCGAGACCTTGCGCCGCACATAGCTGACGCGCTTGCCCCCCAGGATCGGGCGCAGCGTCTTGTTCAGGCGCGAAACCTGGTTCGTGACGCCCGACTGGCTGACATGGGTGGCCACGATCACGCCCCAGGGCCAGGGATGTTCGGGCGTGCGGAACTCACGCAGCTTGCGGCTTGCGGCCAGATCGACACAGGCGGCCAGAAAGGGACGTTCCTTGTCCAACCGCAGGTCCGTCTTCTGTGCGGGGCTGTCGCGCCAGCTGACGGCGGTCAGGCCGGTAATCGCCTGGACGTAATCCTGCGTCTCCCACGGCAGGCCACCGCCTTCCGAGATAAAGCGCGCCGCGCGGTTCTCGCCGCCGTTATAGGCCACCGCGGCCAGCCCGACATTGCCAAACCCGTCCGTCAGCGACCGCAGGTAACGGGCCGAGGCCGCGATCGCCTTGGCCGGGTTGAAGGGATCGTCCAGCCCGACCATCTCGGCGGTGCCGGGCATGAACTGCGCGATCCCCATCGCGCCCACCGGACTGACGGCGCCTGGCTCGAACAGGCTTTCCTTCCACAGGAGACGGGCGAAAAAATGCGGGTCCAGCCCGTTCTGCCCGGCCGCACGTTCGATCACCGTGCAGACATCGGGAATGTAATTCGCGACCGAGATGCAATAGCGCCCGTCATCGGTGCAGCGCGATTTCGGCGAGACGCTGCGCGGGGCGCGCTCACCATGAACCGCATCAACCGCCTCATAGGCGGACGCGGGGGACAGGGCCAGAACGGCCAGGAACCCAAGAACCAGACGACGCATAGGCGGTCTACTCGCAAGAACGCTGCGTTTGGGCAATAGCAATTCCCCGACCCGCTGGAAACGGGTCTTGGGCCATCGACGCTGCAAAGGATGGCGTCACTGTGTCTTTGCGGCCTTGTCCGCCTTGGCCCCCTTGCCGGGCTTGCCGTCCTTGCGAGCCTCTTTCTTCAGCTTGGCCTTTTTGCCGGGGGGCAGGCTCTGTTCCTTCAAAGCCAGTTTCTCGGCCTTGATCTGCGCGCGTTCAAGGGCCTTCGCGGTCTTGCGTTCTTCCCGTTCAGCGGCCTTCACGCGCTTCTTCTCGGCCCGCTCTGCCTCCTTGCGGAGCTTGGCTTCGGCGCGCTCGGCCTTGCCGGGCTTGGCCTCGACGGGTGGCGCCTCGGCCGCGGGCGCCGTGTCTTCCTGCTCAACGCTTCTTTCGCGCTTTTCCGCCGCGGCGCGACGGATCGCCTGGGCCAGGGCCTTTTGCATCCCGACATCGGTTTCCTGCGCCTTCATCATGCGCAGGTCGCGCAGCAGCGCAGCAAGCGCCCGGTTCTCAAGCGCGCGCAGGGCGGCGGGCTGGGTCTGTTCGACCATCTCGTCCAGATCGCGGGAATGGGTCACGCTGTCTTCGGGATTCCGGGCCATTCCAGGCTCCTTCCTGTCGTTCCTGCCTGCCGCAAACTGCCATGACCTTCGGGGCTTCGCCACAAAAAATACCCCGCCCTTTCGGGGCGGGGTGCAAAGCTGCCGATCGGCCGGGACCGTTACGGCTTGGCCGTGTCGGCCGTCGCGGATGCGGTGGTCACGGTCGGCGTCGCGGGTTCAAGATAGCCGTTCGGCATTTGGACCAGCGGCCCTTCAAGCTGTTCGCTTTCGCCCCGCGAACGAACTTTCACATGGGTTCCGGTCGGGATTTCGCCGAACAGGTCCATGACATCCTGGTTGAACATGCGGATGCAGCCAGCCGAAGTCGCCTTTCCGATCGACGACGGATCCATCGTGCCGTGGATGCGGTACAGCGTGTCGCGTCCACCCTTGTAGAGATAGAAGGCGCGCGACCCCAGCGGGTTGTCGATACCGCCCGGCAGGCCGTTGCGCAGCGGGCCGTAAAGGTCGGGCATGGTGCGGACCATGTTCGACGTCGGCGTCCAGCTGGGCCATGCCTGCTTGCGGTTGATGGTGGCATTGCCGGCGAAGTTCTTGCCCGCCTGGCCCACGGCCACGCCATAGCGCATCGCCTCGCCCGGCGCGATCACGTGATACAGGAAGCGTGCATAGGGATCGACCACGATGGTCCCGGGCGCTTCGGGTCCGTTATAGGCAACGCGCTGGCGCGTGTTACGCTCGGTCAGATAGGCATTGCGGACGGCGTGGATCTCGATCGGTTCTCCCCCCGGGCCGCTATCGGTGCGGGCACCATAAACGCCGGAACCCACGGAGGAGGTAGTGCCGGTCGGGGTCGTGGGCGCACAGGCAGCAAGGCCAAGCCCCATCGCCAGCATCAGCGAGGCTAGTCGCATCTGAGTTTCCCTTTGTAACGCGGCTGCGTACAGGCTCGCAGCCAAGGCAGCATTCAAGTCGTCAAATCGCGGAAGCCACCGAGCAGAGGCGGCTGCGACTCGCGCTAACTACAAAAATCCTCTGCGGGCGTAATGCGTCAAGGGCAAGCCTTTGTGATCAGGGGAATCAAACCGGAACTGTTGCCGAATGGCTTGGAAAAGACGGTGTTACGGCCCTTTCCTGAATTCCGATGGAACCATGCGCGGGTAAGCCCGTTGTTACGCCAACCGCGCGACGCAAAATCGCCGGTCGGAACGACAAGGGACCCAAAGATGACTGTCACGGCCTTAATCATCACGTTGCTGATCGGCGCAATCGCCGGCTGGCTCGCAGGGCTGATCGTCAAGGGGCATGGACAAGACCTGCTGACCAATATCGTCGTCGGCATCGTCGGCGCGATCATCGCCAGCTTCCTGTTCCCCGCGCTTGGCCTTGGAATGAGCATAGCCAGTCCGATCCTCGGCTCGATCATCTTCGCCACCATCGGCGCGGTGATCCTGCTGGTGATCCTGCGACTGATCAGACGCGCTTGAGGGCGCCAGGCCTCCTCCCTCGGGAGGAGGCCGACGAACAGCGCCCCTCCGATGCCCGGCCCGGAGGGGCAATGTCCATTGCAGCGGGTTACATCACCGCAAATGGCGTCGAGGCGCCACTCCAAGCTTGACCGATTGCGTCGCATCCTTCAGCCGATCGCCATGTTTCATGATCGCGATCGGCCTGCACATGTTGCCTGCATGCGGCACGCACCGGGCCGGACAATCGTTGACCGTCCCGTGACCCCGTTTCAGGCGTTGGCGGGGCTGAGCTTGCCCGATTCCCGGCTTTTCGTGCCCTTGACGTAGCGGGCATAGCCCAGGTCGTCCGCCTCGATCTCGGGGCCACGGCCTGAAATCAGGTCCGCCAGCACCCGGCCCGACCCTGCCGACATGGTCCAGCCCAAGGTGCCGTGACCGGTGTTCAGGTAAAGGTTCGGGATCGGCGTCGCACCCACGATGGGCGTGCCATCCGGCGTCATCGGCCGCAGACCGGTCCAGAACTCGGCCTTGGCCGGATCTCCCGCGCCGCCGAACAGCTCGGTTACCGACTTCGTCAGGGTCGCGCGGCGCCGATCGTTCAGGCTGAGGTCATAGCCCGCGATCTCGGCCAGGCCGCCCACACGGATGCGGTCGCCAAGACGGGTGATCGCAACCTTGTAGGTTTCGTCCATGACGGTCGAAACCGGGGCGCGGCCCTCATCCTCGATCGGGATGGTCAGCGAATACCCCTTGAGCGGATAGATCGGCAGCTTCAGCCCCAGGTGCCGGACAAGCTGCGGCGAGTGCGGCCCAAGCGCCAGCACATAACGGTCCGCAGTCAGGCGACCCTTGTCGGTGCGGACGCCCGTGATCCGGCCACCCTCGGCCTCAAGCGCGTCGATCGAGACGCCCCAACGGAAGGTCACGCCCAGCGCCTCGGCCATGCGGGTCAGGTTGTTGGTGAACTTGAAGCAGTCGCCAGTCTGGTCGCCCGGCAGGCGCAGCCCGCCCACGATCCGGTCGGCCGAGGAGGCAAGCCCCGGTTCCGCCGCGACGCAGCCAGCGCGGTCCAGAACCTCGAACGGGACGCCGTCGGCCTTCAGGACCTCGATATCCTTGCCAGCGCCATCCATCTGCTCCTGCTTGCGAAAGACCTGCAGCGTGCCCTGACTGCGCTCGTCGAAACGGATGCCGGTTTCGGCGCGCAGGTCGTCCAGGCAATCGCGGCTGTATTCGGCGATGCGGACCATGCGGCTTTTGTTCACGGCATAGGCGGCGCTGGTGCAGTTCGCCAGCATCTTCGCCATCCAGCCCAGCCGCTGCATGTCCAGCCGCGGCTGCAGGACCAGCGGCGCGTGGCGCTGAAACATCCATTTCAGCGCCTTGAGCGGAATTCCCGGCGCCGCCCAAGGCGAGGAATAGCCGGGCGAAATCTCACCCGCATTGGCGAAGCTGGTTTCCAGCGCGGGACCGGGCTGGCGGTCGATGACCGTTACCTCATGACCCGCCTTGGCCAGATACCAAGCCGAGGTGACCCCGATTACGCCTGCTCCAAGAACAATGACCTTCATCTTCGTGCGCCTTTGAGAAGAGATTGCCCAAAGACTAGCGCAGCGCCCGGAAATGAAATCCCGATCTTGGCCGTTCCATACCAGATTCGCGCATAATCCTTCGAAATTTTTGCACGTTCCAGGTTAAATCTGCGCCTATTCTTCAAATAGGCGGATGATATGCCCAGAATGGCATGGGGGAAACTCGCCGATGATCGCCCGGCGGGAGTTGCCGCCCCCCGGCACCCTGCCTAAGCTGTGGCGCGAAGCACAGGTAACACCGGCCCATGCCCGCACAGACCCAAAAAAGCGCATTTGCACCCTTCCGCCACGGCGATTTCCGCCTTCTTTGGTCAGCGACGCTGATCTCGAACTTCGGGGGCCTGGTGCAATCCGTCGGCGCCGCCTGGATGATGACCCAACTGACCGATTCGCCAACGCTGATCGCGCTGGTACAGGCCTCGAACACACTGCCGATCATGCTGTTCGCGCTCGCCTCGGGCGCGCTTGCGGACAATTTCGACCGCCGGACCCTGCTGCTGGGGGCGCAGCTGTTCATGGCCAGCGTCTCGTTGGTGCTCGCGGTGCTGACCTGGCAGGGCCTGATGACGCCGCTTCTTCTGCTTTCGCTGACCTTCCTGATCGGTGTCGGACAGGCGCTGTACAACCCCCCCTGGCAGGCCAGCATGGGCGATCTTGTCCCGCGCGAGGATCTGCCCGCGGCGGTGACGTTGAACTCGGTCGGGTTCAACATGATGCGCAGCGTGGGACCTGCCGTGGGCGGCATCATCACCGCGGCCTTTGGCGCGGCGGCCGCCTTTGCCGTGAACGCCGCAAGCTATATCCCGCTTCTGGGCGCGCTTCTCAGATGGCACCCCCGGACGCCCGAGCGGCTGATCTCGCGCGAACCCTTCCTCTCGGCGGTCGGCGCCGGATTGCGCTATGTCGCGCTGTCGCCAAACCTCATGCGGGTGCTGTCGCGTGGGGCGCTGTTCGGCTTCGCGGCCATCGCGATCCTTGCCCTGCTACCCCTTGTGGCGAAGCAGCACCCCGAGGGCGGATCGCTGCTTTTCGGCCTGCTTCTGGGCTGCTACGGGCTGGGTGCGATCATCGGCGCGGTTCTCAACCCGCGCATCCGCGACCGTTTCAGCAATGAAAGCATAGTCCGCCTCGCCTTTGTCGGTTTCGCCATCGCGGCGCTGGTGCTGGCATTGACGCAGCCCGTCTGGCTGCATGCGCTGGCCATGCTGCCCGCAGGGGCAAGCTGGGTGCTTGCCCTTTCGCTTTTCAACGTCTCGGTCCAACTTTCCACGCCACGCTGGGTCGTGGCCCGCGCATTGGCGCTTTACCAGACGGCGACCTTCGGCGGCATGGCGCTTGGCAGCTGGGTCTGGGGCGAGATCGCATCCAATCAAGGTATCAATGTCGCGCTGGCCTGCGCGGCGATCCCCCTGCTGTTCGGGGCCGTCGTGGGCTACTGGTTCCGTCAGCCGGAATTCGGCACGCTCGACCTGGACCCCGTGAACAGCTTCCGAGAGCCGAAGCTGAAGCTGGACCTGCGCGGTCGGTCGGGGCCGATCATGGTTCTGATCGACTATCAAATCGACCAGAAGGACGTGCCCGACTTCCTGAAGCTGATGGCGCGGCGACGCGACATCCGGCGCCGGGACGGGGCGCGAAATTGGGCGCTGCTGCGCGATCTGGAACATCCCGAGCAATGGTCGGAAAGCTATCACATCGCGACCTGGGACGAATATGTCCGCCACAACCTGCGCCGCACCAAGGCCGATTTCGAAAGCTATGAGGCGCTGCACAAGATGCATCGCGGCGATGCCCCGCCCGTGGTGCACCGCATGATCGAACGGCACAGCGTGGACGCCAGCGACGACCTGCCCCTGATCGGCAAGCTGGAATTGCCTCAATAGCCAAGGAAGCCGTTGCAGCGGAAGGCTTTACCGAATCCCGGACGCCGTTTAGTTTCGCGGCATGCACCGCTTTGTCCTTCGCCGCATGATCGTCCTGTGCCTCAGCCTTGCTGTGGCCTCGGCGGCGATTTTCGGGGTGGTCGAACTGGTGCCGGGCGATCCCGCCAGCTTCATGCTGGGAACCGGCGCGCAGCCCGAAACCGTGGCCGCCTTGCGTGACCAGCTGGGTTTGGACCTGCCCTGGGCACTGCGCTATGCCCATTGGCTGGGCGGCGTGCTGACCGGCGATCTGGGCCACAGCTTCACCTACAAGACGCCGGTGGCCGGGATGATTCTGGATCGGTTGCAGGTCTCGCTGCCGCTTGCACTGATCGCACTGGCGCTGTCAGTCGTAATTGCGCTGCCCGTCGGGCTGTTCGCAGCGTCGCGCCAGGGTCGCGCCGGGGACGGCGTGACGATGGGGATCACGCAGATCGGCATCTCGCTGCCGAATTTCTGGTTCGCGATGCTGCTGGTCCTGCTGTTCGCAGTCCGGCTGCGGCTGCTGCCCGCGGGCGGCTTTCCGGGCTGGGGACATCCCGTGGCGGCGCTGAAGGCGCTGATCCTGCCATCGATCGCGCTGGCCCTGCCGCAGGCGGCGATCCTGGCGCGCGTCCTGCGCTCGGCCCTGGTCGAGACGATGGGGCAGGATTACATCCGCACCGCCCGCGCCAAGGGGCTGAGCCGGGGACAGGCGCTGCGCCGCCACGCGCTGCGCAACGCGTTGATCCCGGTGCTGACGATCCTGGGAATGCAATTCTCGTTCCTTTTGGCCGGGGCCATCATCATCGAGAACGTGTTCTATCTGCCCGGCCTGGGGCGGCTGATCTTTCAGGCGATCACCCAGCGCGACCTGATCGTCGTGCAGGGCGCGGTGCTGGTGCTGGTCGCGGCGGTCATTCTTGTCACCTTCCTGGTCGACCTGGCCTATGCCGCCGTGGATCCAAGGTTGCGCCGCAAATGAGATTGTCCCTGATCCTGGGCGCGTTACTGGCGGGGCTGGCGGTCCTGATGGCGGGTCTTTCCTTCCTGTGGACGCCGGGCGATGTGCTGCAACTGGACGTCGCCGCCAAGCTGCAACCGCCCTCGGCCGCGCATTGGCTGGGAACCGACCATCTGGGTCGGGACATGATGTCGATGATCATGGTGGGCGCGCGCACCTCGATCGCGGTCGCGCTGGTCGCGGTCGGAATCGGCATGGGACTGGGCGTGCCGCTGGGGCTGACCGCCGCAGCGCGCCCCGGCAGCTGGCTGGATGAGATCATCATGCGCGGCAACGACCTGATCTTTGCCTTTCCCAGCCTGGTCATCGCGATCCTGATCACTGCGGCACTGGGGCCTTCGGCTCTGAACGCGATCATCGCGATCGGTATCTTCAATATCCCGGTCTTTGCCCGCGTCACGCGTGGCTCGGCGCTGCCGCTTTGGACACTGGATTACCCCCGTGCGGCGCGGGTGGCGGGCAAGGGCACGGCGCGGATCAGCCTGCAGCATATCCTGCCCAATGTCGCCAGCGTGCTGATCGTACAGGGCACCATCCAGTTCAGCCTTGGCATCCTGGCCGAGGCGGGCCTGTCCTATGTCGGGCTGGGCGCGCAGCCCCCGACGCCCAGCTGGGGCCGGATGCTGGCCGATGCGCAGACGATGATCTCGCTTGCGCCACATGTGGCGATCGTGCCGGGCCTTGCCATCGTGCTTACGGTGCTGGGGCTGAACCTTCTGGGCGACGGGTTGCGCGATGCGCTGGACCCCAGATTGCGCGGCACCCGATGATCGAGGTCGGCGAACTGAACGTCACGCTGGGCGGCCTCCAGCTGCTGCATGGCGTGAACCTGCGACTTGAGCCGGGGCAGATCACCGCGCTGGTCGGCGAAAGCGGCTCGGGCAAGTCGCTGACCGCGCTTGCGATCATCGGCCTGCTGCCCGAAGGGATGAAGGCCGAGGGGCGGGTGGATCTGGACGGAACCAACCTGTTGCCCTTGCCCGAACGCCAGATGTGCCGCATCCGCGGCAAGCGCATCGGCATGATCTTTCAGGAGCCAATGACGGCACTGAACCCGCTGATGACAATTGGCGATCAGGTGGCCGAGGTGCTGCGCCAGCATGGCGGCATGTCCCGCCGCGATGCGCTGCAACGCGCGCGAGAGCGCCTGGACCGGGTCGGTCTGCCCGCCGACCGCTTTCCCCTGTCACTTTACCCGCACGAGCTGTCCGGCGGACAAAGGCAGCGTGTCGCCATTGCCTTGGCCATCGCGGAACGACCCGACCTGCTGATCGCGGACGAACCGACGACCGCGCTGGACGTGACGACCCAGGCCCAGATCTTCGATCTGCTCAAAGGGCTGGTCCGGGACGAAGGAATGTCGCTTCTGCTGATCACCCACGACCTGTCCGTCGTGGCTGGCCTCGCCGATCAGGTCGCGGTCATGCAGCGCGGCATCGTGGTCGAACAGGCGCCGGCCAACCGCATCTTTGCCCGTCCCGCGCATGGCTATACCCGCGAATTGCTGGAGGCCGCCGATTACCGGCCCCGACTGGTCCTGACCGATCCCGACGCGCCGGTTCTGCTGAAGGTCGAAAACCTGGTGCGGACCTATCCCGCGCGCCACCAGCGTGACCGCGTGCGCGCTGTCGACGATGTCAGCCTTGCCATCCGCGAACGCGAGGCAGTGGGACTCGTGGGCGAATCCGGCTGCGGCAAGTCGACCCTGACCCGCGCAATCCTGGGCCTCGATCCTGTTCAGGCCGGGCAAATCACGCTGAACGGCCAGCAGGTCCGCGCCGATGGCCGGATGCCGCCCCCGCTGCGCGCGCGCATCCAGGCAGTTTTTCAGGATCCCTTCGGCAGCTTCGATCCGCGCTGGCGCGTCGAACATCTGGTGGCCGAGCCGTTCCACCTGACCGGTCGGCCCCCGGACTGGCGCGACCGCGTGGCCGAGGCGCTTTACGATGTCGGCATTACCGGCGATGCGATGCGCAGGCATATCCACGAATTTTCGGGCGGCCAGCGGCAAAGAATCGCGCTGGCCCGCGCCCTGATCATCCGGCCCAGCCTGATCGTGCTGGACGAGGCGGTCAGCGCGCTGGACGTCCGCGTGCGCGCTCAGGTGCTGGAGCTTCTGGCCCGGCTGCGGGTGCGTCACGGGCTGGCCTATCTGTTCATCAGCCACGACCTGTCCGTGGTGCGTCAGGTCACCGACCGCGTGCTGATCATGCGCGAGGGCAAGATCGTCGAATCCGGTCCGACCGCGCGCGTATTCGATACGCCGGAACATCCCTATACGCGCGAATTGCTTGCGGCGACGCCGCGCCTGCCCCGGACCTGCGACAAAACCGCGCGAGTCTAGGCACGCCGGGTTGCGGAATCCGGACTTAGTCCTTACCTGCTGCGGACTTCGAAGGAACAGGAGCTCGGGCATGAGCGTTACGAGCAAGCGCGCCGTTTCGGCACCGATCATGGGCAGGACCGAATCCGCCGCCGAGAAATTGATTTCCGCCTCGCTTTCCGCGCAGGCCGGACTTGTTGGACATGATGCCACGCGGGTGATTCCCGCGGTGGCCGAATCACCTATTCCCGTCCTGGCCCCCCGAAACCGGACCCCGGACCCGCGCAGCACGCGCGCCCGAACCCGCCTTCAGCGCGACTGACGCCAGCCGGGGCACGGGCCCATCATCGGGCCGCCCCGCCCATCTGTCGCAATTTTGTCATATATTTGAACGGACAGCGCTGACGAGTTTACCCAGGACTGAAAAAAACAACAGGCCCCGCTTGCCGCGAGGCCTGCTGCTCCTCCCCCTTCATGGCGACCAAGCCTCCCCGAATGGTCGCCCAGGTATTCCGTTGTGGCCTAGGCGTTGATCAGCTCCGCCTGCCGCACGATCATTTGTGCCTGACGAATTGACGCGATGTCAACCAGTCTACCCTTGTATACAGTGGCACCGGCACCGGTTTTCCGGGCTTCGTCCATCGCGACCAGAATCTCGCGCGCCTCGGCCACCACCTTTTCGCTGGGCGTGAACACCTCGTTCGCCAGCGCGACCTGCCGGGGGTGGATCGCCCATTTCCCGACCATGCCCAGCGTGGCAGAACGCAGAGCCTGCGCGCGGAACCCGTCATCATCGCTGAAATCGCCGAAGGGACCGTCCACGGGCAGGATGCCATGCGTGCGGCAGGCCGCCACGATCGCCGCCTGCGCCCAATGCCAGGGATCCGACCAGTGCTTTTGCCCTTCGTGCAGCATGTAGTAGTCTTCTTGCGTCCCCCCGATGCCGGTGGTTGCCATGCCCATACTGGCTGCGAAATCCGCTGCCCCCAGGCTGATCGCCTGCAAGCGTGGAGACGCGGCGGCAATCTCCTCGACATGCGAGATGCCGGCGGCGGATTCGATGATGACCTCGAACCCGATACGCTTCGTGCGCCCTCTGGCCGCCTCGACCGCGGTCACCAGCGCATCGACGGCATAGATGTCGGCGGCATTGCCGACCTTGGGGATCATGATCTGGTCCAGCCGCTCGGACGCGTTCTCAAGCAGGTCCACGACGTCGCGATACCAGAAGGGCGTGTCGAGCGCGTTGATGCGCACGGACAGGGTCTTGCTGCCCCAGTCCACGTCCCCGATCGCCTCGATGATGTTGCGCCGGGCCTGGGCCTTGTCATCGGGCGCGACCGAATCCTCAAGATCAAGGTTGATCACGTCCGCTGCCGAGGCAGCCATCTTCTCGAACAAGGCGGGGCGCGATCCGGGACCGAAAAGCTGGCAGCGGTTCGGCCGGGCGGGCGGTGCAGGTTGGATGCGAAAGGACATATCACCCCGTCAGCAATGATGTTTCAAACCTTATCGGAAAAGTGATAGATAATTGCTGCGCCTGCATCAAGCCTATTCTGCACCTGCATCGTTCCGAGTTTTGTCCGGCTTGACCCCTGCGCGCTTTAGGCGCAGGACCGCGACATCAAGCCGCTGGGCAAATTGAGGAGATGAAGATGACCCGCACCGTCTATCTGAATGGCGAATACCTGCCGGAAGCCGAGGCCAAGGTCTCGATCTTCGATCGTGGATTCGTCATGGCCGACGGCGTCTATGAAGTGACCAGCGTGCTTCAGGGCAAGCTGCTGGACTTTCCGGGCCATCTGAAGCGGCTGACCCGCTCGCTTTCGGAACTGGGCATGGGCAATCCCCTGTCGGACGACGAATGGCTGGCGATCCACCGCAAGCTGCTGGAACTGAACGACGTTCGGGACGGCATGATCTATCTGCAGGTGACGCGCGGCAATCCGGGCGATCGCGACTTTGCCTTTCCGCCCGAAGGCACGCCCCAGACCGTGGTGCTGTTCACTCAGGCGAAACCCGGCCTTGCCGACAACCCGGTCGCAAAGACCGGGATGCGCGTGATCTCGGTCCCGGACCTTCGCTGGGCGCGGCGCGACATCAAGACGGTGCAGCTGCTTTACCCCTCGCTCGCCAAGATGGAGGCGAAGAAGCAGGGCGCCGATGACGCCTGGCTGGTCGAGGACGGCTTCGTCACCGAAGGCACCTCGAACAACACCTATATCGTCAAGGACGGCAAGATCATCACGCGCGACCTGTCTACCGACATCCTGCACGGCATTACCCGCGGGTCGCTGCTGCGTTATGCCGCGGAAGCCCAGATGCAGATCGAAGAACGCCCCTTCACCATCGAAGAGGCGAAACAGGCGGATGAGGCGTTCTTTACCTCGGCCTCGGCCTTCGTGCTGCCGGTGGTCGAAGTCGACGGCGCCAAGGTCGGCACCGGCACGCCGGGCCCCGTCGCAACCCGCCTGCGCGAGCTTTACCTTGAAGAATCGCTGAAATCCGCGATCTGATCCCCCGGACATGACGAAGGGCGCGACCGTTACCGGCGCGCCCTTTTCCTTTGCCTTTTCGGCTGTCCTGCCGTCAGGCGGCGTTCTCACGCACAAGAGAGATATTGCCGACGCTGTCGACATCGGTATCGCGCAGCACGGCCAGAACCTCGCCATTGACGATCAGGTTGACGTTCTCGCCATCCTGTTCCAGCTCGTATTCTGCGGCGCCGTCGTAATCCTCGGTCAGGGTCACGGTGATGCTGTCAGAGCTGCCATAGGTCACATTCGCTGCACCCCCGGCATCGCTGCGCAGCACGATATGATCCGAACCCTCGCCCGGATCGACGATATCATTCGCACCGGCGTGGATGGTGTCATTGCCATCGCCGCCCAGCAGCGTGTCGGGCGCATCCGGATCCGAGGCATCGGGCGACAGGATCAGGTCGTCATCTTCCTCGCCATCGATATAGACAGTGCCGCCATGATCCTCGATCCGGTCGTCACCTTCGCCGCCGGTGATCGAATGGTTGCCGTAATTGGTGATGATGGTGTCATCGCCATAGCTGCCGTCGATGGTGTCATTTCCCTCATCGGCACCCAGGTCATAGGCGCCATAATGGTCGTCGTCATAGCCGAGATAGATTTCATCGTCCCCGGCATCGGCGGTCACGGTATCCTCGCCATAGCCGGTCCAGATGAGATCGTCCCCTGCCCCGCCCGAAACCGAATCGTCACCGTCATAGGACTGGATCGCGTCGTCCCCGTCGGTCCCGATCATCGTATCCGCTTCGTCGGTGCCCTCGGTCACCTCGCGCCCGCCAAAGGGATCGTCAGAAGGTGCATCCGGCCCCTCGTCATCGTCATTGCTCGACACGAGCGAACCGATTCCGACAACGCCCAAAAGGCCCAGCAACAACAAAAGGGTCTGATTCATCCGCCCACTCCACTCTCTTGGTCGGCAAGATAAACCGGGCGCTTCCCATCCGGCAACCTGCCAGAGAACGAACACGCAGCTGTGTGATATCCCGGTGCCGCCCATCGGCCGGGCAGGGGCGCCACAAGACGCCCCTGCCCGGCCGCTTCAATGCCCCAGGATCTGGCTGAGAAACAGCTTCGTCCTTTCGCTTTGCGGGTTGTTGAAGAACTCGGTCGGGCTGTTCTGCTCGACGATCTGGCCCTGGTCCATGAAGATCACGCGGTGGGCGACGGCCTGCGCAAAGCCCATCTCGTGTGTGACGCACAGCATGGTCATGCCGTCCTCGGCCAGCTCGATCATCGTGTCCAGAACCTCCTTGATCATCTCGGGGTCAAGGGCGCTGGTGGGCTCGTCGAACAGCATGATCCGGGGCTTCATGCACAGGGATCGCGCGATCGCCACGCGCTGCTGCTGCCCGCCCGAAAGCTGGCCGGGATATTTCAGCGCCTGTTCCGGGATCTTGACCTTTTCCAGGAATTGCATCGCCGTTTCCTCGGCCTGCTTCCTTGGCACCTTGCGCACCCAGATCGGGGCCAGCGTGCAGTTTTCCAGGATGGTCAGATGCGGGAACAGGTTGAAGTGCTGGAACACCATCCCGACCTCGGACCTGACCTTGTCGATGTTCTTCAGGTCGTTGGTCAGTTCGGTCCCGTCCACGATGATGCGTCCGGCCTGATGTTCCTCAAGCCGGTTGATGCAACGGATCAGCGTCGATTTTCCCGACCCCGAGGGGCCGGCGATCACGATCCGCTCGCCCCGGCCAACGGTCAGGTCGATATCGCGCAGCACGTGGAAGGTCCCATACCATTTGTTCAGCTTCGAGATCGAGATCGCGGCCTCGCCAAGGCGCTGCTGGGTCTGCGGTTCTGTTGCCATGCGATGCTCCTCAGCGGTGATCGCGCTTCAGGCGGCGTTCCAGATACATGGAGTAACGCGACATGCCGAAGCAGAGGATGAAGAAGATCGAGCCCACGAAGATATAGGGCTCCCAATAGGCGCCCTTCCATTCGAAGCTCGCGCGGATGGTGTCGGACATCGCCTTCAGCGGGTCGAACAGCCCGACGAAGGTGACCAGCGTCGTGTCCTTGAACATGCCGATGAAGGTCGAGACGATGCCGGGGATCGAGATCTTCAGTGCCTGCGGCAGGATGATCAGGCGCTGCGCCTTCCAGTAATCCAGACCCAGCGCGTCCGCGGCCTCGTATTGCCCCTTGGGCAGCGCCGCCAGCCCACCGCGGATCACTTCGGCCATATAGGCCGAGGCGAACAGCGTGACCATGATGATGACCCGCAGGATGATGTCGAAATTCGTGCCCGGAGGCAGGAAATAGTTCAGCAGCAGCGAGGCCACGAACAGCAGCGCGATCAGGGGCACGCCGCGAATGAACTCGATGAAGATCACCGCCATCATCTTGACCACCGGCAGATCGGACCGCCGCGCCAGCGCCAGGATGACCCCCAGCGGCAGCGACAGCGCGATGCCCGAGACCCCGATGGTGATCGACAGGACGAAGCCCCCGAACAGGTCCGAGGACACCGGCACCAACCGCAGGGGCAGGACCGCCGCAAGCCCGCGCATGACATAGTCCGACAGAAGCAGCCACCACAGCGCGGCCGCGACCACGGCGGCGGCAAAGGCGAACATGCCGAACCGTGCCAGAAGCTGCCAGACGATGAAACCGACCGCAAAGCCTGCCAGCGCAACGACAGGTCCCCAGATCGTGCCCCCCCACAGCAGCCAGACCGCCAGGAAGGGATAGATCAGGCTGGCCAGCAACGCCCAGCCGGGCTGCCGCTCGATCAGGACGATCCAAGCCAGCATCAGCAGGGTCATCGCGCCCAGCTCATGCCCCTTGGCCCCCAGCACCATTGAGATCAGGACCGTCAGAAACAGCGCAAGCCCGGTCACGATCCAGCGCGCCTTGCGGTTTTCCGAAAACAGCACCGGTGCCAGCGCAAGGAACAGCGTGCCGAAGGCCAGCACCGGCCGCCAGTACAGATCGACCGGATAGAAGCCGAAGACGAACTGGTTCCAGCGATGCTTGATGATCGCGAAGCATGCGCCCGAGGCATCGGGACCGTGGGTCGCGGCGACGATCTTGCGGCACTCGGCCATGCTGTTGGCGTTCCAGACAGCGTGGGACAGCCACGGCCAAAGCGTGCTGAAGACCAGCCACAGGATGCCAAGTCCCAGCAATGTCAGCGCAATGTTCAGCGGCCCCGAGAACAGGTTCTGGCGCAGCCAGGGCAGCACCCCGGTACTGCGCAGCGGGGGTGGCTCGGGCGGCAGCATTGTCTCACGCACGAAGGCCGCGGCGTCGGGTTGGGAATCGCTCATCTTACCGCTCCCTCAGTTTGACGCGGCTGTTGAAGACGTTCATGCCGCCCGAGATGATCAGGCTGAGGATCAGGTAGATGCCCATCATCAGCAACATGCACTCCATCTCGCGGCCGGTCTGGTTCAGCGTGGTCCCGCCCAATGTGCCGCGCAGGTCCATGAAGCCGACCGCGATGGCCAGCGAACTGTTCTTGGTCAGGTTCAGATATTGCGAGATCAAAGGCGGGACGATCACCCGCAGCGCCTGGGGCAGGATCACCAGGCTCATCGTGCGGCCCGGACGCAGTCCAAGGGCAAAGGCTGCCTCGGTCTGGCCGCGGCTGACGGCCAGGATGCCGCCGCGCACGATCTCGGCGATGAAGGCCCCAGTATACAACGTCAGCGCGATCCACAGGACCACGAAGGCGTTGTCGAGGTTGATTCCATCGGCAAAGTTGAAGCCACGCAGCACCGGCGGGATCAAATGCAGCCCGAAATGCCAGGTCAGCAGCAGCACCGGCAGCAGGTACATCGCCAGCGTGATCCACCAGGTCGTCGGGCGTCGCCCGGTCCGGTCCTGCACCCGCCGCGCCCATTTGCGCAGCATGCGATGACCGATGATGGCCAGCACCAGCACGGTCGCATAGGCGATGAAGGCCCAGCTGATCCCCTCTCGTCCCAGCGCGATGATGCCGGGGGGGTTCGACATGCCGATTCCGGGGACCGCGGTATAGCGGTTCGTGGGCGCGATCAGATCGAACATGATCATGTTGGCCGCCGGATTCTCGCCACGGTAATCCCTCGGCGCCGGCATGATCTCGGTAAAGATCGCAAGGATGACCAGTATCCACAGCAGCAGCGGGATGTTGCGGAAGACCTCGACGTAAACGGTCATCAGCCGCGCGATCAGCCAGTTCGAGGAAAGCCGCAGCACGCCCACGATCACACCAAGGATGGTCGCCGAGATGCAGCCCAGGATCGAGACCTGCAGCGTGTTCAGCAGCCCGACGATGGTCGCCCGCAGGTGGGTGTCGTCGGAGTTATAGGGGATCAGCTGCTGGGGGATGTCATATCCCGCGCGCCGAAACAGAAAGTCGAAACTGAGCGTCTTGCCGATAATGGCAAGGTTCTTCAGCGTGTTGTCGATAAGCCAGCTGGCCATCAGCATGACCAGGATGAACACGACGGCCTGGATCGTCAGCGAACGATAGCGCCGATCGTAAATCAGCATCGACAGGCGGAAAGGCGGACTGGCCGCGCCTGGATAATCTACCATATTGTATCCCCTGTTGGCCGGCGGTCGGGTCTTTTGCCCATGTTCTTGCCGGCACGTGGCGAAACGGGCGGGGTTTTACCCCGCCCGTTCGTATCTTTTGCGCTTAGCGGAAGGGCATCGCGTACATCAGCCCGCCCTGGGTCCATTGCGCGTTCAGGCCGCGCGCCAGGCCGATCGGAGTCTGTTCGCCGATGGTCGCGGCAAAGATCTCGCCATAGTTGCCCTGCGCCTTGATCGCGCGCTTGGCCCATTCGGCATCAAGCCCCAGCATCTTGCCCAGATCGTCCGAGGCGCCCAGCAGGCGCTGGACTTCCGGGTTCTGCGAGGATTTCGACAGCTCGTCGATATTGGCCGAGGTGACGCCGTATTCCTCGGCCGCGATCAGCGCGTAAAGCGTCCAGCGCGCGATGTCGCCCCAGTTGTTGTCGCCGTGGCGAACCGCCGGTCCCAGCGGTTCCTTCGAGATGATCTCGGGCAGGATGATGTGGTTTTCCGGATCGGCGAAGGCCGCCCGGGTCGCCGCCAGCCCCGATGCATCGGTGGTATAGGCATCGCAGGCGCCAGCCATGTATTGCTGCTCGCCCTCGGCGTTCGAATCGATGTTGACCGGCTGATAGGTCATGTTGTTGGCCTTGAAGTAATCGGCCAGGTTCAGTTCCGTCGTGGTGCCGGTCTGGATGCAGATCGTCGCGCCTTCCAGTTCCTTGGCCGAGCTGACGCCCAGGTCCTTGCGAACCATGAAGCCCTGGCCATCGTAATAGTTCACGCCGATGAAATCGAGCTTCAGGTCGGTGTCGCGCTGGAAGGTCCAGGTCGAGTTCCGGGCCAGCAGATCGACCTCGCCCGAGCTGAGCGCGGTAAAGCGCGTCTGGCCGGTCGTGGGCACATATTTCACCTTGGTCGCATCGCCCAGCACGGCGGCGGCCACGGCCTTGCAGAAGGCCACGTCGAAGCCGGACCAGTTGCCATTGGCATCCGGGGCGGCAAAGCCGACAAGGCCGGTATTCACGCCACAGTTGAGCACGCCGCGGGCTTTGACCTCTTTCAGCGTGTCGCCTTCAGCGGCAATGGCACCCGTCGCCATCAAGGCGAAGGCGGTGACAGAGCCGAAGAGTGCAGATTTCTTCATGGGGTTCCTCTCTGTTGGTCTTCCGACCCTTGACGCGGGCCGTTGGGAAGCTGGGGCCGTAGGCTAGCCCGCTTGAGCCAAGGGGCAGGTCCACTGCCCCTATAAGCGGCATTGTGCCAATGAAGTTCCCTGCGTCAAGAATTAGGGAGGTTGTGTCAGGCGGTTCTGCTGAGAAGCCAGAAGCGCTCAGCGTTCTTCATCTGCGCCAGTCGCGCCGCCGCGGCCTCGTCCGCCTCTTCGTCGCGGCCCCAGTTTTCTGCCTGATATTCCTCATCAATTCGGGCCAAAGCGTGCGAGGATTCGGCATCCAGGCGGCCGCGCAAAACCGCCAATCCCAAGATCAGCGACCCCGGAAGCGTGACCAGATCGTGCAGCGCGGTCAGGCCGTAAGCATCCAGCGCCATGACCTCTGCCCGCAATTTCAGCAGGCTCGCGTCGTCCTGCGGCACCGGCAGAACACCGTGGGTGATACGCAGTGGGGCGCGCAGCTCGGTCGCGGCCCAGTCGATCAGCGGATCCCAGCCTTCGGCCTGGGCGCGGATCAGCGCCTCGGGCGCCTCGGCGCGATAGGACAGAAGGTCGGTCCCGCCATATTCGGCCAGCATGTTCGCCACCGCCTCGAATTGCGGGGTCACGCGCTCAACCGCAGAGTTGGCCGCGCGGGTCAACGGCATGGTGTTCGGGTCGATGATCTCGTCCTGCGCGTCCCATTCCGCGGCAATCGCCTGTGCCAGCGCGGCGGTCGGCAGGATCAGCGCCAGTTTGCCCGGTGTGCGGACGGGGCGTCCGTCCAGCGTGATTTCAAACCCGTCCGCGGCCTCGCGCAGCTGCGAGGACGTCCAGAACCGCCGGGCTTTCCATTCCCCGCTCATGCCGCGTGCTCCAGCTTTGCCCAATCCATCAGGGCCTGCGTCAGCGAGGGATAATCCAGCGCGACCAGCGCCGCCCCCGCCGCGTGCAGGTCCGCCGTCGGGTGATAGCCCCAGTCGACGCCAAAGGCGGTCATGCCTGCGGCACGGGCCATTTCGATGTCGAATACCGTGTCCCCCACCATCACGGCATCCTCGGGCCCCAGCCCGGCATCGAACAGCGCACTTTCCAGCATTGCCGGATGCGGCTTCGATGGGTGCCCGTCCGCCGTCTGTCGCGTGAAGAAGCGGCCGGTCAGCCCATGTGCCTCAAGCAGCGCGGTCAGCCCGCGCATCGGCTTGCCGGTCGCAATGCCCAGCAGCACATGGTCCAGCGAGGCCAGCGCGTCCAGACAATCCAGCGCGCCGGGATAAAGCGGCGGCACCGCGCCATTGGCCCGCGCAGTTGCAAAAGCCTCGCGATAGCCGAGGACGACACGTTCATGCATCTCGGCCGAGGCTCCGGGCAGCAGCCGCGCCACCGCGATCGGAAGGGACAGACCCACGATCGACAGGATCTCGGCCGGCTCCATCTCGGGCAGACCGGCGGCGTGCAGACCCTGGTTCATGGCATGAGCGATCTCGTGCTGGCTGTTGACCAGCGTGCCGTCGACGTCGAACAGGACCAGCTTCATTGCACGTCCTCGAACGGATCCTCGGGCACGTCGCTTTCATGCCAGCCCAGCGTTTCCCAGGTCCGCGACATATGGTCGGGCAAGGGCGCGGTGATCGTGATCAGCTTCTTGGTGATCGGATGCTCGAACCGGATCACGCGGGCATGCAGATGCAGCTTGCGGCTGATTTCGCCGCCCAATTGTGCGCCCCAGCCGTCGCCAAGGTTTTCCTGCCCCGAACCGCCATACTTGCCGTCACCGATGATCGGATGCCCCATTTCGGACATATGTGCGCGAAGCTGGTGGGTCCGCCCGGTCACGGGCACCATCGCTACCCAGGAAACTCGCCCGCCAAGCGCCGAGAGGACAGCGTAATCGGTATGGGCGCGTTTCGCGCCCTCGGTCTCGGCCACGGCCGAAGGATGGACCGCGACCATCTTTTCGCCCTCGCCCATGCGACCGCGGCCCGGCGCCTTGACGAGACCATATTTGATCGAGCCCATGCGCGGATGCGGCACGCCCGCCACCGCCGCCCAATAGATCTTGCGCGTCAGCCGGTGGCGGAACGCCTCGGACAGGGAACGGGCAATCCGGTCGGTGCGCGCCAGCAGCAGAACGCCCGACGTGTCCTTGTCCAGCCGGTGGACCAGCTTCGGGCGGTCCTTGTAGCCGAACATCAGCGCCTCGGTCAGCCCGTCCACATGCCGGTCCCCCTGCCCCGAGCCGCCCTGCGACGGCAGGCCCGGCGGCTTGTTCAGCGCGATGATATGCTCATCGCGCCAGAGCACGCAGGACTGGATCATCTCGGCATCGGACTGCTTCACGCGCGGCTTCGCCGCAACCGGGGGCGGCGCGCCATCGGGCAATGGCGGAACCCGCACCTCTTGCCCGATCTCAAGCCGGGTATTGGCCTTGACCCGCCCGCCATCGACGCGAAGCTGACCGGTGCGGCACATCTTTTCGACCGCGCCTTGCGTCAATTGCGGAAAACGCTTCTTCAGCCAGCGATCAATGCGCTGGTCGCCCTCATCCGCGCCGATACGGATTGTCTGAACACCACTCATACGAAAAACCCCCGGCCAACGGCCAATCCGGCGGTGACCGCCAGAAGTGAAATCAGGACAGAAGCCAGGACATAGCCTGCGGCGGTCACGGTCGCGCCACGCTCCCACAGGACCAGCGTATCCAGCGCAAAGGCCGAAAACGTGGTGAATCCGCCCAACACACCCGTCAGCAGAAGGGGCGCCAAATGCTGCCCCCCGCGCTGCGCGATGACCGAGGCGAGCAGCCCCATGACGAAACAGCCGACGATGTTGACCGTCAGCGTGCCCAGCGGAAAGCCGGCGGTGATCCGCCCGGCCAGAATGTTGACGCCGTAACGCGCCATCGACCCCAGGGCGCCACCCAGTGCGACCTGAAGGAATGCATGTTTCATGTCTTGCCCTCTGTCCGTCGCTTTTGACGGAGGCTGGCGAACCATTCAACGCGCTTTTTCAGGTCGCGTTCGAATCCGCGCTCGACAGGAAGGTAAAGGACGGGACGTTTCATGCCCTCGGGGAAGTAATCCTGCCCCGAGAAGCCATCTTCGGCATCGTGGTCATATTGATAGCCCGCGCCATAGCCCTGATCCTTCATCAGCCCGGTTGGCGCATTCAGGATATGAGCGGGCGGCATCTGGCTGCCCGAGCGTCGCGCCAGGTCGCGCGCCCCCTTGTAGGCGGCATATCCCGCATTCGATTTCGGGGCGAGCGCCAGATAGATGACGGCCTGCGCCAACGCCAGCTCCCCCTCGGGACTGCCCAGACGTTCGTAAAGCGCCCAGGCGTCCAGGCAATGGCGCTGCGCGGCGGGATCGGCCAGGCCGATATCCTCGACCGCCATGCGGGTGATGCGCCGTGCCAGATAGCGCGGATCCTCTCCACCCTCCAGCATGCGCGAGAACCAGTAAAGGGCTGCATCCGGATCACTGCCCCGAACCGATTTGTGCAGCGCCGAGATCAGGTTGTAATGCTCGTCCCCCGACTTGTCGTATTTCGCGGCCCGTCGCATCAGGCGCTGCGACAACTGGTCGGTGTCAAGCTTGCCTGCGACCTTCCAGGCCATCACCTGCTCGATTAGGTTCAGCGCCGCACGACCGTCGCCATCGGCCATCTCCAGCAGGCGGTCACGCGCTTCGGCGGCCAGGGGCAAGGCGCGTCCCAGTTCCTGCTCGGCGCGCTGCGCGAGCCGTTCCAGATCGGCAAGGCTCAGCCGCTCCAGCACGATGACCTGCGCGCGCGACAAAAGCGCGGCGTTCAGTTCGAAGCTGGGATTTTCGGTGGTGGCGCCGACAAGGACGATGGTGCCGTCTTCCATATGCGGCAGGAAGCTGTCCTGCTGGGCCTTGTTGAAGCGGTGGATCTCGTCCACGAAAAGCAGGGTGCCGCGACCCTGCTGGCGGCGTAGGCGCGCTGCGTCAAAGACCTTGCGCAGCTCGGGCACGCCCGAAAAGATGGCCGAAATCTGGACGAAGGCCAGGTCCGTCTCCAACGCCAGCAGCCGCGCGATCGTGGTCTTGCCCACGCCCGGCGGCCCCCACAGGATCAGCGAGGAGAGGCTGCCCGAGCCAAGCATCGCGCCCAAGGGCCCGTTGGGCCCCAGAACTTTTTCCTGGCCCACGACCTCCGCCAGGCGGGAAGGCCTGATGCGGTCTGCCAGGGGGCGATTCGCATTGGGTGCGGGGGCGCCGGCATCCGGCGCATTGTCGAAAAGATCTGCCATCGGGGCGGCATGTTACGCCGCCCGTGACATGCGCGGAAGTCCCCTCCGCGCGAACATTCCCTAGTGCATCTTGGGCGCAAGATTGATCGAAACGCATTGGAAATAACCGTCGTCGATCCACACTACCGGACCCATCGCCTGTGCATCCAGGCCACAAGGCACCAGCCAGCGCGGCCAGGTCGAAGCGACCAGACAGACCAGCTTTGACGCGCCCAGCTCCCGCGCGGAGCTGGTCATCTCCTTGACAAGATTCAGGTGGACGCGGCGGCGCTGACTTTGCGGGATGGTGTGATCCACGAACAGGCGGCTTGCCTCCCAGGTGCCGACTTCGACCGGCGCGGATTCATCCAGCAGGTTCTTAGGGATCGAGCCCCCCAGCAGATCAAGCTGCGCATCGCGGATCATGTAGGAATACATGCCGCAGCGCGCCGTGGTCGGCGTCAGGCGAACGCCGGCAAGAACATTGCCCCGTTCATGAATCGCGACCCAGCGGCTCATCGGGGTGTCGTACTGGTCGAACTCCATATCGTCGGTCTGGGGCAAGTCCCAGCGTTTCTGAACGATAAAGCTTTGCTTCCGGGCACGGAAAATATTGGCAAACAGTTCGCCGTGATTGTGGAGGTTGGCGAACGAAAGCGTGGTGGTCTGCATGGTAGTCTCCTGGGGTTGTGGTGGGTGGTGGCCCCCAGGGTGTAACCGCGCGATAGTGAACCGTTGTCTTACAGCAAGCGGTAGTCCTTGGCTCTCTGCAGCGCCTCGGCAGTCGTGCGCGCCATGAGACGTTCGCGCGCCGATATGAGACGAGCCTTGAATGCGCTTTCAGTAATGCCAAGCTTTGCTGCCGCCGCCGCGTGCCGATCTCCTTCTGCGATGCACCTTAGGGCCTCTTGTTGAGCCTTGGTAAGGCTCTCCGGCGGCTCCGTGATGTCGTGAAGCCGTCGAATCGTCGCCGAGATCACTTCGATCTCGTCATCCGTGAATTCCCGCTTGTCATGCGCAAAGCAGCAGATTGTCCGCGACTTGATGGGACCATGCGCAATGGCGAGCCCATAGTTCAGCCCGTGATCCGCCGCATCCTGCAGGATCGAGAACGGATCCGGGATCGGCAGCACGCTCCACCGACAGGCGCCGGTGGTCGAAAACCCCCAGGCGATGGTCGGATCGCGAAGCGCGTAGGCCCGCTCGGAGTAACGCAGCGACCATTCCTTGTTATAGGTCTGGAACTGCATCAACGGAGCAGCAAAACGAATATGCAGGCCGACAAAGTATCCGGCCGGAGAAAGCTTCCTGAGCTTTGCGAGTGCTGCGTTGATATCCGCGCGAGACGACATGACTAATTGGACAGATTGAGTTTTCTAACGGTCACTGCCAGAAATGGCATGAGGACGAGTGTATTCAAGCGTATCTGGTTTTGCGAGCGGTGTTTTCATAAACCCACTTTCAGAGCCCGAATCTGTATTCCACAGCAGCACTTGTCGCAAACTGCCTGCAATGCGCGAGTCCGTGGAATTTTATCCACCAAAAGCAGAGCCATGCGTCAAATCGGCCCTTCGGACGACCCTTGAAAAGTCCCCGATCTGCGACCTTCACATGTTGCAAAAAGCCCGCAGCCGAACCTTCGACCGCGGGCTTAAATGATCTCGTAACCCTAAGAAAGGATTGCGAATCTTATTCTTCAGCAGCCGATTCGGCTTCCAGACGGGCGCGATCGGCCGCACCTTTGGCGCTGGTGTCGCGGTCGACCAGTTCGATGATCGCCATCGGAGCCATGTCGCCGTAACGGAAACCGGCCTTCAGGATGCGGACATAACCGCCCTGACGGTCCTTGTAGCGGGCGCCGAGCACTTCGAACAGCTTGGCCGTGTGCTGGTCCTGCTTCAGCTGCGCATCGGCCTGACGGCGGGCGTGCAGGTCGCCGCGTTTCGCCAGGGTGATCAGTTTTTCAACGATCGGGCGCAGTTCCTTGGCTTTCGGCAGCGTGGTCTTGATCTGCTCGTGCTCGATCAGCGAGCCGGCCATGTTGGCGAAGAGCGCCTTGCGGTGCTCATGGGTACGGTTCAGACGGCGGTAACCGCGGGCGTGACGCATGATGATTCTCCTTTACGTCTTTTGCTTTGTCCGGCGACCCTGCGTGGGGGCCACTCTCCTTGGGGCGGAATGCCCGGTAGTGCCGGGGGCGGCAGAACGCCCCCGGAAACTCTGTCAGAACTGGTCGTCGAAGCGCTTCGCAACGTCTTCGATATTTTCCGGCGGCCAGTCGACGACGTCCATGCCAAGATGCAGGCCCATGCCCGAAAGCACTTCCTTGATCTCGTTCAGAGACTTGCGGCCGAAGTTCGGGGTGCGGAGCATCTCGGCTTCGGTCTTCTGGATCAGGTCGCCGATATAGACGATGTTGTCGTTCTTCAGGCAGTTCGCCGAACGGACCGACAGTTCCAGCTCGTCGACTTTCTTCAGCAGGCGCGGATCGAATTCCAGGCCATCTTCGGCGTCCGAACGGGTCGCGGCTTCCGGCTCGTCGAAGTTGACGAAGACCGCCAGCTGGTCCTGAAGGATGCGGGCCGCATAGGCCACGGCGTCTTCCGGGGTCAGCGAACCGTCGGTCTCGACCTTCATGGTCAGCTTGTCATAGTCCAGCACCTGGCCCTCGCGGGTGGGCGTGACTTCATAGCTGACGCGCTTGACCGGCGAGAAGATCGCGTCGATCGGGATCAGACCGATGGGCGCATCCTCGGGACGGTTCTTGTCGGCGGCGACGTAACCCTTGCCCGAGGCAACGGTCAGCTCGACGTGAAGTTCGGCACCCTCGTCCAGGTGACAGATGACGTGGTCGCGGTTCAGGATCGTGATCCCGGCCGTTTCCTGGATGTCGCCAGCCTTGACCTCGCCCGGCCCCTTGGCCGAAAGCGTCAGGCGCTTGGGCGCGTCGACTTCCATTTTCAGCGTCACGCCCTTGAGGTTCAGGACGATGTCGGTGACGTCCTCGCGCACGCCGGGAACCGACGAAAATTCGTGCAGGACATTGTCGATCTGAACCGAAGTGATGGCCGCGCCCTGCAGCGACGACAGCAGCACACGGCGCAGGGCGTTGCCCAGCGTCAAGCCAAACCCGCGCTCAAGCGGTTCCGCCACGACGGTGGCGACACGGCTCGAATCAGCGCCCGGCTTGATTTCAAGCTGGGTCGGCTTGATGAGTTCAGCCCAATTCTTGTGGATCATGCGGTTGCCTCCATACCTGTTTCCAGCCCATGACCGGTGGCCGGAAACGCCCGAGGTTCAATGCGAAACCGCGCCCGCGCCGAAACTGGCGCGGAACGCGTTGTCAGTCGTCCGAATCAGACGCGGCGGCGCTTCGGCGGACGGCAGCCGTTATGCGCGATCGGGGTCACGTCACGGATCGCCGTGATGTTGAAACCGACAGCAGCCAGCGCACGCAGCGCCGATTCACGGCCCGAGCCGGGACCCTGAACTTCGACTTCCAGCGTGCGGACGCCGTGCTCCTGGGCTTTCTTGCCAGCGTCCTCAGCGGCCATCTGGGCTGCATAAGGGGTCGACTTGCGCGAGCCCTTGAAACCCATGGTGCCAGCCGACGACCACGAGATCGCGTTGCCTTGCACGTCCGAGATCAGGATCTTGGTGTTGTTGAAGGACGAGTTCACATGCGCCACACCGGTGGCGATGTTCTTGCGTTCCTTACGCTTCATGCGGGTTTTATCGCGTGCCATTACCTCAGCCCCCTCTTACTTCTTCTTGCCGGCGATCGGTTTCGCCGGGCCCTTGCGAGTGCGGGCGTTGGTGTGGGTGCGCTGACCGCGAACCGGCAGACCACGACGGTGACGCAGGCCGCGATACGAGCCCAGGTCCATCATGCGCTTGATGTTCATCTGCGTCTCACGGCGCAGGTCGCCTTCGACGGTCAGGTTGGCGTCGATGTATTCGCGGATCTGCAGAACTTCAGCGTCCGAGAGTTCGTTCACGCGACGGGTCGCTTCGATCCCGACGGCGGCGATGATCTCGTCGGCGAATTTCGGGCCGATCCCGTGGATATAGGTCAGAGCGATCGGGACACGTTTCCCGGTCGGAATGTTGACGCCAGCAATACGAGCCACGCGTTTTTCCTTCTTATGTTGCGATTCCGTAGCACCGGAACCTTTTTTCACAACCAAAGACCCGAAAGCGTCGCCTTCGGGCCTTCAACCGACCACCTGAAGCCAGGTGATTCTCATGCGAGATGCTGCGGATTAAGGGATTTGCAGCCTTTCGTCAACCCTTGGCCCCGTGGCCGTTCAGGACGGTGGCGACCGAGGCGGCGACTTCCTCAATCTCGGCCAGCCCGTCGACCGGGTGCAGGTTGCCCTTGCAATGGTAATACCCGATCAGCGGCGACGTCTTCTTATAGTATTCCATCAACCGGGTCTTGAGGCTGTCGGCATTGTCGTCGGCCCGGCGGCGCAGGTCGGTCGAACCACAAACATCGCAGACGCCCTCGACCTTGGTGGGCTTGGTCACGTCGTGATAGACCTCACCGCAATTGCCGCAGGTAAAGCGCCCCGAAATGCGCGAGACGAGCGCGGCGTCGTCGACACGCATCTCGATCACGGCATCGATCGACTGGCCCTCGTCCTTCATCAGGTCTTCCAGCGCGTCGGCCTGGGCCAACGTCCGCGGAAAGCCGTCAAAGATGAAGCCCGCGCCACCCTGTTCCAGCTTTTCACGGATCAGCCCGATGACGATCTCATCCGTGACCAACTCGCCCCGGTCCATGACCTTGGCGACCCGCTCTCCCATCTCGGTGCCCGAACTGCGGGCTTCGCGCAGCATGTCGCCGGTCGAAAGCTGAACCAGCCCCCGTTCTTCGATCAGACGCCGGGCCTGGGTGCCTTTGCCGGCCCCTGGGGGGCCAAGCAGAATGATGTTGGTCGCCATATTCGTCCCTCTTCTGCCCGCTTCGGGGCTTGCTCCATTAGCGGCGGGCAGGTGCCTTCCGGGGGCGCGCCGCGCCCGTCTTCCCGCGCTTGCCCCGCAGCTGCGACTTCTCGATCAAACCTTCGTATTGATGGGCAAGCAAGTGGCTTTGCACCTGGTTGATCGTATCCATCACGACGCTGACGACGATCAGCACCGAGGTTCCGCCGAAGTAGAAGGGGATCGACAGTTGGTGGCGGATGATCTCGGGCAGAAGGCAGACGGCCGCCAGATAGGCCGCACCGATCACGAGCACGCGGCTGACGACATAGGTCAGGTAATCCTCGGTCCGCTTGCCGGGCCGGATGCCGGGAATGAAGCCGCCCTGGTTCTTCAGGTTCTCGGCCACGTCATCGGGTTTGAAGCTGACGTTGAACGTGTAGAAATAGGCGAAGAACACGATCATCGCGCAGAAGAAGATCAGGTATAGCGGCTGGCCGGGGCCGAAATACGCCAGGATCGTCGACATCACCGGACCGGTCTGGTTGCCCGAGAAGGTCGAGATCGTGACTGGCAGCAGCAGCAGCGAGGACGAGAAAATCGCCGGAATCACGCCTGCCGGGTTGACCTTGATCGGCAGGTGCGACGACTGGCCGTCATAGATCTTCATGCCAACCTGGCGGCGGGGATACTGGATGTGGATCTTGCGCAGCGCCCGTTCCATGAAGACCACGAAACCGATCACCGCGACCACCATGACGATCACGCCAAGGATCACCGGGGTCGAGATCGCGCCCGAACGGCCCTGCGCCAGGAACTGCGCCAGATGGCCCGGAATCTCGGCCACGATGCCGACGAAGATGATCAGCGAGATGCCGTTGCCGATGCCGCGGGCGGTGATCTGCTCGCCCAGCCACATCAGGAACATGGTGCCGCCGACCAGCGTGATCACGACCGAGGCACGGAAGAACATCCCCGGCTCATGTGCAAGGTTGCCGTGCTCAAGGCTGACCGCAAGGCCCCAGGCCTGGAACAGCGCCAGCGCCACGGTGCCATAGCGGGTGTATTGGTTGATCTTCTTGCGGCCGGTCTCGCCTTCTTTCTTCAGCTGTTCCAGCGCGGGAACCATCGAGGCCAGAAGCTGGACGATGATCGAAGCCGAGATATAGGGCATGATGCCAAGCGCGAAGACGCCCATGCGCCCCAGGGCGCCGCCGGTGAACATCGAGAGGATTCCCCCGATGCCGGCCTGCGCCTGGTCCATGAAGTTGCGCAGCGCCGCGCCGTCGATACCCGGCACCGGGATATAGGTGCCGAGGCGGTAGATGATGAGAAGTCCTAGGGTGAACCAGATCCTCTGGCGCAGCTCGGTCGCCTTGCCGAGCGCGCCCCATGACAGGTTCGCGGCCATCTGTTCTGCGGCTGACGCCATACGTGTGCCCCTTCATGGCAGCGCCGCCGGATCGTTTCCCGATCCCGCGGCGCCTGGAAAACTTGACTGCTATTTATTGGGCGCGGGCGCGCCCTTCAACAGCTTATTCGGCCGCGGCTTCTTCTTTCACCGGACGCGTGACGGCGATCTTGCCGCCCGCCTTCTCGATCGCCTCGACAGCGGCTTTCGACGCACCGGCGACGGTCAGGTTCAGGGCGGCTTTCAGCTCGCCTTTCGCCAGGACGCGGACACCGTCCAGCTTGCGGCGGATGACACCGGCTGCAACCAGCGCGTCCTCGGTCACGTCAGCTTTCGCATCCAGCTTGCTCGCGTCGACGAAGGCCTGCAGTTGGCCCAGGTTGACCACGGCGAATTCCAGGCGATTCGGCTTGCTGAAGCCGCGCTTGGGCAGGCGGCGGTACAGCGGCATCTGGCCGCCTTCGTAACCGTTCAGCGCAACGCCCGAACGCGAGGTCTGGCCCTTGATACCACGGCCAGCGGTCTTGCCCTTGCCCGAGCCGGGACCGCGTGCAACGCGTTTCTTCTTGCGGCTGGCACCTTCGTTGTCGCGAAGTTCGTGAAGTTTCATATCGCTTCTCCTGAAGCCGGAAACGCCCCATGAAGCGTAAGGGGGCGGACACGGCATTTCTTGCTTGTTGAGTCGATGCCCAAAAGGGCACCGGCCGTCCTTATACATATCGGGCGAGGGCGTCAACAAATAGCCGCCACCGCCAAGTGGCCCCCTAGAACTCCAGCCACGTTCCGACCTTCACCGCCTCCTCATCCGGCCCCGAGATCGGCGTGATCAGGCCCAGTTCGATCTTGGCAGGACCGATCAGGTCATGGACCACGCTGGTCGCGATCTTGCTGGAGAAGCCGGTATCCTCGCGCTGCTCAAGCCGAAGCTGGTTGATGAACATGGTGCGGTCGGTCGCATGCAGGCCAAGGGTCAGGTCGGCCTTGCTGGTGACCTCGGCGGTCAGATAGTTGAAGGCGCTGGGTTCCAATTCCTGGAAGTCCTGCTCATCCTCGGTCGTGCCTGCGACCTTCACGCGCGTTTCAAGCGACATCCAGCCACCGTTCAGAACGCCGCCGAAACCCCTGCCCCAATCCGCCCCCGCCTGCCCTACGGGCATCAGGATCCCGTCGCGCTGGATCATGCCAAGACCCAGAGACAGCGCGAAACGGTTCTCTCCGATCGGCTCCAGCCCGTGCTGCAGCCAGAAAATCGCGCTCGTCTCGCCCACATTTGTATGGCCCAGTTCGAACCCCAGCGTCTCGCGCCCGGTCAAACCGTATTCGCCGTAAAGTCCGATATAGTTGTTTCCGTCCCGATCACGTTCATCCGACAGGGACAGGAACATCCCCTTTTCCGCGCGCGGCCAGGGTCCCGCAAGCGCGGGGGCGCAGGGCAGCAGCAGGATCAGGACGGCAAGACAACGGCCGGAACTGGGCATCTCGGGCTCCGCGCGGGTTTGAACCCGGCGAGGGTAGCGGCCAAGAGGTTAGCGAAGGGTTAACGCCCCATCACCAACCCGAAATGAAACGCGCGCCGCGGATTTCTCCGGGCGCGCGTTCCGAATTCACGGGCGGGCTGGGATCAGCCGCGCTCTTCGATGATGACGGCCAGATGCGGGATCTTGGCGACCATGCCGCGGACGGCCGGGGTATCTTCCAGCTCGCGGGTGCGGTTCATCTTGTTCAGGCCCAGGCCTTTCAGCGTCTCGCGCTGGATGGCCGGACGGCGGATCGGCGAACCGATCTGCTTGACGACGATGGTTTTAGCCATGTTGCCTCTCCTTACGCTTCGACAGCGGCTTCAGCCGGCTTGTCGTTCGAGGGCAGGATCTCGGCCACTTTCTTGCCACGACGCTGGGCGACGTTGCGGGGCGAGGCTTCCTTTTTCAGGCCGTCGATGGTGGCGCGGATCATGTTGTAGGGGTTTTGCGACCCCTGCGACTTCGCCACGACGTCCTGGACGCCCAGCATCTCGAACACGGCGCGCATCGGACCGCCGGCGATGATGCCGGTACCCGGAACGGCGGTCCGCATGATCACCTTGCCGGCGCCATGACGACCTTCGATGTCGTGATGCAGGGTGCGGCCGTCACGCAGCGGCACGCGAACCAGCGAGCGTTTCGCCTGTTCGGTTGCCTTGCGGATCGCCTCGGGGACCTCTTTGGCCTTGCCCTTGCCGAAGCCGACACGACCACGCTGATCGCCGACAACGACGAGAGCGGCGAAGCCGAAGCGCTTACCACCCTTGACGGTCTTCGAGACGCGGTTGATCGCGACCAGACGATCGGCGAATTCCGGGGTTTCTTCGCGCTCTTCGCGACGACCCCGACGGTTTTCACGTTCTGCCATATGGCATTCCTTTTTCAACTGGCGCGATCGGCGCCGTTAAATCCGATCCTGGTGGGCCAAAGGCAAGCCGATGGCCCCCGGATCATCGGGGCGGTGCGAACACCGCCCGCAGTTCTTAGAACTTCAGACCGCCTTCGCGGGCAGCGTCCGCAAGGGCCTTGATCTTGCCGTGGAACAGGAAGCCACCACGATCGAAGATGACCTCTTCGACGCCGGCTTTCTTCGCACGCTCTGCAATTGCAGCGCCGATCTTGGCCGCGACTTCCACGTTGTTCTTGCCGACAACGCCAAAGTCCTTTTCGAGCGACGAAGCCGAGGCCAGGGTGACCCCTTTCACGTCGTCGATGACTTGCACGCTGATGTTCTTGGAAGAACGGTGAACGGACAGGCGCGGACGACCGTCCGAGATTGCCCGCAGTTTGTTCCGCACGCGCAGGCGGCGCTTCAGGAACAGCTCTCTTTTGTTCAGTGCCATTTCTCGCGCCCCTTACTTCTTCTTGCCTTCCTTGCGGAAGACGACCTCACCCTTGTAGCGGATGCCTTTGCCCTTGTAGGGCTCGGGTTGCCGCCACTCGCGGATGTTTGCGGCGACTTGGCCGACCAGTTGCTGGTCGATGCCTTCCACCACGATTTCGGTCTGCTTCGGCGAGGAAATCGTCACACCTTCCGGCGTTTCGAAGTTCACGTCATGCGAGTAGCCCAGAGCCAGCTTCAGGGTTTTGCCCTGCATCGTGGCGCGGTAACCCACGCCCTGAATTTCCAGCTCTTTCTTGAAGCCCTGGCTCACGCCCACCGTCAGGTTCTCGACCATCGAGCGGGTCATGCCCCACTGTTGACGGGCACGCTTGGAAAGGCCCCGGGGGGTCACTTTCACGGCACCGTCTTCCAGCGACAGGGTCACGTCATCGGTCGCGGTGAAGCTGCGGGTCCCTTTCGGGCCTTTGACTTCGATCGACTGACCTTTGATTTCTGCGGTCACGCCTTGCGGGAGGGCGACCGGTTTTTTACCAATCCGAGACATCTCTGCCCTCCTTTAGAACACGGTGCAGAGGACTTCGCCGCCAACATTGGCGTTGCGAGCCGCTGCGTCCGACATCACGCCTTTCGGCGTCGAGACGATGGAAACGCCCAGGCCGTTGCGGACCTGCGGGATTTCCTTGACCGAGGCATAAACCCGGCGACCGGGTTTGGACACACGCGCGAGTTCGCGAATGACCGGGGTGCCTTCATAGTACTTCAGGCTGATTTCCAGTTCGGCATGGCCGGACTCGGTGGTCACGCCTTCATAGCCACGGATGTAGCCTTCAGCTTTCAGCACGTCCAGAACCCAGGCGCGAAGCTTGGAGGACGGCGTGCGGACGGTCGATTTGCCGCGCATCTGTGCGTTGCGGATGCGGGTCAGCATATCGCCGAGAGGATCGTTCATCGACATAATGCCCCCTTACCAGCTCGATTTGACCATGCCGGGGATCTGACCGAACGAGCCGAGCTCGCGCAGCATGATCCGCGACAGTTTCAGTTTACGGTAATACGCGTGCGGACGGCCGGTCAGTTGGCACCGGTTGTGCAGACGCGTAGCCGAGGAGTTGCGCGGCAGTTCAGCCAGTTTCAGGCTGGCCTTGAAGCGCTCTTCCATCGGGCGGGATTGATCGTGGATGACCTCGTTCAGGGCAGCGCGCTTCGCAGCGTACTTCTGAACCAGTTGCTCGCGCTTCTTCTCGCGCTCGACCATGGATTTTTTAGCCATATCTCTCTTACCTCCGCGATCAGCTGTTGAACGGCATGTTGAAATGCTTCAACAGCGACTTCGCTTCCGCGTCGGTCGGCGCGGTGGTGCAGATGATGATGTCCATCCCCAGAACTTCGTCGACCTTGTCGAAGTTGATTTCCGGGAACACGATGTGCTCTTTCAGGCCCATGGCATAGTTGCCACGACCGTCGAAAGAGGTGCCTTTCACGCCGCGGAAGTCGCGGACGCGCGGCAGCGCGATGTTGATCAGGCGATCCAGGAATTCGTACATCCGGTCACCGCGCAGGGTGACTTTCGTGCCCAGGGGCATTTCTTCACGGACGCGGAAGCCTGCGATGGACTTCTTGGCATGGGTGATGACAGCCTTCTGACCCGCGATCAGCGAGAGCTCTTCAGCACCTTGCTTGACCTTTTTCGTGTCTTTCACGGCTTCGCCGATGCCCATGTTCAGGACGATCTTGTCCAGCTTGGGGATCTGCATGTCATTCTTGTAGCCGAACTCTTCCTTCATCGCAGCGCGAATGACTTCGCGGTACTGCGTTTTCAGACGCGGCATATAGTTTGCTTGGTCCAGCATCAGATCACGTCTCCCGTGGTCTTGGCGAAGCGGACTTTCTTGCCGTCTTCCTCGCGGAAGCCGACACGGGTCGCTTTGCCGTTCGCATCGATCAGCGACAGATTCGACAGGTCGATCGGCATGGCTTTCGCCACGCGGCCACCCTGCGAGGTCTGGGTCTGGCGGGTGTGACGGATGGCGACGTTGACGCCCTCAACCACGGCCTTGTTCGCTTTCGGGGAAACCGACTGGATCTCGCCCTGCTTGCCCTTGTCCTTGCCGGCCAGCACGACGACCTTGTCGCCCTTTTTCAGCTTGGCAGCCATTACAGCACCTCCGGCGCAAGCGAGATGATCTTCATGAAGTTCTTCGCACGCAGCTCACGAACGACCGGCCCGAAGATACGGGTACCGACCGGCTCGCCCTGGTTGTTCAGGATGACGGCGGCGTTGCGGTCAAAACGGATCGAGGTTCCGTCTTCACGCTTCACTTCTTTCGCGGTGCGCACGACGACGGCCTTGCGGACGTCACCTTTCTTCACGCGGCCGCGCGGAATGGCCTCCTTGACGGAGACGACAATGATGTCGCCCACCGACGCATAGCGACGGTGCGAACCACCCAGGACCTTGATGCACTGAACTCGGCGAGCGCCGGAGTTGTCAGCGACATCCAGATTGGTCTGCATCTGGATCATTGGATTACTCCCGACCTTTGGGGACCACGCGAAGCGGCCCCAGGGTTTCGATTAGACTGCAGCGTCGACCAGAACGGTCCAACGCTTGGTTTTCGAGATCGGCGCACATTCGATGATACGAACGGTGTCACCAACCTTGAACTGGTTCTCCGCGTCATGAGCGCGGTATTTCTTCGACGACCGCACGGTCTTGTGCAGCAGCGGATGCTTGAAGCGACGCTCGACCAGAACGGTGACGGTCTGTTCGTTCTTGTCGCTGACGACCTTGCCTTGCAGGATGCGTTTGGGCATGGACCTGGCTCCTTAGTTCGACGCCGCGGCTTCCGCCGCTTTCTGGTTCAGAATGGTTTTCACACGGGCGACGTCACGACGGACGGCACGCATGCGGGCGGTCGACTCGAGCTGGCCGGTGGCCTGCTGGAAGCGCAGGTTGAACGCTTCCTTCTTGAGCGAGAGCAGCTGTTCGCGCAGCTGTTCCGGCGTCTTTTCTTTCAGTTCCAGCGCTTTCATACGCCATTTCCTTTCAACATCACCGGAGAGCCCCTGCACGCAGGGCCACCCTGATTCCGGTGGAGTTTCATGATGAAGGCTTGCCCTTACGCGGAAATTCCCAGTCTGGCAAGGGAAAACTGTGAATTGCTGGGGAAACCGCGCCTCTGGGTCAGCGTGGGCGGAGAACCTCACCGCAGGAGCCGCCGTCCCAGAGGAAGGCAATTAGTCCCCAACAGAAAAAAGCCCCCCGCAAATCCCGGGGGGCCTTCATGATCTCATGGTAGCGAAAGACTTACCAGTCTTCGCGGGCCACGATGCGGGTCAGCACCGGCAGCTTGTTCGCACCCAGGCGCAGCGCTTCACGCGCGATCTCGTCGGACACGCCGTCGATCTCGAACATGATGCGGCCGGGATGGACGCGGGCCGCCCAGTAATCGACCGAGCCTTTACCTTTACCCATCCGCACTTCGGTCGGTTTCGAGGAAACCGGCACGTCCGGGAAAATCCGGATCCAGACCCGGCCCTGACGTTTCATGTGGCGGGTGATCGCGCGGCGGGCCGCTTCGATCTGGCGGGCAGTCACACGCTCCGGCTCAGTGGCCTTCAGGGCGAACGAGCCGAAGTTCAGGGCGAAACCGCCCTTGGCTTCGCCGTGGATCCGGCCCTTGTGCTGTTTGCGGAACTTGGTCCGTTTCGGTTGCAGCATCTCAACTCTCCTTAGCGCGCGTCGCGGTCACGACGCGGACCACGCGGAGCCGGACCGTCTTGCGCTTCGGTAGCGCGGCGGTCGCGGGCCTGCGGGTCATGCTCCATGATCTCGCCTTTGAAGATCCAGGTCTTCACACCGATGATCCCATAGGGGGTGGTCGCTTCCGACAGCGCATAGTCGATGTCGGCGCGCAGGGTGTGCAGCGGCACACGGCCTTCGCGGTACCATTCGGTGCGGGCGATCTCGGCCCCGCCAAGGCGGCCCGAAACGTTCACCCGGATACCCAGGGCACCCATGCGCATGGCGTTCTGCACGGCGCGCTTCATGGCGCGACGGAACGAAACGCGGCGCTCCAGCTGCTGAGCGATCGACTCGGCAACCAGCTGGGCGTCCAGTTCGGGTTTGCGGACTTCAACGATGTTGAGGTGCAGTTCCGAAGCGGTGAAGTTCGTCAGCTTCTTGCGCAGGGTTTCGATATCGGCGCCTTTTTTGCCGATGATGACACCCGGACGCGCGGCATAGATCGTGACGCGGCACTTCTTGTGCGGACGCTCGATGATGACGCGGCTGACGCCTGCCTGCTTGGCTTCGGTGTGGATGAAGTCGCGGATCTTCAGGTCTTCCAGCAACAGGTTGCCGTAGTCCTTGTCATCCGCATACCAACGGCTGTCCCAGGTGCGGTTGACCTGAAGACGCATCCCGATGGGGTTTACTTTCTGACCCATTACGCACGCTCCCCGGCTTCAATGGCCTCGACCTGACGCACCTTGATGGTGATTTCCGAAAACGGCTTCATGATCTTGCCGTAACGACCACGGGCGCGCGGACGACCGCGTTTCATGACCATGTTCTTTCCGACCCATGCCTCGGCGACGATCAGGTTGTCGACGTCCAGGTTATGGTTGTTTTCGGCGTTGGCGATGGCCGACTGAAGGCATTTCTTCACGTCGCCGGCGACGCGCTTGTGCGAGAAGGTCAGGTCGGCCAGGGCCTTGTCGACTTTCTTGCCGCGGATCAGCGCCGCCACCAGGTTCAGCTTCTGCGGCGAGGTGCGAAGCATTTTCGTTTTTGCAAACGCCTCGTTCTCCGCCACGCGGCGCGGATTTTGTTCCTTACCCATGACGATTACTTCCTCTTCGCTTTCTTGTCGGCGGCGTGACCGTAATAGGTCCGCGTCGGCGAGTATTCACCAAACTTCTGACCGATCATCTCCTCGGTCACGGCGACCGGGATATGCTTGTGGCCGTTGTAGACGCCGAAAGTCAGGCCGACAAACTGCGGCAGAATGGTCGAACGACGCGACCAGATCTTGATGACGTCGGACTTGCCAGCCTCGCGGGCTTTTTCCGCCTTGCGAAGCACGTATGCGTCGACAAAGGGGCCCTTCCAGATAGAACGTGCCATGGATTAGCGCCCCTTCTTCGCGTTACGCGACCGCAGGATGTATTTGTCGGTCGCTTTATTCGTGCGGGTCTTGTTACCCTTGGTGCCTTTGCCCCACGGAGTAACCGGATGACGACCGCCCGAAGTCCGGCCTTCACCACCACCATGCGGGTGGTCGATCGGGTTCATGGCGACACCGCGAACGCTCGGGCGAATGCCCTTGTGGCGGTTGCGGCCCGCTTTACCCAGGTTCTGGTTCGAGTGGTCCGAGTTCGACACGGCGCCGATGGTCGCCATGCATTCCTGGCGGACCAGACGCAGCTCGCCCGAGGACAGACGGATCTGGGCGTAGCCCCCGTCACGGCCGACGAACTGGGCATAGGTGCCGGCCGAACGGGCCAGCTGGCCGCCCTTGCCGGGCTTCAGCTCGACGTTGTGGACGATCGTGCCGATCGGCATGCCCGAGAAGGGCATCGCGTTGCCGGGCTTCACGTCGACCTTGGCGCCGGCGATCACCTTGTCACCGACAGCAAGACGCTGCGGAGCAATGATGTAGGCCTGTTCGCCGTCTTCGTATTTGATGAGCGCGATGAAAGCGGTGCGGTTGGGATCGTATTCGATCCGCTCGACCACAGCCGAAACATCGAACTTGGTGCGCTTGAAGTCGACGATGCGGTAAAGACGCTTCGCCCCGCCGCCCTTGCGGCGCATCGTAATCCGTCCGGTGTTGTTCCGGCCGCCGTTCTTGGTCAAACCCTCGGTGAGGGATTTGACCGGGCGCCCTTTCCAAAGCTCCGAACGGTCGATCAGAACCAGCCCACGCTGGCCAGGCGTCGTCGGTTTATACGACTTGAGTGCCATGCTTTCTGTCTTCCGTTGCTTTGGACCTGAGGTGGTCCGTTTCGTCAAAATACGACGGCCCCACTGGGGGGCCGTCGATTCGGTGGCTCTATATCAGAGACCGGTCGACACGTCGATGGTGTTGCCGGCTTCCAGCGTGACATAGGCTTTCTTCACGTCCGAACGGACGCCCGGACGGCCTTTGAAACGCTTGGTCTTGCCTTTGGTGATCGTGGTGTTGACCGCTTTCACCTTGACGTTGAACAGGGCTTCGACCGCTTGCTTGATCGAAGGCTTGTTCGCATCCTTGGCCACCTGGAAGACGAACGCGTTGGCTTCGCCAACCAGCGTCGCTTTCTCGGTGATCAGCGGCTTGACGATCACGTCGTAATGTTCGGGCTTCGTGGTCATTTCAGACGAGCCTCCAGAGCTTCGACACCGGCGCGCGTCAGCACGAGCGTGTCGCGACGCAGGATGTCATAGACGTTGGCACCCATCGACGGCAGGACGTCCACGCCTTCGAGGTTGCGGGCGGCACGGGCGAAGTTTTCGTTCACTTCGGCACCGTCGATCACCAGAACGCGCTTCCAGCCATTTTCCTTGACCGCTTTGGCAACGGCTGCAGTTTTGGCGTCAGCAATGTTCAGGCTTTCCACGATGACCAGCTCACCCGCGGCGAATTTCGCCGACAGAGCGTGCTTCAGGCCAAGTGCGCGAACTTTCTTCGGCAGGTCGAACGCGTGCGAGCGCGGGGTCGGACCCTTGTACACACCACCGTGACGGAAGGTCGGCGCCTTGCGGGAACCGTGGCGAGCGCCACCGGTGCCTTTTTGGCGGTAGATCTTCTTGGTCGAGTAGCTGACATCCGACTTGCCCAGGACCGAGTGGGTACCGGCTTGGGCTTTCGCACGCTGCCAGCGCACGACGCGGTGCAGCAGGTCGGCACGCGGCTCGAGCCCGAAGATGTCATCGCTCAGGTCGATGTCACCGGCTTTGCCGGCTTCGAGCGTGATCACATCGAGTTTCATCAGTTGTCTCCTTCCGGCGCAACGGCCTCGGCAGAGACCTGAGCCTCAGCGGCAGCCTTCGAACGGGTCGCAGCCGGGAAGACCGTGCTATCAGCCAGCGGCTTCTTCACGGCGTCCTTGATGGTGACCCAGCCACCTTTCGAGCCCGGAACCGAACCCTTGACCATGATCAGGCCACGGTCGGAATCGGTGCGAACGACTTGCAGGTTCTGCGTGGTGACGCGAACGGCACCCAGATGACCGGCCATCTTCTTACCTTTGAAGACTTTACCCGGATCCTGGCACTGGCCGGTCGAACCATGCGAGCGGTGCGAGATCGACACACCGTGCGAGGCGCGCAGACCACCGAAGTTGTGACGCTTCATCGCACCGGCAAAGCCTTTACCGATCGAGGTGCCGGCGATGTCGACGAACTGACCCGCGAAGTAGTGGTCGGCGATGATTTCCTCGCCCACTTCGATCAGGTTTTCTTCGGCAACGCGGAATTCCGCGATCTTGCGCTTGGGAGCGACATTGGCCTTCGCGAAGTGACCACGCAGGGCAGCGGTGGTGCGCTTGGCTTTCGCCTCGCCAGCACCCAGCTGCAGCGCGACATAGCCGTCTTTTTCGGCGGTGCGCTGAGCGACGACCTGCAGGTTGTCGACGTGAAGAACGGTGACGGGAACTTGACGCCCGTCTTCAAGGAACAGCCGGGTCATGCCCAGCTTCTTGGCGATTACACCAGTCCGCAGCATAATGGCCTCCTTACACCTTGATTTCGACATCAACGCCAGCGGCGAGGTCGAGCTTCATCAGGGCGTCAACGGTCTGAGGGGTCGGGTCGACGATATCCAGCAGGCGCTTGTGCGTGCGGATTTCCCACTGGTCGCGGGATTTCTTGTCGATGTGCGGACCGCGCAGAACGGTGAACTTCTCGATTTTGTTGGGCAGCGGAATCGGACCACGGACCTGAGCGCCGGTGCGCTTGGCGGTGTTCAGGATTTCCTGCGTGCTGGCGTCCAGAACGCGGTAATCGAACGCCTTGAGCCGGATGCGGATAGTCTGGCTTTGCATTATCGTCCCTCTTGCGGGGGTATTCAGTTGAGAGGCAGACGACACACCACGCGGCGCCTGCTTCGAACCGTTATTCCAAATTGGCAAGCCGGCGGGATAACCGCCGGTTCGCCTTTTGACAACCCCCGAATCGGCGGGTGCCAGGAATTATTTGGGTCGGGGGCGAAAGCGCCCCCTGCCCGTCCCGAATTACTTCAGGATTTTCGAGACGACGCCTGCGCCGACGGTGCGGCCGCCTTCACGGATGGCGAAGCGCAGCTTCTCTTCCATCGCGATCGGGGCGATCAGTTCGACTTCGAACTTCAGGTTG
>NZ_JBMSED010000009.1:0-242953 GCF_049446195.1 Paracoccus sp. KR1-242
GGGTCGAGATCACCCGCACGCGCGGCTCAGCCCCGCGCGAAACCGGCGCCATCATGATCGTGACGCCCAAAGCCATCCAAGGAACCATCGGCGGCGGGCAGCTCGAATACATGGCAATCGACCGCGCACGGCAAATGCTCGCACGAGGAGAGACGCAGGCGCGGATGGACGTCCCCCTCGGGCCCGAAATCGGACAATGCTGCGGCGGACGGGTCGAACTCGCCCTGAGCCGCATCACCGAGGCGCCCGCCGCCCCCGAGCATCCCGTGGTCCAGATCTTCGGCGCGGGCCATGTCGGGCGGGCGCTCTCGCGTGCATTGGCGCTGCTGCCGCTGCGCCCGATCCTGATCGACCAGCGCGCGGAAGAGCTTGCCCTTGCGCGCGGCGAGACCATCCTGACCCCCCTGCCCGAGACCGAGATCCGCAATGCGCCTTTCGGTACCTCCTTCATCGTGCTGACCCATGACCACGCGCTCGACTTTCTTCTCGCCTCCGAGGCGCTGAGGCGCATGGACGCGCCCTATATCGGCATGATCGGCAGCCAGACGAAGCTCGCGCAGTTCCGCCGCTTCGCGCGCGCCCAGGGCCTCGACACGGACCGACTGACCTGCCCCATCGGTGCCGGCCATTCGCGCGACAAGCGCCCCGAGGTCATCGCCGCCTTCACCGCAGCCGAGATCATCGGCCGCCTGACCCAAACCATACCCGAGTTCCACAAACACTCATGCGACAACTGATCCGGGGGCGAACGCTCTCTTTCCACGCCGACCCGGTCGAGGTCGAGAACGCGTTCACCTATCATGAGGATGGTGCGGTCCTTGTCGAAGACGGCAAGATCGTCGCGACGGGCGATTATGCCACGCTGCGGGCCGATGGCCTGCCCGAGATCGACCACCGGCCGAACCTGATCCTGCCGGGCTTCATCGACACCCATATCCATTTCCCGCAGGTGCAGGTGGTGGCAAGCTGGGGCGCGCAGCTTCTGGACTGGCTGAACACCTATACTTTCCCCGAGGAGGCGCGCTTTTCCCAGCAGGGACACGCACCCGCCATGGCCGAGAAGTTTCTGGACCTGCTGGTCCAGCATGGCACCACGACGGCGGTCGCCTTCTGCTCGGTCCATCCGCAATCGGCCGAGGCGCTCTTCTCGGCCGCCGAGGCGCGGAACATGGCCATGATTGCCGGCAAGGTGATGATGGACCGCAACGCGCCCGAGGCCGTGCTGGACACGCCCCAGCAGGGCTATGACGACAGCAAGGCGTTGATCGAAAAGTGGCACGGCCGCGGGCGGCAACGCTATGCGATCACCCCGCGCTTCGCGATCACCTCGACCCCCCAGCAGATGGAGATGGCGGGCCAGCTTGCCCGTGAACATCCCGACTGCCACATCCAGACGCATCTGAGCGAGAACCTGGACGAGATCGCCTTTACCCTGAGCCTTTACCCCAAGGCGCGGGATTACCTGGACATCTATGAAACCTACGGGCTGCTGGGCGACAAGATCCTGCTCGGCCACTCGATCCACCTGGAAGAGCGCGAGATCGCGCGCATGGCCGAGACGGGCAGCCACCCGGTCTTTTGCCCGACTTCGAACCTGTTCCTGGGATCGGGACTGTTCGACGAAGGCGGTCTGCGTGCCCGTGGCATCCGCGCCGGGATCGCGACAGATATCGGCGGCGGCACCAGCTATTCGATGCTGCAGACGATGAACGAGGGCTACAAGATCCTGCAACTGCGGGGCCAGAAGCTGCATCCCTTTGCCGCGTTCCATTGGGCGACGCGCGGCAACGCACTGGTTCTGGGGATGGAGGACCGTATCGGCACCCTCGCCGCTGGCACCGACGCCGACCTGGTGGTTCTGAACAGCCGCGCGACCCCGGCAATGACCTTGCGGATGGAACGCGCGACCACGCTGGCCGAGGAACTGTTCATCCTGCAGATCATGGGCGACGACCGCGCCATCGCGCAGACCTATGTCGCGGGAAAACCGATGCTCTAGGCCACAGGTTTCACATAGCCAAAGAAAGCAGATGAGTGCGCAAAGGAAAGCAGAAGCGTGCGCAAGGCCTGTCAAGCCCTGATCGGCTCGCAGGGCGGTTTAGGTCAGGGCGATGAGGGCGGGCAGGTCAGCGCACCGGTAAATCCGCCGGAAGCCTGGCACAGGTCCGATGGCCTGCCGCTCAAGCTGTCCGTCGAGTTCGGCCCAGCTGAGGCCGGCCATTAGGGCCAGTTTGCGGTGGCTGATGAAGTCTCGGTGAAAGGCAGCGAGATCCTCCGGGCCCAGCACGCGGCGCTCACCTTTTCCGCGAGGCGAGCCCGTAACCTTCGAAGGTGAGGTCTCGCACTTCAGGAAGCTCAGCATCTCGTCTTTCGGAATGCCCTGAGACACGGCGAAATGCTCGGCCGAGAGTGGGTTCTTGCCCTCTGCCATGCTCGCCAGATCGACTAGGATCGACGCGAAGCCATGGCGCTGGACGTAGCGGCCGATGCGGCGCAATCGGCCATCGCGGATCATCTCGATGATCTCGGCGGCTTGGCAATTCAGGCGCCGCGCAGCTGCCGGGATATCCGCCCAGCCATGCATCGCGACATAAACCGTCTCGGCTCCACGCAGCAGATCGTCCAGTAAGGCCTGCCCCCGAACCGGATTCCACGATCCGTTGGCGTGCTTTGCGCCAGCAAACAGGGTTGAATCCCTGACGGAATCGAGCACATCACGCATCAAGCAGAATACCCGGCAAAATTCTTCATCCGGCAGGTCCGCAGCGAGCTGCTCTAGGGAAGCCGCGGCCTCGCGCGCATCGAAGACCGCCCAGGCATCCGGAACTTTCATATGCGCGTCAGGGATATGCCCCGCCTCGACCAAGGCCTTTCGGCTCTCGTCGGATGACCGCCCTGTCGAACGCGAGGCGGTCAGGACCGAATGCAGGCGGCGTTTCAGCACCGGCTCGCCCAGCAGCTCCTCGCCCGGCCCTAGCGGCCAGGTTTCCTCCATGTGACGGCGCAGGATGTTCCGGAACGGAACGAGATCGTCCGGCAACGGATCGGCCGCCAAAATCTCGTGCAGATTCCCGAAGATCTTCTTCGGCCCGTCCTGGGGTTTACCCATCATCTGCTGCAGGTCGGCCAAGGCGACCAATAGGGCAGACTCGCCGCGATTGCAGAGATCGAATCCGACGGCGCTCGGCCACCAGTGCAGCTCCGACCCGAGCTTTCGCCATTTCGGCAGCTTGGTCGGGATTGCCGCCCGGCCCAGCTCGGCGCAGAAGATGCTTGCTGCATGCAGCGAAAACCCGTCGAGCCAGTTGGTTTCTCGCATCGTTCCATCGAGGCGATCCTGCAGCCAGTTTTCAAAGGCCGTGGCCTCCCGCTTCTCGGGAGCCGTTCCGTCCTTCCATGAATCCGCGCTGCCCTCGAGCAGCCGAGCCGAGCTGTCATGGCGCCGGATCGGCTGCGCCTCAGCCCAGAGCTGTTCGAGAGGACGGCCGTGACGGGAACAGATGGTGACATGCGACAGAAGCCAGACGCCCCGGATCGCGGCACCGTCGGATCCACCCTGCCCCAGATCTTCCTTGAGGCATTCCAAGCAGCCTCGGATTGTCGGTCCGCGCAGGGCCGAGGCCGGGAAGGCATGTCCGCGCAGGCTGGCGTGGCCACGACCATCGAAGCTCGGCGTGTTCCGCCGCAGCTCGGTGGCATCGGCGCTTGCCAGACCCGCGAGGCGATGGACCATGCTGTCACTCCCCTCGTTCAATGCGCGAAGGGGTATTCCCATGTCCCGAAGGAACTCGGAAAATTCGACGCCGTTTCTCGCCGCGAGACGCGAGGCCAACGAAAACGCGGTCTCGCCCGCGATGTGCCGCACGCTGAGGGCAAGGCTGGTCATGGATGGACCCGTTGAAACCAGCCGGTCGGGACGTCCTTGCGCTCGTAGAGCTGCCCGAAATCTCGGCCTTCATGGAGGAATTTGGCGAGGCCGCTCTTCCTGACCGGTCCAGACAGCTTCTGCCAATGCAGGTCCATCTCCTCGGCCAGCGTCAGAAGGGTGACGAAGCGGGCGTGGAATGCATCAAGATCCTGTGGCGAGACATAGTGCTGCATCGCCCCGGATGCGGGATTGCGCAGGATGGTGGATGGCGTCAGCCCGGCCATGACAAGCCGCCGCACCTGCGGCCGGGGCAAGCCGATCCGCTTGGCGAAACCCTCCATATTCAGGTGGCCAGCAGGGGCGCGCACCAGATTTGGCGCAACTTCGGAGGACCGGACCACGATGCCGCGATAGCCGGGAATGCCCTGTCTCGTTCCGATTGAGGGCAGCCGGCCCTCGAACCGCATTCGGATGATATCGCCCGGCGGGACGCGGAAGCGAAGGGCAACCGCGCCGATCTCGCCCCATTCCGGCTCATTCGCTGCCACGGGCACGGCTCCGAGCAAGAGCTTGTCGAGAAAGGCTTCCGCGGCCGCGAGATCCCAGAGCGGGCGGTGGCCATCGCCCGAGACGCTGGGTTCGAGATAACCCGACATGCGCAGGGTGCTGATCTGGGAAGGGGTCATGTTCAGCGCCTTCTGCACGGCCTTTACGGTGACACCGCAACCGACACGTCGCAGAAGATCCATCGCCGGACCAGCGGGAAAGACCTCCCAGGCGTTGATCTTGCCCACGCATTTCTCGGGCACATGGCCATGCGCGGCAAGGATCGCGCGCACGCGCTCGGGCGAGTAGCCCGTCTCCCTTGCCGCGGTCAGGACCGAGTGCAGCCGGCGCTCGGGAAGCACTTCGCCAAGGACCTGCACGCCGGCGGCGATCGGCCAGGTCGCGATGATGTGGTCGCGCAGGATACTGCGGAAGGGATGGTAAGCCGCACCGGTGTGATAGCGATTGAGATTGCCATAGAGGATTCCGAAGCGCTTCTGCGGGCCATCCTGTGGAGCGCCTTCGACCTGCTGCATTTCCGCGAATTTCGTCCGGAGTGCCTCCTCGCCCGCAGCCGCGATCTCGAAGCCGGTGGAGATCGCCTGCCAGCGGTCCCGTCGCGACATGTCGACGAGTTGCGGGAACCGGTCGCGCGCCAGCCTGCGCCCGAGCAGGTCGCAGAAATCGAGGCTGGCCTGCAGATCGAACTGGTCAAGCCAGGTGGATGACACCCGCCCGCTTAGCCGCCCGCCAAACCAGCGATCGAAGGGACTTGGTTCAACTTTCACCTCAAGGCGATGATCGGCTGGTATTTCCGGCAGGTTGTCGTGCGCATCCTGCCACGACTGGAGAGGCGTCAGCCAAACGCTATGGCGGAGGCAGGTGAAACGGAATTCATGCGACCATTCCGCGCGCAGATACATCGCCAAGTCCGGTCTGGACGCTGCGCGTTCGGCATCTTCGCGCAAGCATGCGGGACAGACCCTCATCTCATTTCCGCCGAGGCGGGAACGGGTCAGGTGGTGGTCGCACCAGGATGTGGTCCGGGCATCGACATGCTGGGGCGTCCAGAAGTTCAGGTCCCCTGCCGGGATGTCGCCGAGCGCGGCCAATCGCTCGAGCGCAGCGGCATTCCCATCCCGGACCTCCGCCAGAGACAGATCGGATCTTCCCATAGAGCCAGCAAAAGCGCTGGCAGAGGATCTGTTCAACTTCTACGCGGCCCGCCTCCGCAAGACTAAGCGGGATTTTTCATAGAACTGTATAGCTACCCTTCGATGTCGAAGATCTTGGAAGGTCGGGTCACCCACTCGGCCTTTCGTATGCATGCCTTCCGTGGCTGCAGATGCTGACCTGCCGTGGGATCCAGTTGCGACTCGAATCCGGTGGCCCTTTGCTCTGCCTACGTTTTCTGGCCCGCCTTAAGCTGGAGCCTCCGGGCTTCTGCGCTGCTCCCGGATATCCTCCAGAACTGCCCGGAGGGCAACAACGTTGCCGTGGATGTCGCTGATGACCGCCAAAGCGCCCTGCATGAGGTTTCCAGAAATTTCCTTTGGGTGGCCATGATCCAGCTTCGGCAGACAGAAAATTAGGTTGTTTCATTAAGGCGATGATGGAAAAGACAACAAGGCAGTGTCCACTGCACCCCATGCGACGGCCGTTGTTCGCCTTCGATAAACTGCAGGGACAGCGGGGCAATCCTACCCCTCATCTCGTCGCTCATCGGTAGCCGCGCGGTGCAGCGGCGGTCTAGGCATCGTCCTCGCTCTCCCCCGCAAACGACAATCCAGCGGCGACTTCGAGCAAGGCCGGCTTGAGAGCGGGACCGAACTTCTGAAATGTCTCTGACATCCAGGCAGCCATGGCGGGCCACTCGCCCGGATCGAATCCGGAGAAATTCTGCGATGCCGCGATCATGCTCTGGATGCCATCATCCTTCCTCAGCCAGAGAAGAGGGCCGCCGAACTTGCCCTCGATCTCCTCCTTGCGGGCGTGAAGCGCATCAAAGAGGCGCTTGTTCTCTGCCTGGTCCTTGTTGACCATGGTCAGGCCCACCCGCGCCTCCTGCTGCGTGAAGGACAGCAGGAAATGGACTTTCGACACTCCGGTGCTTCCCCAGAGCCAGTTGTTCTTGCTCGGGCTCAGATTGGAGAAGATCGCAAGGCGGTCATCGCGCATTCTTTGGAGCGCCAGCGTCCAATAGCCCATGCGCATGTCGTGGCGCCGCATCTGGCCTTCCGCATTGGCACTCTCCTCGACCTCCTTGGCCGCGAGGTTGACCATGTATTCGGCGGCCTCGCGTGGCGGAATGATCTGTTGCAGGTCGAGAAGGATCTCTTCCCCGAAGCTGAACGGTTGGACCCGGAAGCATTTGGCGTTGACCCCGCGCCCGATCAGCCAGAGCACGGTCGCCGTCACCTCCTTGCGGAAGTTGGCCGCAATGAAGATCAGGCGCTCGGTGTTCCTGCGGTTGAGCTCGGCATCGCTGATGTCCTCGACCTCGAGGAACTCGCAGATCCGTTGCGCCGCGGACCCGCCGCCTTCATATCTGTCGAGATATTGCTGGTAGATGTCGACCAGCTGCCTGGTCTTCAGGGCCGAGACATAGGCCGTGTATTTCAACGCCTGCCAGGTCACGTCGCGCCCGGAATCGTCGAGCTTGTTCTCGATGATGACGAGGTTGCCATCCCTGTCCAGTGCCAGGAGATCGAGGCGCTCCCGCGTCTCGTCGAAACCGTCGAACTCCTTCTGGATGATCAGGAGATCCTCGCCGAGCGCATCCGGCTGATGGACGAGCCATTCCTGCAGATGCTCCCGCTCGCGGAAGCCAAGCTCGCCAAAGCGCTTCCGGGAAAGGGGGGAGATGCGGTTCAGGTTGCGATCGACTCGGAACAAGGGCGCTCTCCTTGCTGTCCCCACCGACGCTACGTCCCGCCGCGGCTTCGCGCAATTCCCAAGCCAGGAGAGAGGCTTCGACCGCCCGGGTGACGCTGTTCTCCGAATGGCTGTTAGTCCGAAGGATCTGTTGATCCCGGCTCATGCCCCTGCCGCCGGCGCCGTCCTCGTGACTGACAATACGGGGGAGTTTTCCCGCATTCGCGGCCTGCAGGTCGAAAGCCGGGTCAGGTATCCAGATCCTATGCAGAGATGCGGTCATTGCTGCCGCTAACCAACAGCCCTAGACTCCGAGGAACATCAATGATGTCGGAACACGATGCATGAGCCTTCGCTTAGCGCGCCCATCTGACGCGCCTATCCTTGCCGCAATTTCAATCGAGGTTTGGCTAGGAACCTATATCCGGCAGGGCGTAAATGCATTTTTCGCGGAATTCGCCCTGAACGAGTTCACAGCGCCCAAGCTTACCGCCATTCTCGAAGATCCGAGCGAACATGTGATCGTATCAGAGAACAAGGACGGACTAGACGGGTTCATTCGCATCACCCACGGCAAGGTAGCCCCTGTAACGGGCTGCTCAACATTGGAGATCTCGACCCTTTACGTTCAGCCGCGCCACCACGGAAGAGGACTAGGAAGGGCGCTGTTAGAGCAGGGTTTGCTTTATGCAAAGTCTGTCGATGCCCCATCGGTCTGGTTGACCACCAATTCCGAGAACATCCCAGCGATAGCCTTCTACTTGAAACAGGGTTTCGAAATGGTCGGGACGACGCACTTCCGTATCGATGACCAAGCCTACCTTAATGATGTGTTCAGACGTATCGTCGCCCGGTAGTTCTACGAACGCCCGATTGCCCGCTAAGAGCTCCGTGCGTCGACCCGGCCTTCCGAACCCGCCAACGGTGTGGCCCGGCGGCCAGGGCCATCGATGCGGACGAAGCGGTCGGCCACGACCACAAGCGCTTGCAGTTGACGGCAATAGTTCATATCGCTCTTAAACAATTTGCTGCAGAAGGAGCCAGTGTTGCGTGGTTTGCTGATAGGAGACAGCGCGTTCAGGACATTTTACGCTGTAATGCTCATTGGCACCGCACTCTTTGATCTGATGGCGATCGCGATATTGACGGGGATAATTCAAAGCGCGCCACTGGTAATCCCTGTGATTTTGGTGTTCGGAGGGATCTGTCTCATTGTGCTTATCCCTATTGCTGGCCTCGCTCTATTGGTTCCATCCGCGCTTACCTTCATGACCACCGTCAAACAGCTCGAACATAGGTTCGGTAGACATCGGGCAATTCAGCTTGCTGCTATCCTGACGACCGCTTTGGCAAGCGGATTGTTTGCGCTTGTGGCATCCGGGTTCGGGCGCAACTTCGATAATATAGGCATACCGATTTCTGCCATTTCCCTGCTGGGCATGTTTTGGGCCCCGCGAATCGCGCTGTGGGCCCACAACAGACGAACAGCAGCTTAGGCCTCTGTGCGTCGACCTGGCCTTCCGAACCCACCAACGGTGTGGCCCGGCCGGCCAGGGCAACGATGCGGACGTCCGCACTTGTCAACTGGATATTGCATGAACGCGCTGTATCATGGGTGTGAAATAAAGACCAAAGAGTTCAACATCAATGCTATCAGTTGCACATTGGAGTGGGTAAATTTGCTGAGCACAGAGAGGAATATGGCCACTGAAGAAATTTGGGGTATTGGGACTCCAAGTGAAGAAAATATGGAGATTATAGTGCGTCAGGGTTATTTCCCTGCCTTGAACTGGGAGTGGTTCCGCCAGAAATATCCGAAGATAGAGTATGCCGTCGCGACCGAAATGTTCCTATGCGCACTGCATCGTGCTATTGAGAAGAAAGAACTTTACGTTCTGCGACCTCCGCATGTTGTCAATCCTCTCATCGGAACGAAGTTGATCGGAAACATTATTACTGGACAGCGCGAGGACTACTGGATAGCCGAGGCAGATGAGGTTGTTCATTACTTCAGACAGTATTGGCCTCTCGTTGAACTCCAAGATCAATCGCTTCTCGATTATTTCTTTAAAAATTATCCTCTCTTTTGTTTCCCGGTGTCAGAGTATGACAGGGTATTAATACCAGATCTTCCAGAAATTGATTGGAACGACTGCTTCCTTTTCCCGTAGAGCAGGCTTCCATCGTCCGCAAAGGGCTCTGTGCGTCGACCTGGCCTTCCGAACCCGCCAACGGTGTGGTCTGGCCGGCCAGGGCAGCGATGCGGACGAAGCGGTCATCCAGCTTCCGCCGATCAGTTCCACTGCGGAGGGCATTGGCGACATTCTCGCCGTCGTATATGAAGTGGGAAAAAGCAGCGAGAGTGGGTTTTGAAAGTCATTGTAGAGAGCGATGTTTGCATTTTTTTTAAAAATTTAGGTCAGCCGCCCGAGATCAAGCTTAATCGCCGCGCTGCGCGACAGGTTTGCGAGAGGGCAACGGAGCTATCGATCTACGTTCTTGGGATCGATGTAGGCATGGTCTCCGAGCATGGCTATGAAGAAGACTCGAATGAAGGGTGGGTAAGCAATTCGAATCTCTTAACCGACAAACAACGCATTGACTTCGAGAATGGCTTCGTTCCGAGAGAGTTATTGCAAAGAAATAATCTAGCAGCACTCAGGTCATTCGAAAGCATTGCGCCACGTTTCAATGCATACATCATCACCGCCCGCAGAATCCACGACACGTGAGCTTGGTTTGAACGATTCTGGAAGACGGTGATACCGCTACTTCGCAACGGGTGACCGTCCGCAATGGGCTCTGTGCGTCAGGCGGGCAGCCGCGACCCGCGAGCGATGTAGGCCTGGCCAGCCATGGCACCTATGCGGACATTGATGCCGTTTTCGGGGTTCTCACCGATGGCGAATTGCGCTACGTCTCACTCTTCCGAGGTGATCGAGTTCACTCACACGGCGGGCCGGAACACCTTGAAAGTCAGTTTCTGTAACTCGTCCTGAGCTATCCTCGACGACCAGCGTAAATCCATGCATTACCTGGTTCGCGTGGAAATGAGCCAACGCACTTCGACATTCACCGCGGGAGAGGCATTTGCCGCGGCTGAGGCGGTCAAATTCTTCGGGAATGCGCAGGACAGCCGCTGCGAGATCAGGGGACGGCGTCCCGGTGATCACCTGGCCGTTCAGCAGATCGATGGTCAGGACTCCGCCTTCGGACCGCATTGCATCTTCGTAGACGTGAAGATCGCAGAAACCCGTAATCAGGCTTACCCCGCTTGCCAACGAGTCAGCAAGGTTATGGGCAACGGATCTGAGTTGACCGTGTTTCATAGGACTTCCTTTGTTCGCGCCCGCGAGACATTAACGCTGGGATGACCTTCCGCAAAGGTCTCTATGCATAGATCTGGCCTTCCGAACCCGAGAACGGTGTCGACCGGGCCAGACAGGGCAGCGGTGCAGATCAACCTGCCATTGACTGAATTCCCCCACCCGTGCAGAGAGACCGAAAGCCCTCTCAACGAGATGCAGCATGGCAAGACATATCGAGCTTCTGGGTATCAGCCACGACATCCTATCCGTATTCATCAGCCGCAATAATGATCTTCACGGATATTGGGCACTCGGCCAGTTGCGAAATACCATGGAATGCCGCCGCGCTGACCGCATGGTCATGGCATTAACGGGCGAGAATCATGTTCAACAAGATCCAGAATGCCTTGGATTGTCCGAGCGATATTCGACGATGCTCCGCAAGCATGTGTCGAGCCGTCAACTGAAACAAGACTGGGTTCAACATGCACGGCTGACCGTCGAGATGGTTGCTTCCGGCCAGATGCAGTGCTCGCTGCAGGTGGTTACAGATCTGGGCAGATCATTTAACCAGTGCCGCGATGTGGTGGTTCTCCGACACGACCCGAACCGCGAGTTCAAGAGGGCGGAATGAGCTTTTCTTCCCGCTCACTAGCGCCCGCATTGGGCTCCGTGCGTCAAGCGGGCAGCCGCGACCCGCGAGCGATGTAGACCTGGCCGGCCATGGCACCTATGCGGACGTTCAGGGCTATTCATCGGACCCGCAGACAATGGAGTTGAAGCATGCCAGTTCTCGGTAGGCGGACTGTAAAGGTGGGCGACGTCTTTCAGATTTTGACGTCAGAAGGAGTTTGCTATGGACTGGTGACTCATACCCATGCGAAGTGGAGTTTTGTCGTTTCGGTGTTCCGGGATTTTTACGGTAAGGAACCTAAAGATTTCGGCGTGGTCGTTGCGGGCACTCCACAGATCACCACAGCATTTCTGATACAAGACGCCGTCCGCGCTGGCCTTTTCTCTCTGGTTGCCCACGTTGATGTGCCTGATCACCTGCACGATTTTCCCACATTCAGGTCAACGAACAATCTAAAGGGAGATGATACGCTCTGGTTCTTTTGGAATGGGACAGAACAATGGCGTGTCCAGCGCCCACTGACTGAGGCCGAAAAGAGGCATCCTAGGGGCCCCTCTCTTCCAAGCGCACCCCTTTTGATCGATATGATCCAGAGGGATTATCGGGTCGAACTAGACTACATTTAACCCGATGGGTATCGTCCGCTCGGGGCTCTTTGCGTCAGGCGGACAGCCGCGACCAGCGGGCGATGTAGACCTGGCCAGACAGGGCAGCGATGCGGACATTGCGGACGTTCGAGGAGACGCTCTTTCCCTCACGCTGGATAGATGCGACCCTGCGCAGGCGACGCATCACTTTCACCAAAGGACATTATGTTCATAGCCCATCTGCCCGCAGGCTACTTGATGACCCGACACTTTGCGATAAAGCGTCCTCATAGAAGATTGCTTATTTTGACGGGCCTTTGTGCCTCGATCCTGCCAGACTTGGACTTGCTCTGGTTCTACTTGATCGATGGCAGGCAGACTGCCCATCATGCTTACCTTTTTCATGCACCACTCTTCTGGATTTTCATGGGGATATTAGCCTTCATCATCACGCGCCTTACACGTTGCCGAAAAGCCGAGCCGTTCATATGGGTGGCGCTCTTGGCTATTCTCCTTCACATGGTTCTGGATTCGGTAGCTGCCGAAATCGCATGGCTCAAGCCATTCTCGGCGTATGAGGTGAACCTTGTTCAGGTTCCCGCCAGATACGGCTGGTGGGTCTGGAACTTCGTCTTGCATTGGACCTTCCTGCTGGAAATCGGGATCGTCGCGATTGCAGGCATGACGCTTTGGTGTGATCTGCTGCGACAACCGGACAACAGCAGAAATGAACGATAAGGGCTCTTTGCGCCAGGAGGGCAGCCGCGACCCGCCAGTGAGACCTGGCCAGACAGGGCAGCGATGCGGACGAAGCCGACTGACACAGCACTCGCGGCAGGCTACGTTAGTCAAAGCTTACAAGTGTGAATTTAGAGGGTGCGATGCGTGGAAAGATGGGAATGCTAGTTGACTTCATGCATGGTCGCTTGAAGCCGCGTGACCCTGCAGATGCCTTACATATAGCTGCATTTGAGGGTGATCTGAAGAAAATCAGGCGCCTAATTTCTGAAAAGAAAGTTCCAGTTGATACTGAGAAATCGACTATCATGGGTGCCTCAGCCAATCAGACCCCTTTATTCTTGGCTATTCAGGAAGGAAATCTTGAGGCCGTTAAGCTTTTGATTGATCTCGGTGCTGATGTGGACCACGCAAACAGCATAAGGATCAGCCCACTAATGTCGGCTGCTTCTTGTGGGGACCTGGATACAGTCAAGCTATTGCTGGATTTAGGCGCATCGCCAAATTTTGTTCGCCACAGCGATGGGGCGACCCCGTTGAGTTTTGCCACACACACTGAATCTGACGAAATGGCGTCAGAAATCGTGAAAGTCCTGATCGCGAGCGGAGCCGACGTCGAGCTTCCTGTTAATGACAAACAGAGTGTTCTTATGTTAGCAGCCCGCAAAAATCTGCCAAAGGTGATTGCGCTACTTCTGCAAGCAGGAGCGAACCCGGAAAGACGATGTAGGCTGAAGTGGGCTGAGAGCTGGACAGCACTTGATCATGCGATCAATGAGGGTTCGCATGCTGCAACCGAGATCCTCGCGCTGGTCACAAGAACACCAACACGGGCAACACCAGGGTGCGTTTCTTAGCTGCAAATGACCGTCAGCTTTGGGCTCTGTGCGTCAGGCGGACAGCCGCGACCCGCGGGCGATGTAGACCTGGCCAGCCATGGCAGCTATGTGGACATTGCCGAACTCGTCCCTTCGGATTGCTTTTTGGGCCGGGACGAACCTTACATCTGGATACCGGCGTATGTTCCGCTTTAGATGGGCGACGACTTCCAACTCCATAGAGCGGCGAGCCGAGAATGCGGATAGAAACCATGCAACTCCGGTATTCAGGTTTTGTCGGTTCCAGGACCAAATGGCTGGTAGAGGGGATGGAATCAGACGACTGGATCGAGGAGGCAGTAGCGAAGACCTTCGTCGCGCAGGGCTGGCTCTGCGGCGCGCGTTATTGGCCGATCCTGAATGCCCTACTCCTGTCCTTGAGGTTTGATCGCTTCGTCGCCACGGATATGGCTCACAAGGAGATCGCGAAGTTCCTCCTTCTGGAAGGCATCAAGAGCGCAGCCTCTGCAGCTGTGGATCGTGACAAGCGCAACCGGCTTCTCGCACGCACCCCGGGCTTTCAGACGATGGAGCACAGTGATTTCGAAGGCCAGGACGCCGCGCTCGAAGTTGTCATTGCGGAGATGCGCGGAAGGTCGAGGGAGAAGTTTCGGGAAATCTGGACAAGGCCATTCGCACCGCGTTTCGTCTCGCAGATGACAGCAGGCGCGTAGCGCGGCTTCCGAAAACCGGTCCAGCGCAACATGCAGCTTCTGCACTGGGCGCGCCGCTGGAAGGCAAGGATCTGGCCAAGGCCAGCATGATGATCTTCGACATCCTCGGAGCCGATGGCATCATGGATATCGCCTTGGCCCGCTCGCTTCGCAGAGCGGTCGACAACAAGCTCAACGGATGGCCGGACCTGATGCGCTTCAACGCTGAAAGATTTTCCTTCGTTGAAGTGAAATCACCCAACGACAAACCTTCCCCACCCCAAATCGAGGTGGCCAGGGAATTGATCGCTGCGGGCATTGATGTGGTCGAGTTGCGCGTCACGCCACTGGAAGGATCCCGAATGGGATGATCGACCCATATAGAGGCCGGGCGACCCGAGACCGTCCGCAATGGGCTCTTCGCGTCGCGCTCGCCAACCGGCCCGGCACCCTCGCCCTGGACTGCACCGAGGTAGCAGCGACGCGGACAATGCGGTCACTCACCCGTTCGTGCAAACTGCCGAGAGCCTAAGAGCCGCTGGAAGGCCACCTCAACGTCGTCCCTAACCTCGTAGAACTGGCTCATGCTGATGTTGCTGATCTTATAGCCGTCATCAGGATTGACGTGTGCCAGTAGACTTACGCCGACGATGTATGAGTAAATGTCAAAGGCCATCCTCCTGAGATCTTGGCTTGCTTCCCCGACTGCAAGGACGTTGGCCGCGTCGGATAGCCTGCGGAAAAGGGGAATGATCCCAAACCCCCTCTTCGTGCAGCCGACCTATGAACGAACTGCTTGAGTAGTGAGGGCTGACAACTGAATTTTGGCAGATGATGATTGATGCTTCGTGCTTATCCATCCTGAAACGGTAGAGCTTTGGAGCATCCTCAGCAATGTCCGCAATGGGCTCTTTGCGCCAGGTGGGCAGCCGCGACCCGCCAGTGAGACCTGGCCAGACAGGGCAGCGATGCGGACGGAGCGGACGGTCAGGTAGTCGCCATCAAATTGAGATTAAAGCCGCTGCTCCGATAAAATGCTTGCGATCCAAGGATCAGTGACTTCCCTCACAGGATCCCTGTCGGACGATCGAAGCCCCTCCCCTGCATCAAACGCCAAATAGATATCGTAGAATGGATCGGGGATTTCCCCAGCGTGGCTATCCATACCCTCAAGCCACGCTGCCCACAGGTCGTTTATGATCGCATCAGCAACGTCATAGCTAAGTGTTTGGGCTGCATAACGCTCCGCGATCTTCAGTCCAAGCAGATTAAAGAACCGATCGTTGGTTGAGCCACCCGCCCAGTTCTTCACCTGACAAGAAGATATGCGCTGGCTGGGCTGGCGGCGTTTAGCCTCGATCATGTTGGACAGCACATACTCAACTCGGTCTTCACTGGCATTGAGCATTGCGATCCTATCGTAGCTAGCCTCACGCAATCATATCAGTGGATCTTGCGACCGTCCGCAATGGGCTCCGTGCGTCGACCGGGCCTTCCGAACCCGCCAACGGTGTGGCCCGGCCGGCCCGGGCAACGATGCGGACGAAACAGGCGTTCACTCAGGTGAGCAGCTTCCGCAGAAAGTATCGGCTCTGCCCCACTGGGTTGTCCGAAAGCTCTCCGAAAACCTCATATCCAAGCTGTTGATAGAAGCCTGGCGCCTGAAAGCTGAAGGTGTCGAGCCAAATGCCGATGCACCGTCGATTGCGGGCCAGTTCCTCGGCCTTGCCAACCAAGCGCCGTCCAATGCCGGTGCCACGCATGCTGTCAGGAATGTAAAGCAACTCTATCACTGCCCAATCATAAGCCGTCCGTCCCATAAGACCGCCAATGGTGGTGCCACAGGCGCTCTTAAGCTCAAAAGCAAAGCGGTGCAGGTCAGGCGAGGGTCCCCGGTGCAGATTGCTTTTGATGAGCTGCTCAAGAATGGCCTGCCTGTCTTCATCGGAAGGGTCTTCAACATAAATGATGGGGTCCGTCACAGAAGTCTCCGAATGCGGCGTGGCAGTCCCGCGAAAATGGTGCTCCTGGCTGCAGATGCCAATGTTTGCTAACGGATTTACCGCTGCGTTAGTCGATCGGCCAAGCGCTCTCGCAGGGAATCGGATCGAGAGCAGCTGCGAAGCGGACGGAGCGGACGTTCGTTGTCGCAGCAGAGTGGGTCTCGCTCCTTAGCGTCCACCGCTTTGGTGAGCAGCGTTGCAGGCCAGCCGAGGAATATGACACTATCGATGAAAGCGGCGCGGTTGGGGGATACGGGATACGGGATACGGAATGCAGGATTTGATACGGAAGGCCGCGGTCGTCCTCCTTTTCGTGAACATCGCGGTTTTTTTTGCCCTGACGATCGAACTGATGTCCCGGAGCACCGATCTTATGGCGAAGCGCAGGATCATCACGCCTCATGAGCTCTTCGGAGGGCCGCGCCGTGGCCTCGCAAAATGGATAGCTCTGAATATCGCCTCGATCATCCTCTGCGTAGTGATCATCGTGACGTTGTAGGCTGGACGCCGCCCGGTTCAGGTGACCTGAAGATAGCTGAAGGGCGGCCTACGCCGCCCTCTCCACGGCAAGGCGGCGTCAAGTTATGGCTTGCTGGTCCCGTCCTCGAGCGCCCCCGAAGATGTCATGGGCGGCAGAGACTGGATCGGGAAGAAACAAGCTGCTGCGGTGCGGACGAAGCAGTCACTTAGTGACTGTGGTGACATGCGCCTGTTGCGGGATTTGAATGTGCTGATACGCTAGTGCTTCGATCTGCCGGGTTTGAAACGGGAGGGTTTCCAATTGATCGAAAATGACGAGGCTGCGATTATACCCGGCCTGTGTTTCTACATCTGGCTACTGTCCATTGGGGTGGCGATCCTACTGGCGGTCCTGTTCCAAGAGCGTGGTCCCCGCGTTCACCGAATTGAATTAATATGCGCGGGACTTACTATTCTATTCATGCCGTATCTGGGACTCCTTCACTTGTTTCTGGGGCCGAAGATGGCGCAATTGGGACGGCTCTACTCAGGCAGCAATCCACTCTCGACCGTATCGATAAGCCCCACGATTACTTTCTCGCTGATCGCCATCGCGAAGTTTGTCGCAGACCGCGGGGTCCGGCGAACCGACGCCTGAGACATCCGGGCAATTCCGTTGATTACTACCAAAAAAGTGGTCAACTTGCGTCGTATCTGGCGATGACCAACATCTGCGAGGAATGGATGCTGCGTTTCTTGGTTCTGCTACTTTGCTGCGCCTCTCCTGCCTTTGCTCAGGGAGACGATGTGCCTCGCCTTCCAAATGGCAAAGTCGACGTAGTAGCCGTCATGTCATCCTTCAAGATGGTAAGTCCAGTCTTCGAGAATGCGCCAGTAGATGAATTTGATGGTGAAATTCTTGGGAAGTCATTCCATGCGGCCTACGCGCAGGCCGAAACACCGGATTTCTTTGTTTTGGCGATCCGATCTTCGAACCTTTCCCAGGAAGCGACTTACCTCACTGCGCTCATGCTTACCGACGCAATTTGCCTTCGGAAAAACCGACGCCCCGGCGAAGTGAAATGGGACGATACATCGATACAAGTTGGACCGGATTGGAAAGTCACTTCGTCCTGTTCTACAGAGATCAGACCATAGGGCCCGTAGGACTGCTCAGGGCTCCACAACGTCGATCTTGCCACTATGCAGGACATTAAGATTACTTGCACTTTCGTTACTCTATCGCGGTGCTCTGCGCTCGGAAAGCTACGTCATGGATTTATTCTTGGATGCAATTGGGGACTGTATTCGGAAACATGTGCGGGTGCGGGCCGTCCGATACATTCTTCTGACCATTGTCATCGCCTGCAGCGTTGCATGGATGGCCATAGAGTGGCTGCCGCGATTACAGTGACTGTCCGCTTCGGGGCTAAAGCGGAGATTCTAACAACCAGTTACCGCTACACCTCAAGTCCGCTCCAGGGCCAGCTGAGGACGCTCAGGTCGAACAGCGAAAATAGTCCGCACAGGCGCGGGTCTTCTCCCAGATGAGAAGGCACGTGAATCAGTATGACGGTGAGCGGAGGCAGCCTCGGCCTCGAGGCTGGTAAAGTGCGGCGAGCCATGCCTATGATCGCAAATCGGTAAGTTTTCGTTCTCAATGAAGAACTTCGACATGAACGATGCCGGGCGCGATCAAAGATCCATACCGCTCATCGAGCGATGCCTGTCTGTTGACCTGGAAGTCGATCCGACCCGCGCGCAGACATTTGCATTTGCCGCAGTGCGTCACTCGGACGATCAGAAAATCCTGTTCAAGAAAGGTGACCGGGAAGCGGCGCTAGATCGGTTTGAATTTCTGGCAACCGAAGCGGACTTTCTGCTTGGCCACAACATCATCCGCCACGATCTGCCGCATCTGGTAGCGATGCGCCCGCGCTTGGCCAAACTGGCACAAAGGCCTATCGATACGCTCTGGCTCAATCCCCTCGCGTTCCCGCGAAACCCCTATCATCACCTCGTCAAGCACCATCATGACGGCCGCTTGCAGGCTGGACATGTCAATGACCCGGAGCTTGACGCGCGGCTGGTGTTGACGGTGCTGGGGAACCAGATCGCGGCATTTGGCGCCCTCAACCGCGAAAACCCTTCCGCCTTGGCAGCGTATCACTTTCTGTCCACGTGTTCGCCGGACAGCAGCGGCTTCGATGCGCTGTTCACCGAAATTCGGCAGGCGCCTCGTCCTCACGCCGTCCAAGCAGAGAATGCCATCGGCGAACTTCTCGAAGGCAAGGCGTGCTCGTTCCGCTCCTTGCAGACGATCAACCGGCTGTCATCGCCGCAACTTGGTTGGCCGATGGCCTATGCCCTGTCCTGGATTTCGGTGGCTGGGGGGGATTCCGTCATGCCGCCCTGGGTCCGGGCCCAGTTTCGTGAAGCCTCGATGATCGTACGCCATCTTCGCGACCGCGCCTGCGCCGATCCGGCCTGCCATTGGTGCCGCGAGATGAGCGACCCGAAGCACGCTCTGTCCCGCTGGTTTGGCTTCGACGGTTTCCGGCCCGAACCAAAGGATGATGCCGGCGTTCCGCTTCAGGAACGCATCGTCGCCGAGGCCATGGCCGGGAAATCGGTCCTTGGCATCCTGCCGACCGGGACCGGCAAGTCTGTCTGCTATCAGATTCCCGCGCTCTCGCGGTTCGATAAGATCGGCTCGCTCTCGGTGGTGATCTCGCCGCTTGTCGCCCTGATGGCGGATCAGGTGCAGGGGCTCGTCCGGCATGGCATCAGCGGATGCGTCACCATCAACGGCCTTCTGTCGATGCCAGAGCGACAGGCAGCACTGGACCAAGTGCGCATGGGTGACGCCTCTATGCTGCTGATTTCACCCGAGCAACTTCGCACACCATCGGTTCGCTCGGTTTTGGCGCAGCGAGAGATCGGCTACTGGATTCTGGACGAGGCGCATTGCGTCTCGAAATGGGGCCATGATTTCCGCCCGGACTATCGCTATGTCTCGCGCTTCATCCGCGAGTTCTCGGGCGATCAGGATCCGGCGCCTGTGATCTGCCTGACCGCAACCGCCAAGCCTGAGGTCGTGCGTGACATTCGCGATCATTTCCAGTCGCGCCTTGGGGTGGACCTGCTGTTACTCGATGGCGGCGCCACCCGACACAACCTGCTTTTCGAGGTCCATGAGACCCATAGCAGCCGCAAGCTCGCAGACATCCTCGACACGATCGAAGGCGCGCTTCCGAAGGAAGGTGTATCCGGCGCAGTGGTCTATTGCGCCACCCGCCCCACAACTGAGCGCGTGGCCGAGTTCCTTCGGCAGCAGGGTCTGGACGCGGATTATTTCCACGCCGGGCTGACGCCCGAACGCAAGCAGGAGGTGCAGGAACGCTTTCGCATTGGCGACTTGCGCGTCATTGCCGCGACCAATGCCTTCGGCATGGGGATCGACAAGCCCGACATCCGGCTCGTGGTCCATTGCGATATACCGGGTTCGTTGGAAAACTACCTGCAGGAAGCGGGGCGCGCCGGACGGGACCGCGACCCGGCTGTCTGCGTCCTGCTCTTCAGCCACGAAGACGTCGAGCGGCAGTTTTCGCTGTCGGCCCGATCGAGGCTGGCCCGGCATGAGATCGGCGCCATCCTCAAGGCTCTGCGTCGTCTCGATACGCGCGGCAAGCAAAGCGGTGCAGTGGTCGCCACCACCGGGGAGATCGTCCGCGAGGAAACCGAAAGGGAGTTCGAGCGTGACATGACGACCGACGACACCCGGGTCAAGACCGCTGTAGCCTGGCTCGAGGAATCGGTCCTGCTGACCCGCGAGGAGAACCGGGTATCGGTCTTTCCATCCTCGCTGCGGATCCACAGCATGGCGGAGGCTGAAGCGATCCTCGCAAAGGCCGGGATCGCCAATTCTCGCCGCAAGCAGCTTTTGGATCTGGTGCGGCATCTGATGAATGCTTCACCGGAAGCCGGGGTCTCGACAGACGAACTTTCGGGTGTCAGCGGACTGAAGGGGGGGGCGCTGCGCAAGGCATTGTCCGATCTCGAGGCACTGGGGATCGCCACCGACGACACGAAGCTCACCGTCTTCGTTCATGTCGGCGGCGAGGATTCCTCGAGGCTGCGTTTCAGGCGGTCGTCCGCGCTGGAGACCGCGCTGATATCAGCCATGCGCGAGGCAGCACCCGATGCCGAGGACGGTGATCCACAACCCCTGAACCTCGCTGCGACCTGTCAGGCGTTGCGCGATGAAGGGCACGAGGGGGTCCGGCCTCATCTTGTCGAGGCACATTTGCGCAGCTTTGCCCAAGACGGGCGGGACGAGGATGGCGGTCGCGGCAACATCCATCTCCGGAAGGTGAACCGCAACACCTGCCTGGTCCGTCTGCAGCGGTCGTGGGATATGCTCTCGCTTACAGCCGAGCTGCGGCGTCGGGGCGCGGAGCTTCTGCTGCAGCATCTCGAAGGCCTGGTGAGCAAGGGGGCACGGGGCAAGGATATCCGTGTCGAATCCACCATGGGTAAGCTTCAGGCCGCGATCACCGGGGATGTGCTCCTGCGAGGTGCCATTCGCGACCCGAACAAGCTGATGGGCCGAGCGCTGATGTGGCTGCACGAACAAGGCACGGTGACGCTTGGGCGCGGCCTGACCATTTTCCGTCCGGCGATCACGGTTCACCTCAATCCCGGTGGAGGGCAGTTCACGCAAAAGGACTTCCTTCCCCTGGAAGAGCATTACGCGGAGCAGACCGTCCAGACCCATATCATGGCAGCCTATGCTCAACGCGGCCTGAGTTCGATGATCGAGGCCGAGGGGCTCGCTCATGACTATTTCCAGCTCGACAAGGAAAGCTTCCTCAAGCGCTGGATGCCAGATCGAGCCGGGGAGCTTCGGCGTCAGACAACACCGGAAAGCTGGCGCCAGATCGTCGAAAGTCTCGGCAATCCGGCGCAGTCCAAAATCGTTTCCGATGATCGCGAGCAAACCAATGTGCTGGTGCTTGCCGGGCCGGGTTCCGGTAAGACGCGGGTATTGGTGCACCGGATCGCCTATCTGATCCGGGTGCGGCGCGAGGATCCGAACGGCATTCTGGTTTTGACCTACAACCGTCACGCCGCGGTCGAAGTGCGCGAAAGGTTGAAGTCGCTGATCGGTGACGAGGCAAGCCGGGTCACCATTTCCACCTGCCACGCCCTCGCGATGCGCCTCGTCGGCGCAAGCTTTGCCGGGCAGGCGGAGGATGCCTCAGTCCCGCGGGATTTCGACAAGATCGTGCTGGAGGCCGTCAATCTGTTGAGGGGCGATGGGCTGTCCAAAACCGATGCCGAGGCGCTGCGTGAAACACTGATACAAGGTTACCGCTGGATTCTGGTCGACGAATACCAAGACATCGGACCAGAAGAATATGCATTGATTGCGGCTGTCGCCGGTCGGTCCATCGAAGACCCCGAACAGCGCCTCAGCCTTTTCGCAGTCGGTGACGACGATCAGAACATCTACGCCTTCGCCGGAGCTTCGGTCGATTTCATCCGGCGCTTCGAGGCGGATTATTCGGCGAAACCGGGCTATCTGACCGAGAACTACCGCTCCACTGCGGCAATCATCGAAGCGGCGAACCGCGTGATCGAACCGGCCGCTGACCGGATGAAAGCCGGGCATGACATCGTCATCGACCGGTCGAGGGCGAAGGCTGCAGCCGGCGGCACAATGCAAACAATCGATCCGGTCGCGCAAGGTCGTGTTCAATTTCTTCAGGCAGCAACGGGGCTAGACGCCCAAGCCATCGCCGCCGTTGATGAGCTGATCCGGTATTCCAGTCTCATCCCGGACTGGTCCTGGGCAAAGGCGGCGATCATTGCCCGCGAGTGGCGACACCTCGAACCAGTGCGAAGCTATTGCGAGGCCAAGGGCATCCCGGTCCAACTCGCCAGCGAGGCAAGGCCACCCTTCTGGCGGCTACGCGAGGTTCAAGTCCTCGTCGCCTTCCTGCGAACGGAACCGACAAGAATGCTAACGGTGAAAGCCATGCTGGACTTCGTCCGGACACAGTCACCGAACCGGTGGTGGGATCTGATCTTCGAGGCGGTGACTGCCATAGGTATAGAGCTTGCCGACAAGCCCGCGCCCGTCACCGATATCATCGAATGGCTTGCGGACTGGATGCGGGACGCGCGGCAGGACCAGCATGGGTTGCTTTTGTTGACCGCGCACCGCGCCAAAGGGTTGGAGTTTGACCATGTTGTGATCCTCGACGGCGGCTGGGACCGCACGTCAAAAGGGGAGGATCGCGATGCACCCCGGCGGCTGTTCTACGTTGCCATGACGAGGGCCAAGCGCAGTCTGGCCATCATGTCGGAGCAAGATCACCATCCGATCCTTCGGGAGGTCGCGGCCACCCTGTTACCCCGGTCGATCCAACGCAACTCAAATAGCGAGACCCTCGCCGGATTGAGATATCAGTGCATCGAACCGAAAGACGTGGATCTGTCTTGGGCAGGAAGATTGTCGGACAGCCATCCAGCGCTCCGGGCGCTTTCAGAAATGTGCACGGGCGACCTCGTGGATCTTGTCGATTACGACGGCCGCTGGATGATGACGAATGCAGCCGGAATATTCATCGGGCGGATGGCAAGGAGCTACCAGCCGCCAAGAGACCTAATGTTCGTCCGAGGATCAGCAGCGGCAATCATTCGCTGGCGCAAGTGCGACAATGGCGAGGAGTTTCAGGGCAGCATCAGACGGGACGCGTGGGAGGTCGTATTGCCCGAGTTTGTATTCGCCCAAAACCAGAGAAATGCTTGAGCAGTCGCTCCCGGCGTCCGTGATCAACCTTGCCGAGGGATACTTCGAGGTGCGCAAAGGGACGTTGCCGCCTGCCCGGCCGCTTGCGGTGCCCAACGTGTAACGTCGAACAGTTCCAACATATCGCTGGTCAGGAACCGGGTGCGCGCGGCGAAACCCCGAAACAACAAGCTCATGCGCGGGTGGCGCGCTTCGCCCTAAACAAGAAACTGAAATTGCGGTTAGGAGGTGAGTAACAAACTGCTTTCACAGATCCGTTACAAAGCAAGAGATATTTACCAACATCAATCGGCGGTCAGTAGACCGGCCGACGCAATGCAGTTCATGCAATGGACAAGAGCGGCTGTCATCCGTTGGCGTGGGTGAGAGCGCTCGGTGGTTCCATGGCATCTATAAAGCACGCGTTGGGGAGATCGCGCTTTCGAGCGCGAAATCACACCCAAACCCGTAGCCAGCGGCCCAAACGGTCAGTCTGCGCGTCGATCGTCCACCATCTTTCCCGATTATTTCACTTTAATTCAATTCTCTACGCCTGCGCACGTTATTGCTTTTCTGCGTAAGCTTTACCTTTTCCGAGCCTCAACTAGGCTTGCCAACATGTTGATTGGAAACAAGTTTCAAAAGCTACGAATCGGGTGCCGCAGAGTTCTTGCGCACTCATTTGCTTTCTTTGGCTCATAATGCCATCACAAAAAGGCCCGCCATCACGGCGGGCCTTTTCGGCTTTCTGGCAGTGTGATCCGCGGCTCTGCATCGCAGCGGGACGTGCAGAGCCTCGGTTCTCGCGTCACTCCATGAAGAAGGCGAAGCGGATCACGAACAGGCCCGCGACAATCCAGGTGGCCATGTGAACGTCCCGGACACGCCCGGTCAGCAGCTTGATGACTGCATAGCTGACAAAGCCAAGGGCCAGCCCGTTCGCAATCGAGTAGGTGAAGGGCATCATCAGCGCCGTCAGAACGGCGGGCGCGGATTCAGTGATGTCGTGCCACTCGATCTCTTCGAACTCACGCACCATCAGGCAGGCGACGTAAAGCAGTGCCGGCGCGGTAGCATAGGCGGGGACAGAGCCTGCAAGCGGGGCGAAGAAGATCGCCAGCAGGAACAGGCCCGCGACGACCAGCGCGGTCAGACCCGTGCGCCCGCCCGCCTGCACGCCAGACGCGCTTTCGACATAGGCAGTGGTCGAGCTGGTCCCCAGAACCGATCCGGCCAGGATCGCGGTCGAATCCGCCATCAGCGCGCGACCCAGGTTCGGGCTGGTATGGGTCGGCCCCTCGGACAGCAGGCCAGCGCGCTTGGCGACGCCGATCAGCGTGCCGGTGGCGTCGAAGACCTCGACCAGCACCATGACCAGGATCACGTGGAAGATCCCGACGGTCAGCGCGCCCCCGATATCAAGTTGCAAGAAGGTCGGCAGGATCGACGGCGGCATCGAGATGATCCCGCCGAACGGGCTGGCGCCGATTGCGATGGAAACGACGGTGATGATCAGAATCCCGATCAGGATCGCGCCGCGCACCTTCAGCGTGTCAAGCGCGGCAATGATGAAGAAGCCCGCCGCGGCCAGCAGCGTCGGCGTCTGGGTCAGGTCGCCCAGCCCGACCAGCGTCGCCGGGTTGTCGACGACGAAACCCGCCGTCTTCAGCGCGATCAGCCCTAGGAACATGCCGATGCCCGCCGCGATGGCGCTGCGCATCGATGCCGGGATCCCTGCGATCAGCCAGCGCCGGATGCCCGTGACCGACAGGAACAGGAATACCAGGCCCGAAATGAAGACCGCCCCCAGCGCCTGCTGCCAGGTAAAGCCCAGCGTCCCGACGACGGTAAAGGCGAAGAACGCGTTCAACCCCATGCCGGGCGCCATCCCGATCGGCCAGTTGGCCCAAAGCGCCATCACGGTCGAGCCGAGCGCGGCCGCAAGACAGGTCGCGACAAAGACAGCATTCCGATCCATGCCGGTCGTTGACAGGATGTCGGGGTTGACGAATATGATATAGGCCATGGTCAGGAACGTGGTGATCCCGGCGATCACCTCTGTCCTGACATTGGTCCCCTTGGCCGACAGGCCAAACTGGTTTTCAAGCATGTATCCTCCCACCGGCGGTTCGCCCGCCATGCGGGCACCTTAGGTTCAGCGGATTATCACGGGAATGCAGGCTCTGACGACAGAGTTTCAATGCAATATATACAAAAACACCATTTTCAACCGAATCTCGGGGTTGTTTATATGAAATGCACTCTTGCCGGATGCCCTCCGGGAATGGTGACTGCGCTGAGATCGGAATACCAGAAGGAAGCCAGTGATGCGATATAGCCGCGACATGATCGGATATGGCGAGAACGCCCCGGACCCCCGCTGGCCCGGCGGAGCGAAGATCGCGGTCCAGATCGTCATGAACTATGAAGAGGGCGGCGAAAACAGCATCGAGCATGGCGATGCCGCGTCCGAGGCCTTCCTGTCCGAGATCATCGGCGCCCAGCCCTGGCCGGGCAAACGTCACTGGAACATGGAGTCGATCTATGACTACGGCGCGCGCGCCGGGTTCTGGCGGCTTCACCGCATGCTGAAGGATATTCCCCTTACCGTCTACGGCGTCGCGACCGCACTTGAGCGCGCGCCCGAGCAGGTCGCCGCCATGCAGGCCGCCGGATGGGAGATAGCGACCCACGGGCTGAAATGGATCGACTATCGCGACATCCCCCGCGAGGTCGAGGCCGAGCATATCGCCAAGGCGGTCGAGCTGCACACCCGCGTCACTGGCGAGCGTCCGCGCGGCTTCTATCAGGGCCGCACTTCGATGAACACCGTCGAGCTGGGCTGCGAGGAAGGCGGGTTCGAGTACCTGGCCGACACCATCGCGGACGACCTGCCCTATTGGCAGGTCCACAATGGCAAGCCGCAGCTGATGGTGCCCTATACGATGGACGCCAACGACATGCGCTTCTCCTCGGGGCAAGGCTTCGGCACCGGGGTCGAGTTCTTCGACTATCTGCGCGACAGCTTCGACGTGCTTTATGCCGAAGGCCAGGCCGGTGCGCCCAAGATGATGTCCATCGGCCTGCATTGCCGCCTTGCCGGCCGCCCCGGCCGCGCCATAGCGGTGCAGAAATTCCTGGAACACGCGATGAAGCATGAGGGCGTGTGGTTCGCCAGCCGCCTCGACATCGCGCGCCATTGGGCCAAGGAGCATCCGTTCCAGCCCCGGCTTCGCCCGTCGCAGATGGACCGCGACGCGTTCCTGGCGAAATTCGGCGGCATCTACGAACATTCGCCCTTTATCGCCGAGCGCGTTTTTGACGGCGAGATGGGTGCGATCCACGACACCCCGCGCGGGCTGGCGGCGCGCATGGCGCAAGTCTTCCGCGGCGCCAGTGATGCCGAGCGGCTGGGTGTCCTGAACGCGCACCCCGACCTTGCGGGCAAGCTGGCGCTGGCCAAGCGGCTGACGGCGGAAAGCACGTCCGAGCAGGCCTCGGCCGGACTTGACGCGCTGACCGACGCAGAGCGCGAAGAGTTCCAGCGCGTCAACACCGCCTATGTCGAGAAGCACGGCTTCCCCTTCATCATCGCGGTGCGCGACCACGACAAGGCCGGCATCATGGCGGCGATGCAGGCCCGCCTTGCCAATGACACCCCGACCGAGCGCGGCACTGCCGAGCGTCAGGTCATGCGGATCGCCGAACTGCGGCTGATCGACGCCTTGAAAGGATGAGCGAGATGAACCACCATTCCCCGAGACCGAAGCCCAGCTATGCCGGGCCCTTCGCCGGACTGCCGCCGCAAAGCGACCTGTCGACCGACACTGCCGTCTTCACCGAGGCCTATGCCGTCATCCCCGCCAGCACGATGCGCGACATCGTCACCAGCTTCCTGCCGGGCTGGACGGGCATGCGGATGTGGGTGATCGCGCGCCCCCTGTCCGGCTTTGCCGAAACCTTCAGCCAGTATATCGTCGAGCTTCAGCCCGGCGGCGGATCCAGCCGCCCCGAACTGGACGAGGGCGTGCAGGCCGCGATCTTCGTCACCGATGGCGGGCTGCGGCTGACCATCGGCGGGCAGGTCCATGATCTTGAACCCGGCGGCTTCGCCTATATCCCCGCCGGCATGGACTGGTCGGTCGAGAACGGCACCGGCGTGTCGCGTTTCCACTGGTGGAGGAAGCGCTGGCAAGAGGTCGAGGGGCTGGAGAAGCCCGAGGTCATCGTCACCAACGAACGCGACATCGCCCCGATTGCGATGCCCGACACCGGCGGAAGCTGGGCCACGACCCGCTTCATGGACCCCACCGATATGCGCCACGACATGCATATCACCATCGTCACGCTGACCCCCGGCGGCTCGATCCCCTTTGCGGAAACGCATGTGATGGAACACGGGCTGTTCGTGATCGAAGGCAAGGCCGTCTATCGCCTGAACCGCGATTGGGTCGAGGTCGGTCCCGGCGATTTCATGTGGTTGCGCGCCTTCTGCCCGCAATGCTGCTATGCCGGCGGCCCCGGCAACTTCCGCTATCTGCTCTACAAGGACGTGAACCGCCACGCACCTCTGTGGCGTTGAAACGGGGCCCCTTCGGGGGCCCTTTCCTTTTGGCGCGAAGGTAGGGCAAGTGCGTCCGTACTGCCATCTCGCGCGCAAAAACTGGGGCCAATCCATGATAGCGGACCACGACGAGATGTTTCGTAATGTGAAGGGTGTGTTTTTCCGCGCCGTTGACGCGAATTACCTCGCCACCGGCCTGTCCGGGTCCAGGCGGGCGGGTCGTTATTCAAGGGCAGATCAGCCGACCCTTTACCTCAGCTCTTCGCCCGAAGGTGTGGAAGCGGCCATGATGGCACATGGGTCGGACCACGACCACCAGCGTCAACTCATCCAGGTTTCGGTAAGCGCGCATCGCATTCTGGACCTGCGCGACGAGCGTGCCCGCTTTCTGGCTGGCGTTACCCTGCAGGATGCCACCGCCCCCTGGCAGGAACTTGTGGCCGAAGGCAAAAGGCCACCATCATGGAACGTTAGGGACCGTCTTGTCCGCCTGGGTGCAAAGGGCCTTGTCGATCCATCGAGGAAAGCTCCGGGCCTTTGGCACCTCGTCCTGTTCGAATGGAATACTGAAGGAGCGGCGCAGGTTCGACAGATCGGCTAGGCGGAGGGCTGTCCGCGACGAGCCTCGGGTATGGCATCCAGGCGGGGCGTTCCAATTGTTTAGCCTGAAAGATTGTAAAGCAAGCTTGACATCGGTGAGGTTCTGGCAAATGTAAAGGTAGCTTTACTTTTGGAACCTGTTGATGCGCAGTCTTACCTTCTTTGTCTTCGGACTGACCGCCTATGTTGTGGTGCTCATCGTGTCGCAACGAATGCTTGCCAGTATCGGACCAGACAGCACAATAACCACGCTTCTGGCGGTGACACCGATCATCCCGGCCGTCTTCATTTGCGGGGTCGTGGTCCAGGCCATCCGCAACCTGGACGAGATGCAGCGGAAGCTGCAACTCGAGGCGTTGGCTGTAGCGTTTGCCGGGACGGCCTTGATCACGTTCGGCTACGGCTTTTTGGAAGGCAACGGGTTGCCTAAGCTCTCGATGTTCGCAGTTTGGCCGCTTATGTCAGCGTTGTGGTTCACTGGAGTAATGGTAGGGCTTTTGCGCCACCGATGAACAACCGCATTCAGGAATTGCGCCAGCTGCAAGGGTGGTCGCAACAGGATCTAGCGCTTCATCTCGGCGTATCGCGACAGACAGTCAACGCTCTCGAAAGGGGGCGTTACGATCCAAGCCTCCCTCTCGCATTCAGTATCTCGAAGCTGTTTTCCTTGAAAATCGAGGACATCTTCCAGCCAGAGCCCTGACCTCGACCAGTTTGCGATACCCTCGGCTTCGTCGGATCGGCCGAAGTCAGGGATGTCTTCGCCGCGGGACTAGTCCCCTTGCACGGCTTACCTGCGCATATGCCTGTTATCGCAACGGCGCGGACGAGGCCGCCATCGGCTTTCACGACGAGTTACTCGGCAGGAGTGCTGCACAAATCTTTGAAAGATCTCGTGTCTCGACATATCGGCGCTTCGTCTAGCAGCTCATGGGCGGTTGCCGCCTTGGCTTTCGTTAATGTCAAAGCCCTCATGCGACCCCTACCGGCGTCCGGGTCGGGCGCACCACGATCTCGTTCACATCGACATCTTCGGGTTGCTCAAGCGCAAAGCGCACCGCACCGGCGATCGCCGAGGGGTGCAGCGCAATCGCGCGATAGGTCTTCATCCCTTCGGCTGCGATCGGATCGGTGATCGTGTCGGCCAGCTCGCTTTCCACGACGCCCGGATGGATGCAGGTCACCCGCAGATCCGCATGTTCCTGCCGCAAGCCGTCCGAAATCGCGCGCACCGCATATTTCGTTGCGCAATAGACCGCCGCGGTGGGCACGACGGACAGCGCGCCGACCGAGCCGATGTTGATGATATGCCCAGATTTCCGCGAAACCATATCGGGCAGAACCGCAGCGATGCCGTAAAGGACGCCCTTGATGTTGACCTCGATCATCCGGTCCCATTCCTCGACCTTCATCGACGCCATCAGCGAAAGCGGCATCACGCCGGCATTGTTCACGATCGCATCGACATGACCCCAATCGTTCCGGGCGGCATCGGCGAAGGCCGCCACATCTTCGCGGCTGGTAACGTCAAGCGCGCGGTATCGCACGTTACCGCCAAGCTCTGCCGCCAATGCGGCCAGCCGGTCGATGCGCCGTGCGCCGATCATCAGCTTGGCGCCGGTTGCCGCCAGTTCGCGGGCAATGCCTTCGCCAATGCCGCTGGATGCGCCGGTAATCAGAATGACCTTGTCCATCTTCGTCTCCTTGTCTGTGTGAGACCAAGGATAGACGGCGCGTGCTGTCGACGGTATTTGTCGCGTCCTGACTGCAGTGTCCAGCTAGGCTAACCAATGGATGATCTCAATCTCCTGCGAATGTTCGTCACGGTGGGCGAGGCCGGGAATTTCCGCGAGGCGGCCGACCGCCTTGGCGTCACCCGCTCGGCCGTCAGCCAAGGTGTGCGGCGGCTGGAGGATACTTATGGCACCGCGCTGTTTCACCGCACGACCCGAAGCGTGCGCCTGACCGAGGCCGGGGCGGCGCTTCAATCCACGCTGTCCGGGCCGCTGGCCGAGATCGTCGGGGCGCTGGAAATGCTGGGCGATACGCCGCGGGGCACGCTACGCATTGCCGTTGCCTCGATCGCCGAGCGGTTCCTGTCCGGCCCGCTGCTCGCAAGCTTTGTCGACGCCCATCCCCAGATCGCGCTGGACGTGACGGTGACCGATGCAGAGACAGACATCGTCGCTGGCGGGTTCGACGCAGGCGTGCGTTTGGGCGAGGTCATCGCGCAGGACATGATCGCCGTGCCGGTGACCGGCCCGCAACGGCAGGTCTGCGTGGCAACACCCGGCTATCTTGCCGCGCATGGCACGCCAGCGCACCCGCGCGACCTGATCGCCCATCGTTGTATCGGCTGGCGCCCGGATCCCTCCGTCGAGCCCTATCGCTGGGAATTCGAGGAGGGCGGTCGCGCCTTTTCCGTGGCGGCGCCCCCGCATATCACGACAAATGACATGCAGCTTATGATCCGCACGGCCCTTGCCGGAGGTGGAATTACCTTCGGGATGGAGGAGACATTCCGACCGTGGATCGATAGCGGTGAGTTCGTCTCGCTACTCGACGACTTCCTGCCACCCTTTGCGGGCTTCTATCTGTTCTTTCCCAGTCGCCGAAACCTTGCCCCAAAGCTCCGTGCGATGATCGACCACGTCCGGCGCTTTCGCGCGGTCTAGCGAAATAAGCGTTCCGGCGGTCGGTGGTCAGGGGCAGGCTATCTGAGCGTGTGGGCACCTGGGGTCATAGCGTCCGGTTGACCCACACCAAGTATAAGCATCAGGCCCTTACCGGCCGGTCGGCGCTCAAGAATGTTGCGCGGCCGGATTTCCTTAAGCTCATTCCTCACGGGGCGCGGCATTTCGAGAAGATGAGCGGCTGCGGTGCGGACAACCCCCCCGTTCGCTGCGCTTGCCTCCCAACCTCTATGCCAAGAGCTTCGATCGACCTGAAGGGAAGAGCCAACTGACGGCACCGCGGCATGGCGGTCGCCGCGAAATCGGAAAAGCGGTCACTTAAGCAGCGCACAGCGAGGTGGCCGTGCGTTGGTTCTGAGAAGGAAAGTGGAGGGAAGTGCTTGCGACACAGCGCGCGCGCATCACGCAAAAGCTGCCATCCGTCTTCGGCTCACCCATCCCATAGGATCGCTCTGGCAGTCGAAAGCGTGCCTTCCAAGCGCGCAACTGGAAAACGGCAGATACAAAACGCGATCTTCCAAGCGTGCATCCAGCAAGGAAGATGTTCGTTGATCATCACTTCGCTGGATGTTTGTGGCGATGCCCTCCTCGCTTTCACTCGCTGACCGCATTGCAATGGTGGATCCAGCCTGCGTTAATCGACGGACCGAGACTGCCGAACGAGGGCAAAATGCATTCCGTTTACTACAACGATAAGCAGATCAATAAGCTCGCGACTGACGGCCAGCATCGCGCAATTATCGGTGGCATGTGGGAGGAGATGGGCGAACTGCAGCTGGACATTCTCCAGAAGCATGGGCTGAAGCCGGAACACAAGCTTCTCGACATCGGGTGCGGCAGCTTGCGCCTCGGGACCAAGGCTGTTCCCTATTTAAATCCCGGCAACTACTGGGCCACCGACCTTGTCGAAGCCCTGATGGATGCTGGATATCAGAAAGAAATCATTCCCCTCGGCCTGCAAGAACGGCTGCCGCGTAGCAACCTCGTACAGGATGCCGAGTTTACCTTCGAGGGCGTGCCTCGTCGCTTCGATTACATCATTGCTCAGTCAGTATTTACTCATCTGCCCCTCAACCACCTACGCCACTGTCTTGCGCGTCTGGCGAACCATCTAGAAGGGTCGGCCATTTTCTTGTTCACCGTGTTTGAGGCCGAGCCCGGAACTGCCCCGGATGGCCCCTCAAAGCAGTCTCGCGGCCCCATCACCACCTACCCGCATAAGGACCCCTTCCACCTTTGCGAAGACGACCTGACCCACATCGGGCGCGGCCTGCCGTGGACGATCGACTTCATCCGCGAGTGGGATCACCCCCGCAATCAAAAGCTTGTAATGGCCAAACTGAGGTCGTGAACCATGGGCAGGCCACATTGGTCATCGCGCTGAGGGTGTACGTGTCTGGACCTGCGTTGACACCGCACAGGTAAGCTCGCATGGTCCCACCGCCAATCAAATCAACTGAGCGACATGACCGAGAAAATTGACGTATTCATCCACGTGCCCAAAGCCGCTGGAAGCTCCATCCGCTCACTGATTGAGGCCAACTACGCGGAAGACCGCAGCCTTCCCGTTTACCGCCCTCAGGGAGTCGGGATGTCTGAAGCACTTGAGCCTGAGCGCACAAGGAAGCTAAAGGACTGTCAGGTGGTGTATGGGCACATTCCAACCGTGGTTCACCATTTTACGGATCGTCCCTGCAACTACTTCACTTTCCTTCGGGATCCGGTCGAGCGGGCAATCTCGGAGTACAAGTTCATTAAGCACGACTTTCCTGGCCATCCGGCGCACGAGGCCTTTGCCAGCGGGGAGGTCAGTTTCGGCGACTACTGCGCCGCCACCACTCCAGGCGAGTTTTACTATTCCGCCGTCAGCAAGGCGACCCAGCTGCTCGCTGGAGTTGATCGGGTCCGTGAATGTGACGATGACATGTTGGCTGCTGCCAAAAAGATGCTTGCGCAACTGGGCTACTTCGGATTCTTCCACGAGTTCGACAAGGCCATCCAAGATTGCGCTGCTGCTCTTGGATGGAGCACGGATGGGTTCGAAACGCGAAACGTCAGCTCCGTCAAGAACAACGACTTCTTGGCATCCGAGGGTGCAACGGAAGCAGAACTTTCCGTTCTCCGAAACACGCTGAAGCAAGATATCGCACTGTTCGATTTCGCGCTGTCGTTGAGGGAGCAACGCCGTCAACTCTGATTATATTCCGACCCTTTATTGCCCCTGCTCCGAGTCTAAACGTTAGGCCGCGCACTGATCAAAGACTCGGTCTCGGAGTAAGCGGCGTCCCGAACACAGGGTGGCGGCGTAGAGTGCCACGGCAGATCATCGATATGGCTCCGTTTATGGCCTCTGACGATGGCGGCAAGCGTTGCTGCCATCGTGCGCTCGACGGTGTCGCTGTCCATTTTGTCGTGGCCATCGGTCAGGAAGCGGCTGAGGCCGTCGCGATATTTGGCGATATGGGCCAACGCCTCTCCAAATGGCGACTTGACGGAAGCGCGGACGCGGTGGTGGCCTAGCCAAGCGTCGGCACGGGTGAGGATCGCGGCGGAGCGTTCCAACCGGATGGCAAGTCGGGCTGAGGGGTGGTTGCCGTGGGTCGTCGCCTCGGCGGCTGTAGATCTGGGCCTGACGATAAAACGGCAGATGATCGGTGTATTTACTGACAAGCCTCGGATGCGCAAAAATTGCCCCATGAGATCTGCGCAAAGGGTACTTACTAGAGCATTTTTCTGCCCGATTTCCATGAATCATACTGGTGGAAAAACCCGTTTCCAGGATGGGCTTCCCAATGGTCAGCCTATGACCTCGACGTTGATGGCAGTCGAACTGGGGTTTCCCTTCGGAGGTGCTGCGGAGGCTTTCGTGCCGCTGGACTGGTTCGGTACGGAAGTGACGCTAGCCAAGCGCTATCGCAACAAGGCCCTTGCAGCAGCGGATAGCGAAACTCTTACGGGGTCTCGGGCTGATGAAGAAGCGTGGCGGAGCGATATCCCATGCCCCGGCAAGAAGCGTGACGACGTGATCGTGGTTGCCAGCCGGACAACTTCGGAACCGTGTCAGATTGTCGGCATGTCTGGCGCGCATTCGGTCAAGACCGTGGCCTATGAGGCGGGACACCAATGTTGCGACGTCGAAATGCGCCACGTCATGGTCGGAACTGGCGCTTCAAGCCCAACCCAAGCAGGCGCCCATGCCTGTTGGGCCTGCATGGCGTCATGTCACGTTTGGCACGACATTGCGAAAATGGATATCCTTGTCGAAGCCTTTCGGCCGCTCCTGTCGCTTTCCAAATTCGGGCTTCTTGAACTTGACCCTCTTATAGGGGATGGACGCCAGAAGATGTGTGATTGCATTGATCCTTGCGCGTTTCTTGTCGCTTGAATCGATAACCCACCACGGTGCCTGCTCGGTGTCGGTCATGCGGATCATCTCGGAATATGCCGCAGTGTAATCCCACCAGCGACGGTAGGATTCAACATCCATCGGGCTGAGTTTCCATTGCCGCACGGGGTCCTCGACGCGCTGACGGAAGCGTCGCTCCTGTTCTTCCTCCGAGACATCGAGGAAGTACTTCAGCAGGATCACCCCCGACCCGACCAGCCAGGCTTCCAGTTGAGGCAGGCCTTTCAGGAAGTTCTTGACCTTGGCTTCAGGGGTAAAGCCCATCACTCGCTCGACGCCAGGGCGATTGTACCAGCTTCGGTCGAAAATCACGATTTCCCCAGCGGCGGGAAGCTGGCTGATATAGCGCTGCATGAATATCTGCGATTTTTCGCGATCGCTCGGCGCCGGCAGGGCCACGACACGGAACACCCGCGGACTGACCTTTTCCGTGATGCGCTTGATCAAGCCACCCTTGCCTGCCGCATCGCGACCTTCGAAGATCACCACGATGCGCGCCCCGCTGTGCTTGACCCAGGCCTGCAGATGGGCAAGCTCGACCTGAAGGCGGGCGATCTCCTTCTCATAGGTCTTGCGATCAAGCTTGGAACCCTGATCCGTCGACGTTGCTTCGACGGGGATATCCTTCTTCATGCCCATGTCCTTCTCCTGTCTTGCCGGTTACTCCGGCGCTGGTCCATTCCTTGCGTCAGCCGCTTCGGGCGTCGCGGCCCTGAAGGCGCGCAATGCATCATCCAAATCGTCAAATATCATCGTCGGACCAAGCCTTGAGCTAAATTGGCAGCGCTCAAGCAGCGTCCAAACGCTTGATTGCACCTCGCTCAGTCCCATCCGGATACCAAGCCCCTCAAGATCCCGATGCAGCTCCTCAAGCATGGCAATCGCGGTGCTGTCGATCTGAGTTATCGCCGAAGCGTCAATGATCAGCCAGCGTGTGTCGGGGGAGTGTTCGGCAATCATCTCACGAAGCTGATCGTCGACGTGATCTGTGTTGAAAAACAATAGATTGCCCTGAACAAAGCAGATCAGAAGCCCAGGAACAGGCTGCACGTCGGCTGAGCGGTGCAGCTTGTAAAACCCCAGCCGTCCGGGGATCCTCCCCAGCAGTGCCACCCTTGGCTGGATCTCCTTGAGGATCACATAGACAAAGGTTGCGATGATCGCCACGACGACCCCTTGCAACACGCCAAAACTGATGGCACCAGCCATGGCGATCAGGGCAAAGCCGAACTCGACCCGGCTGATGCGCCAAATCTGCCGCAAGCCGTCGAGGTCGATCACGCTCAGCGCCGCGGCAATCAGGATCGCCCCCAGCGCAGGGATCGGCAGGATCCGCAGATAGCCGGCAAAGAAGGCGACAGCGATGGCCAGCACTATCGCGGCCGCCAGCCCGGCAAGCTGGGTCTTGCCTCCGACCGAGAGGTTCACTGCCGTTCTGGAATCCGATGAAGTGACCGGAAATCCGCCCAGAAGGCCGGACACGATGTTTGCTGCGCCAAAACCGCGCAGTTCGGCATTGGGGTCCACGTCCTCGCCGGTTCGGGCGGCAAAGCTTCGCGCCGTTATGATGCCAGCGCCGAAGCTGACGACAAAAATCGCAGCCGCGCCCAACATCAGATCATCAAAGGGCAACCCTGAATGAATCGGGAAACCGATGGACGGTAGTCCTGTCGGCAGATTTCCGACGATCCTGATCCCCTTGGCCTCGAAATCGAAGATTGCGGACAGCAGTCCGGACAGGACGACGACAATCACCGGGCCGGGTATGCCCACCGGTCGCATCCTGACAAATTGCAGGATCACGAACATGATGAGGGCAAGCAGAAGCGAAGGCCAGTGGATGCTGTCCGCCTTCTGTATCAACTCGGTCAATGGCCCGACCAACCCGTCGGATTCAATCTTGAGCCCGGTCACACGGCCGATCTGGCCGATGATGATCGAGATCGCCACGCCGATGAAGAACCCGGCGAGGATGGGCCGTGAAAGCAGGCTTGCGATATTACCCAGCTTCAATGCACTGGCTGCAAAGCAGATAAGACCGACGCCAATCGACAGAAGCGATGCTGCGCCGACAAGATCGGCCTGCTGCAACCCCGGCATTTGCTGCAGCACTGTGGCCAGGACCGCCGCCATGACGGCCATGGTCGCAGCATCCGGCCCAACAATCAGCCGACGCGAGGGGCCGAGCAGCGCATAACCGATCACCGACCCGATGCTGGCATAGATCCCGGTCTCAGGGGGCAACCCGGCAATTGCCGGATAGGCGATGGCGCTGGGAATGCCCACAGCGGCAATGGCCAGCCCGGCTGAAACGTCAGAGGTCAGCCATCCCGGTCGATAGCCTTGCAGGCTTGGCAAAACGCGGAGCCAGGCAGATGGTCCGGCTTTCTTCCGGTTTTCTGGCGACAATCTGGGTGGGACGCCTACCATTCACTGAGACCTCGCCACTCAATCCTGCTCAGACGATGAAAGGCAGGCGATTGCCCTGCCCTTCTGGCCGGATGCTCTGCTGTGCGATGCTTCGCCTGCATGCAAGTATCCCAAGCCGCAATCAGACCGCCTTCGGTGCCCAATCCAGGTAAAGACCGACGTCTCCGGGCATGCCATCGGGAAAGTTTATGATCATGGCTTTCAGCTTGTAGCCCTTGGGCTGCAGATTTGCCTTGAACCGGTCATAGACGTCCCTTGCCTTGCCTTGCAGCGTCTCGGGCCAATCGCGTTCGGCGTTGTTGATGGCCCGGCCCTTATCGGTGCAAAGCTTCGAGGGGAAACTGTAAACCATGACCTCGAACAGGCCCTTCTCGACCGCGTTCATGACAAGGCGGCGGATCAGTTCGCGCTCACGCTCGGTGATCTCACCCTTGAGGAACTCCTCGGCAGCACGGGCACGCTCCTGACGCTCGGCGTCGAGAAGCTTGGCGCGGCGCTCCATTTCCTCCATTTCCTTTTGCAGATGCAGCAGACGCAGCTCCTCCGCAGTCGGGACGGCGGCTTTGGGGTCGGATTGGGTCATATCCTGTTGCTCCTTGCACCGAATTTGTCAGGAAATGCTGTTAGCCTCCGGACAACCGGCTCCTCGTCAGGATGCCACATTTGGCGGTAGCCTGGCTCGCATCGGGAGGTAATTTACAGTAATTAACGCAGCGGGTCTGAGCCAGATTGCTGCATCGCGGCTGAAATTCGGGGAGGCCGCGCTTTCAAAACCGTTGGGCACGGACCGCCCTTGACCCGGGCTCGGCCATGAGAGTGACATGGCGCACCGGTCCGACCCAAAGCCTGTTGCCGATAGCCAGATCGCGCCGCAATGCGCGCTGCCCTCAGCCGGCCGGCGACCCGGTCCGGCGGAAGGACGCCAGCCCGGTCGAAGGGTTCGATGTACAGCACTGAACCGACCCTTGCTCCAGGCAACTGAGGAGATAAGCCAGATTGACGCGCATCCGACCATTGAAGCTTTCGACAAACCGCTCTGCGTGCGCTTTCCCGGGGCGATGTTTGCCATTCGAACCGGTGCTCGGAACATCACTGCAGGGTCGCGTTACTGGTCAGTTCCGTGCCGTTGCCGCTGACAATCGTTCGATCTGCGCCCACGATGTGACAGGCCCACCGTTCCGACAGGCCACTCCGCCCCGAAGATACTCAACCACTTCGCGCTTCATCTGCCCTACAACTTTTTCGAAACCAGCTATTTCATTGCTGCCAGTTCCGGCACCTGTCGGCCAGAAGCCTCTTGAGTTTGGCGTACTCGTCCTCCAGTGTCTTCAGCCGCTTTGCCTCCGACACCGTCATGCCGCCAAGCTTGGCCTTCCAATTGTAGAAGATACCTTCCGACATACCGTGCCTGCGGCAGATCAGCGTATATCGCGCAGGCCTCATGCTCGGCCGACCTCCCGATGATCTGCTCGTCTGTGAATCTCGTTCGCTTCATTGTCCGTCCTCAAGTTAGGGCGGAATCTAATCGACGGTGGAGGAAGAACCCCGTGGCAGGTCAGATACCAACCGCCACACTTTCGACCATCGCGTAGCTGAGGTCGAAGGCGATCCTGAGGGCAATCCCCCTTCGCCTCGCTCGCTGCCACCTACCCCATCAACCCACCTTTTGCATTCCTCCGCCTGACGTTAGATTGCGCCCGAGCTGACAGGAGACGATGATGGCCAAGGCAATTCACTCGATGATCCGCGTGTTGGACGAGGCGCGATCGCTTGCATTCTATGACACCGCCTTTGGCCTGAAGGTTGCCCAGCGGCTGGACTTCGACAGCTTCACGCTGATCTACCTGTCCAACCCCGAAACCGAGTTCGAGCTGGAGTTGACCGTTAACAAGGATCGGACCGAACCCTATGACCTTGGCGACGGCTATGGGCACCTTGCCGTGTCGGTGGCCGATGTCGCAGCGGAACATGCCCGCCTGTCGGAATCCGGTCTTTCCCCGCGCAAGATCGTAGATTTCGCGCCGGGAGGCGACGTAATTGCACGCTTCTTCTTCATCGCCGATCCTGACGGCTATCAGATAGAGGTGCTTCAGCGCGGCGGACGCTACCTCTGACCTGCCTGCCGGAAGGTCAGGTTGATCCGGCAGCGCCCCAATTGCGGATGCTCGCCCGGCTTCAGGGTCAGGATGCCATGCCAAGCCAATCGCGATGGACCGCCCCAGACGACGACATCGCCATGAGCCACGGCGTGACGGACGATCGGATCCTTCCGGTCCGTCCCACCGAACTGGAAGGTCGCGGGCAATCCCAGCGAGACCGAGACGATGGGCGCATCGAAACCGGCCTCGTCCCTGTCCTGGTGCAGCCCCATCTTCACCCCCGGCGCATAGCGGTTTACCAGGCATGCGTCGGGGTGGAAGCCCGCAAAACCGGCCTGCGCCGCGGCCGCCTTGGCCAGCGCCGCAAAGTCCGTGGGCATGGCGGGCCAGGGACTGCCCGTCGCCGGATCGACTGCCTCATAGCGATAACCGCGCCTGTCGCTGACCCAGCCAAGCGGACCGCAATTCGTCATCTCGACCCCGATCTGGCGTCCGCCGGGCGTCAACATGTGACGAAAGGGCGAAAGCCGCGCGACCTGTTCGACCCCGTCCAACAATGCGTCGCCCGGGGCAAATCCGCGCAGGATCATTGCCCCCGGCCCGATCGCCTCGTCGCGTCTTTCGCCGAACAGGTCCAGGGTCATCGCCCCCCTCCCACGCAAATGTCATGTAGAGATGCTTGACCAAGGCCAAGCAAGCTGGCTTTCAGGATAGAACACTCCGCAGGAGCATCCCATGCGTCGCAGCCTTGTCGCTCTCGTCACCGCGCTGTTCTGCGCCCTGCCGCTGTTCCCCGCGCAGGCGCAGGAATTTTCAGAAGCCGAGGTTGCGGCGATCAAGGCCGCGGTCTTCGACGATCCGGCTTCTCCGGTCATGGGCAATCCGAGTGGCGATGTCACGCTTGTCGAGTTTTCTGACTATAATTGCGGCTTTTGCCGCAAGGCGGCACCCGACGTCGCCGCATTGCTGGAATCTGACCCGGGGATCAAACTTGTGGTCCATGAGATCCCGATCTTTGGCGAAGGATCGCGCTATGCCGCGATGGCGGCGCTGGCAGCGCGAAACCAAGGCAAGTATCCCGAATTTCACCGCGCGATGATGGGAATGAAGGGCAAGGCCGAAAAGGCGTCGGTTCTGCGGATCGCACGGGATATCGGGCTGGACGTCGCGCGGCTGGAACGCGACATGCAGGCACCCGAGATTACCGCCCAGATCGAAAAGTCACTGGAGCTTGCCGATCAGATCGGGCTGGTTGGTACGCCAAGCTTCGTTGCGGGGGATCGCGCCGTCTTCGGCGCGCTGCCGCGCGAGGATCTGGCCGAGTTGGTGGCCGAAGCGCGCGCTGCGGGGAAATAGCGTATTTCCGAAAGCCAGAGGCCGGGAAAATCCCGGCCCGGCCCTTTCTTGTTCATCTGTCGTCGCCGGGCGAACCACGACCTGTCTGGGCGTCCTGTTGCATCTGCTGCATGAGGGCGGGCTGGCCGTTCACATGGGTCAAGCGACCATGCATGCCGTCATAAAGCAGGGTCAGTTCCTCGCCATGACGCGTGCCGGAAACCTGGATCTGGTTGCCGTCCCGCATCAGGCCTACATCCTGAAAGCCTTGCCGCTGCAACTGGTCGGTCAGGGCATGGTCAGTGGCAGTCGCCGGCTGTTTCACCGAATAGTCCCGTATCACCGACACGGTTGCGGTCCGGGCGGATGTCGATGCCATCGCCGGTCCCGCAGCCAACAGCGGCAGCGCAGCGATCAATGCGATTTTCAGGGGATTCATGAACATCTTGGCCTCCTGAGCCAGAGTGGATCATGCCCCAGAAACGCAAGGACGCGACCGGCGGTTGCCGCCAGTCGCGTCCTCGTCATCGCTTGTGTCGCGCGGTGATTGCGCGTCAGATCTTCATGTCGAAATCAAGGTGCTTCGCGACCGCGAAGATGTCCTTGTCGCCCCGGCCCGACAGGTTCATCACCATGATATGGTCGCGCGGCAGGTCCGGCGCGATCTTGATGACATGGGCCAGAGCGTGGCTGGGTTCCAGCGCGGGGATGATGCCTTCGGTCCGGCACAGGACCTGGAAGGCCGCAAGCGCCTCTTCGTCGGTGACGCTGACATATTCGGCGCGGCCCTGTTCCTTCAGCCAGGCGTGCTCTGGACCGATGCCGGGATAGTCGAGGCCCGCGCTGATCGAATGCCCCTCAAGGATCTGGCCTTCGCCATCCTGCAGCAGATAGGTCCGGTTGCCGTGCAGCACACCCGGACGCCCACCGGTCAGGCTGGCGCAATGCATCATCCGTTCGTCGACACCCTTCCCGCCGGCCTCGACACCGATGATGCGGACCGAGGCATCGTCAAGGAACGGGTGAAACAGCCCCATCGCGTTCGACCCGCCGCCGATCGCGGCGATCACGCTGTCGGGCAGACGGCCTTCACCCTCCTGCTCGGCAAGCTGCCAGCGGGTTTCGCGCCCGATGATGCATTGGAAGTCGCGGACCATAGCCGGATAGGGATGCGGTCCCGCGACCGTGCCGATGCAATAGAAGGTGTCGCGCACGTTGGTCACCCAGTCGCGCAGCGCGTCGTTCATCGCGTCCTTCAGCGTGCCGCGGCCCGACGTGACGGGGACGACCTCGGCCCCCAGCAGGCGCATGCGGAAGACGTTCGGGGCCTGACGCTCGACATCATGCGCGCCCATGTAGACCACGCATTTCAGCCCGAAGCGCGCACAGACGGTCGCGGTCGCGACCCCGTGCTGGCCAGCACCGGTTTCCGCGATGATGCGGGTCTTGCCCATGCGGCGCGCCAGCAGGATCTGGCCCAGCACGTTGTTGATCTTGTGGCTGCCCGTATGGTTCAGCTCTTCGCGCTTCAGATAGATTTTCGCGCCACCCAGTTCTTCGGTCAGGCGGGGCGCGAAATATAGCGGGCTGGGACGACCGACATAGTGTTTCCACAAGTCGTTCATCTCGGCCCAGAAACCGGGGTCGGACTTGGCGCGGTCGTATTCGGCCTCAAGCGCAAGGATCAGCGGCATCAGCGTCTCGCTGACGAAACGTCCGCCGAAAATGCCGAAACGTCCCTGTTCGTCCGGGCCGTTCATGAAGCTGTTGATCAGGTCCTCGGCCATGGCTCTCCTCGTGCGCGGTCGCGATTGGGTATTTGTGAAACGGTGAAAGCCCGTCAGAGGGATTTCTTATAACCGATATGGGAAGGGGTAAAGCCGAGCCTGTCATAGAAGCGATGGGCTTGGGCGCGACTTTTGTTGGTCGTGAACTGCATCAGCGTGCAGCCCGCCGCCCGCGCCCGCGCCTCGGCATCCGCGATCAGCGCCTCGCCGATGCGCTGGCCGCGCAGATGACCGGCGACGCGCACCCCCTCGATCTGGGCGCGGCGCGCGGCGGTCAGCGACAGGCCCGAGATGAAGGTGATCTGGTAGCAGGCGACGACGGTATCACCGACCGTCCCGACGACCAGAAGGTTCGCACCCTCACCCTGCATCGAGTCGAACGCGGCCAGGTAGGGGGCAAGTTCCGTTCCCTCGCGGCCCTTGCCCAGCATGTCATCAGCCAGCAGGGCTACGACGGCCGCCACATCGTCGCGACTGGCGGGGCGAAAGTTGACGGTCACAGGATCGGCGCGGTCGCGCGTGCGATGAAGTTGCGGATCTTTTCCGCGTCCTTGACGCCCGGTGCGCTTTCCACGCCCGAGGACACATCGACCCCCTGCGCACGGGTCAGGCGGATCGCCTGGGCGACATTGTCCGGCGTCAGCCCCCCGGCCAACAGCCAGGGCTTCAGGATCTGACGGCCTGCCAGAATCCGCCAGTCGAAGGCTAATCCGTTCCCGCCAGGCAACGCCGCATCCTTGGGCGCCTTGGCGTCGATCAGAAGCATGTCGGCGACGAGGCCGTAGTCCCAGACAGCCTCAAGATCCTCGGGCTCGGCCACGCCGACCGCCTTCATCACCGGCAGCCCGGTCAGTGCCTTGACCTCAGTCACGCGCTGCGGCGTTTCGGAGCCGTGAAGTTGGATCACGTCCAGCGGCACGGTGGCCAGCGTGCTTTCCAGCGTGGCATCATCGGGATTCACGAACAGTCCCACCCGCGCAATGCCGAGCGGCACATCGGCCACCAGGGACGCCGCCTGAAGCGGCGTCACATGACGGGGAGACTTGGGGAAGAACACGAAACCAAGGTAGCGCGCGCCTGCCTTGATCGCCGCATCGACGGCCTGCGGGTCATTCAAGCCGCAGATCTTGACCGAAACCGACATGGCTTAGCGCAGAGCCGGAACGCTGGCGCCGCCGGCACCCGAGGCCGGGCGCGCAGAGGCGTCGTCGAGGATCGCCAGGACTTCGTCCCTGGGCTTTGCATGGGTGCGACGAAGGTCGCCCACCTCACGCTCAAGCCGCGCCAGTTCGCGGGCACGGGCCTTGGCCTCGGCGCGCTGGCTGGATTCGCGCATCCATTCCCAGACCAAGCCGATCAGCAGTCCAAAGACCATCGCCAGGAAAAGCGCAAGGAAAGCGGGCATCGTCACCGACCACTGCCCGCCCGTGAAGCGCGTCAGGTTTTCAGGAAGCAGGCTGACCGTCATCGCACCGCGATTGGCCAAGGCTACAAGGATCAGAACCGCCGCAAGAAGGACGATGAAAAACAGCCGGATCGCGCGCATGCTTACCCCAGAGTCGAACAGGCCGCCAATCTGGACTATTCGTCGCCGTCGTTCAACCGTTCGCGCAGCAGCTTCCCGGTCTTGAAGAAGGGAACATGCTTCTGATCGACGCTGACAGACTCTCCGGTGCGCGGATTCCTGCCCTGTCGGGCGTCGCGCTGCTTGACCGAGAAGGCGCCGAACCCGCGAAGTTCGACCCGGTCACCCCGCGCCATCGCGCCGATGATCTCTTCGAACACGGTGTTGACGATCCGCTCGACATCGCGCTGGAACAGGTGGGGATTCTCTTCTGAAATCTTCTGGATCAGTTCGGATCGGATCATCTCGGTTCCCGATTTTGGCAAGGGCCCAACAACTACCTGCGCAAACGATCTTAGATCAGCGCCCGTTTCTTTCAATGCCAGAACGTGCCGCGCCCCAAAAAGGTTGCCGGATTTTTTAAAGAGATCACGAACTTCGGCGGGATCTCGCATGAAAAACGCCCCCGACCGACCGGCCGGAGGCGTCCTTGACTGTCACAAAAGGCGATCAGCCCTTGTTCTTCAGCGCGGCGCCCAGGATGTCGCCCAGCGAAGCGCCCGAGTCGGACGAGCCGAACTGTTCGACGGCTTCACGCTCTTCGGCGATTTCGCGTGCCTTGATCGACAGGCCCAGACGGCGGGTCTTGGTGTCGATGTTGGTGACGCGGACGTCGACATGGTCACCGATCTGGAAGCGCTCGGGGCGCTGGTCCTGACGGTCGCGGGCCAGGTCCGAACGACGGATGAAGGACTTCATGCCGTTGTATTCGACCTCGATGCCACCATCTTCGATCGCCGTCACGGTGACGGTGATGACCGAACCACGCTTCACGCCTTCGACGGCTTCAGCGATGGCGTCGTTTTCCAGAGCCTTGATCGAGAGCGAGATACGCTCTTTCTCGACGTCGACTTCCTGAACAACGGCTTTCACCACGTCGCCCTTGCGGAAGTCCTGGATGGCGTCTTCGCCACGGGTATCCCACGAGATGTCCGACAGGTGAACCATGCCGTCGATATCGCCGTCCAGGCCAACGAACAGACCGAATTCGGTGATGTTCTTGACTTCGCCTTCGATGACGGTGCCGACCGGATGGGTCTCGGCGAAGACTTCCCACGGGTTGCGCATGGTCTGCTTGAGACCCAGCGAAACGCGGCGTTTGGCTTCGTCGATTTCCAGGACCATGACGTCAACCTCTTGCGAGGTCGAGACGATCTTGCCGGGATGGACGTTCTTCTTGGTCCAGGACATTTCCGAAACGTGGACCAGACCTTCGACACCGGCTTCCAGCTCGACGAACGCGCCGTAGTCGGTGATGTTGGTCACGCGGCCAGCATGGACCGAGCCAATCGGGAACTTGTTGGCGACGGTATCCCACGGATCGGCCTGAAGCTGCTTCATGCCCAGGCTGATGCGGTGGGTTTCCTTGTTGATCTTGACGACCTGGACCTTGACGGTCTCGCCGATCGACAGGATCTCGGACGGGTGGTTGACGCGGCGCCAGGCCATGTCGGTGACGTGCAGCAGGCCGTCGACACCGCCCAGGTCAACGAACGCACCGTATTCGGTGATGTTCTTGACCACGCCCTCGACCGTCTGACCTTCGGTCAGGTTGGCGATGACTTCGGCGCGCTGTTCGGCGCGGCTTTCTTCCAGGATTGCGCGGCGCGACACGACGATGTTGCCACGGCGGCGGTCCATTTTCAGGATCTGGAACGGCTGCTTCAGACCCATCAGCGGGCCGGCGTCGCGCACCGGGCGGACGTCGACTTGCGAACCCGGAAGGAAGGCAACAGCGCCGCCCAGGTCGACGGTGAAGCCGCCCTTGACGCGACCGAAGATGGCGCCTTCGACGCGCTCTTCAGCAGCGTAGGCTTTTTCCAGACGATCCCAGGCTTCTTCGCGGCGAGCTTTCTCGCGCGAGATCGAGGCTTCGCCACGGGCGTTCTCGACGCGGTCCAGATAGACCTCGACTTCGTCGCCGACCGAGATGTTCGGGGCTTCGCCGGGATTTGCGAATTCTTTCAGATCGACGCGGCCTTCCATCTTGTAGCCGACATCGATGATGGCCTGGCCCGCCTCGATGGCGATGACCTTGCCCTTGACGACCGAACCTTCGTCCGGAGTGTCGATTTCGAGGCTTTCGTTCAGGAGGGCCTCGAATTCCTCCATGGTCGCTTTAGCGCACATATAAATCTAGTTTCCTTTGCGTGGTTTTCTGGCCTGGCGGTTGTCTCCGCCGGTCTTGTTCTGGGCGTCGGGATAAGCACAAAGGGTCGCGGCAAAGGCCCGACCCCTGAGTGACATGGCCTGTCATGGCCCCATCTCTTGTCCCAACGCGGGCGATATAGCGATTAATCCACAGGCTGGCAAGGCTTTCCGGGCCAGAGGGGCGAACGCCGAGCCGGCATTTTCCCCTGCCCGCTCCTTCAGGCCCCCGCCTTTTGCGCCAACCCGACGGCCAATTCCACCGCCTCGTCGATCGAAAGCGCCGAGGTGTCGATCAGGACCGCATCATCGGCCGGCCGCATCGGGGCGACATCGCGCGCGGCGTCCCGGGCGTCGCGTTCGCGCAACTCACCCAGGATGACGGACTCATCCGCGCCCAGTTCCAGCGCCCGCCGCCGCGCCCTGATCTCATCCGAGGCGGTGATGTAAAGCTTCAGTTCGGCATCGGGGCAGATCACCGTGCCGATATCCCGTCCGTCCAGCACGGCGCCGGGTTCGGTCCGGGCATACCTGCGCTGAAAATCGACCAATGCAGCCCGCACCTCGGGGATGGCCGCGACGCGGCTTGCCGCCTGCCCGGCCGCCGCCGTGCGCAGATCGTCGCGCTGAAGGTCGCCCGCGCTCAACCCGCGTGCGGCCACGATAGGATCGCCGCCTAGCGCGCCCACGGCACGGTAAAGCAGGCCCGTATCCAGGTGGGCAAAGCCAAAGCGATCAGCAAGGGCGCGCGCGATCGTCCCCTTCCCCGAGGCGGCAGGACCGTCGATGGCGATGGTGAATGGCATGTCGGGCATCCTTGATCCGAGCGGCTTTTCATGCGCGGGCTAACCGTCGCGAGCCCCGCCGGTCAAGGCGCAAAAGCATGGCGCCCAAAGGAAAACGCCGGCCCAAGGGACCGGCGTTTCCAGATCTGTAAAGATCGGACGGATCAGTTGCCGCCGCGGGTCTTGGCGACCTCGGCCGCAAAGTCCTCTTCTTTCTTCTCGATGCCTTCGCCGACCATCACGCGGGCATAGCCGGTGATTTCGACGCCGGCATCTTTCGCAGCCTGCTCGACGGTCAGGTCGGGGTTCACCACGAAGGGTTGGCCCAGCAGCGTGTTCTCGGCGACGAACTTCTTCATCCGGCCCGGAATGATGTTGTTCTGGATCACGGCCTCGGGCTTGGGCTTGGCAGAAGAGGCGTTTTCTTCCAGCGCCTTCGCGGTCTGGACTTCCAGTTCGCGGGCCAGAAGCGCCGGGTCAAGCGTCGCTTCCGACAGCGAGACCGGGCTCGTCGCCGCGATATGCATCGCGAATTGCTTGCCGATTGCCTGCGCCTTCTCGGCATCGCCTTTCAGCGCGACCAGCACGCCGATCTTGCCCATGCCTTCGGTCGCGGCGTTGTGGACATAGGACACAACGGTGTCGCCTTCCAGAACGTGCAGACGGCGCAGGGTCAGGTTCTCGCCGATGCGGGCGATGGCGTCGGTCACGACTTCCGAAACGGGCTTGCCGTTCAGATGCGTGGCTTTCAGCACTTCGACGTCGGTGGCGGTTTCCAGAGCGACGTTGGTGATCTCGCGCACCAGCGACTGGAAGTCGGCGTTCTTGGCGACAAAGTCGGTTTCCGAGTTCACCTCGACGGCGACACCCCGGCCAGCGGCGACAGAGACGCCCACCAGGCCCTCGGCGGCGACGCGGTCGGCCTTCTTGGCGGCTTTCGCCAGGCCCTTGGTGCGCAGCCAGTCAACCGCGGCTTCCATGTCGCCGTCGGTTTCGGTCAGCGCCTTCTTGGCGTCCATCATGCCTGCGCCGGTCGTTTCGCGCAGCTCTTTCACCATCGCAGCGGTGATAGCCATCCGATGTCTCCTTGTTCTCTCAACGCGTCAGGCGGGGCTTATCCCCGCCTGATGAATGTTCCGTGAAACCCGTTCAGGCGTCCGCGCGGCGGACGCCCGGTCACCGGCTCAGGCTTCGGCGGCAGGTGCTTCGACTTCGCCTTCCAGCTCTTCGGCGATGCTGGCTTCCAGCGCGCCGAGATCGACACCGGCAGCACCCATCTGGGCGGTCATGCCGTCCAGCGCAGCGCGCGAGGCCAGGTCGCAGTAAAGAGCGATGGCGCGGGCGGCGTCGTCGTTGCCCGGGATGACATAGTCAACGCCTTTGGGCGAGCAGTTGGTATCGACGATGGCGACAACCGGGATGCCCAGTTTCTTCGCTTCGGCGATGGCCAGGTCTTCCTTGTTCACGTCGATGACGAACAGCAGGTCCGGCAGGCCGCCCATTTCGCGGATACCGCCCAGCGAAGCCTGAAGCTTGGCCTGCTCGCGTTCCATCTGGAGACGCTCTTTCTTGGTCAGGCCGTCAGCGCCACCCGCCATGGTCTCATCGATGGCTTTCAGGCGCTGGATCGACTGGGAAACGGTTTTCCAGTTGGTCAGCGTGCCACCCAGCCAGCGGTGGTTCATGTAGTACTGGGCCGATTTCTCGGCGGCTTCAGCGATGGCTTTCTGGGCCTGGCGCTTGGTGCCGACGAACAGAACCCGGCCACCTTTCGCGACGGTGTCGCGGACGGCCTGCAGAGCGGCGTCCAGCATCGGGACGGTCTGGGTCAGGTCGAAAATGTGGATGCCGTTACGTTCACCATAGATGAACTCGGCCATACGGGGGTTCCAGCGTTGGGTCTGGTGGCCGTAGTGAACGCCAGCTTCAAGCAGCTGACGCATGGAGAATTCAGGAAGCGCCATATCAAGGTCCTTTCCGGTTTGCGCCTTGGCGGGGTTTTCAGGGATCCCGACGGATGCCCCAACCGGTGGACCTGCGAAGGATTTCTCCCCTCGAAGGCCCGACCCCACCTGTGAAGTGCGCGCCAGATAGTCGCTTTCCCCAAGGATTGCAAGCACGGATCGCGAAGCATGGAAAAATCGCTCGCTGAGAGCCGGCAGCGACCCCTTGCACCGCCGCCCGCCAACGGCTAACTGAAACCTGATGCCGGTTTAGCTCAGCAGGTAGAGCAGCTGATTTGTAATCAGAAGGTCGTGGGTTCGATTCCTATAACCGGCACCAATTAATCTTGATTTTGTTGAATTATTTCCGAAATCGAACCCAAGCCCCCCAGCTAGTCCCCCAAGCCCATAATGAACTTGGTGACCTCGCTGACCTTCACGAAGGTCGCTCCTCCGCGCTTGTAGATCTTGATGTGTCCATCTTTTGCCCACCGGTAGAGGGTCGAGCGATGCACGCCGAATGCCTGAACGGCGCGCGCGGGACGGACAAAAATCGGATCGTTCTGCAAAGCCATTTCATGCTCCTATAATTCGAGTGAAAAGGCCGGGCTAAACCCGGCCTTTCTTTTTCAGTCCCCGGGCTTGCTGCCTTCAGCCAGTCCAGCGAGCCACGCCTCGCGCATCTGCGGATGCCTCTTCACGTCGGGCGGCATAGAGTCTTCGCGCTGGCCGCGTCCACCGGCACGGATACCACGGCTGCGGGCCTTCTCGACTTCCGCCGAATCAGCGTCACCCTGCCCTTCGGCTTCCTCGGAGGTCGTCTTGTCCTCGACCCCGCCTTCATCCTGCTGATCGGACTTCTGGTCAGCCTCGGTCGCCCCGGTTTCGGCTGTGGCATCGTCGGTGGGCTTGGTATCCGCGTTCTTCTTAGCGTCGCGTTTGTCCTGCATCTCTTGCCGGACCCGGTCGTCTTCCCGGTTCGCCTCGGCCGCCTTGTGATCGGCTTCTTTCTGCGCTTCCTTGTCTTTCGCCTTTGCGCCGTCAGCGATCTGCGCGAGCTTCCCCGATGTTCCCTTCGCGGCCTCGACCGCGTCAGCGGCTTTGGCCTTCGCCGGGAAGAAGTCCTCGACCTGCTGTTCACCCGCCTTGATGCCTTTGAACATCGCCATCAGGGTGCCGATCTCATCAAGGCCGATCTCGTCCATCCCCTCGATCTCCAGCGATGCGTAGATCTGATCGGGCGTAACGCCCCAGGTGGCAAAGGCCTTGATTGCGCCATCGCGCCGCTCGGCAAGCGTCTTGATGTCACCTGCAATCACACCTTCGGCCTCGTCGTAGGCTCGGCGCCAGAGGGCCTTGGGGACGCCCTTCAGGATCGCCTCGCGCAGTGCAATCGCGCAGGCGGCGTTCCCGGTGACCACGATCATGTCGTCGTTGTAGATGCGTCCGGTCTTGTCGCTGATCTTCCGGCGGATCCGCGCGGTGCGCTGCATCCCCGTTTCGAGGTCGATGAACACGCCCTCGGCTTCGACGAACTTCTCGAATCGGTCGACATCGACCACGCGCGAGCCGACCTTGCAGTTGCCATACTGAGAAGCGACGATTTCGGCGAACCGGACCGACGGCCCCTTGATCGGCTTGCCCCCGCGCGGAAGCGCATAGACGCATTCCTTGGCGGTCTCCTCGTCCAGCATCACCAGCGCGCTGACATTGTCCCGCACGCGGGTCAGGCTGCGCGGATAGGCCTTGGCCGTGCTGATCGCCTGGTCCAGTTCGACCTTCGCCAGCTTCACGGCCAGAGGCACGTTGTCCGCCTCGAACGATGCGAGGTCGGTCGACATGACCTCGCCCGTCTGCGGATCGAATTTTGCAACGTTGCTCATGCTTCGGTTCCTTCTTCGGGGGTAGCCGTCACTGGACGGTCGCCCAGCAGTGCATTGATCGCCGCGATCTGCCGATCGACGCAGCCAGCGGCGGTGTCTTCGCGCGCGTCATCGACGCGGAGATGGGAGGGAAGCTCCATGCGCACCTGGGGGTGCTGGTATTCCCGGAGGGTTTCGAGGGTGATGCGGACCTCGCGCAGCATCTCGCGCGAACCCAGCGCCAGCTGCGATCCCTCGGCCAGCAGGTCTTGGACCTGCCGGCACTCTTCGATGTGGGCTTCGATCGTGCTGGCCATCACGCCGCCCGGTATTTCGAATAGGTGACGCTAGGTTCGGGGCAGCGCCTATCCCTGATCAGGATTTCGAGGATCGCCCTTGCGCCTTCGGCGTCGGCCATCGCGTCGTGGGCGTTCTCCAAGGGGATGCCGAAGAACTCGCAAGCGACGGGCAGCTTCACCGAGCCCGGCCGCGACATGCACAAGCCCTCGGCCGCGTAGGGATCGAGCGCGTTCATGCAGCAGATCGCCTTGGTCTGTTCGAACAGGTCGGGCAGCCCGGCCCGGCGCAGTTCGCCCCGCATGATCTTCAGGTCGAACACCTTGTTGAAGGCGACGGCGATCAGGCCATTGCCGATCTGCTGGGAATAGAACTCCAGCACTTCCGACACTTCGACACCGTTCCGGCGGAGGAACTCATCGGTCAGGCCGTTGATCTTTCCCGCCCCGGTTCCGTCGATGCTCCAGCCATCCGGGTGCACATAGTGCTTGTGGCGGGTGATTTCGCGGCCGTGCTGATCTGCAACGATCGCCGCGAAGGAGGCCATGCGCGGCTGACGCGGATCGTCGGCCGCGATCGGCGGCGTGCCGCGGGGTGCGCGAGGCGGCAACCCCGTGGTTTCGGTGTCGAACACCAGAAAGGTCGGTCTGTTCATGATGGTTGCGCCTCCCGGGCGCGGATCTGTGGTGGTGGGAGAAGGGGCAAGCGGGCCGCGCACCGGCCCGCGCCGGTGGCGTCAGCGACGGAAGGACGCGGAGGCCTGTTCGAAGACCCGGATGCCGGGAAGTCTGGTGCGGCCTTTGTGGGCGCGAACCATGGAGTTGATTGCGGTCGAGACGGCAGACTCGGTGAAGAAGGGGCCGAGCGGGCCGAGGCTGTTATAGGCCGCGTCCTTGTCGGTGAATTCCCAGGTCCAGGCCGTCCGCGCGCTGCCCGTCACTCCTTCGGCGCGCATCCGGGTCAGGTCCGCGTTGCTGGCGAGCGCCCGTTCTTCGGCGGCCTCGGCTTCCGATGCCAGCGCCTCGGCCTTTCCTTCCGCGCGGGCGATAGCATCCGGGCGCTTCAGGGTCTCAAGCCGACGACGCTCTTCTTCCTCTTTGCGGCGTAGCTCTTCAGCCTCGCGCTCGCGCCTTGCGCGTTCCTCGGCCGCCTTCCGGCGGACATAGTCGTCGGCCTCGCGCTGATGGGCATCCATCGTTTCGCTGATGGGCTGGGCCACCGCCTTGAAGAAGGCATTGATCCCGCGCTGCGCGTCGAGGATCGGCTTGCCCTCGGTCGTGCGCTGGACCTCGATCTTGTGCGTCAGGTCCTTGGCGTCGATGATCCAATTGCCGACCTTGGCCTGATCCGCGTCGCTCTCTACGCGGGCGGGCAAGTCCGCAGCGTTGTTCAGCAGGTCGGCAATCTCGCCCTGCAGTTCGGTGAAATCGGCGGTCAAAACCTCAGTCAGAGGTGCCTTATTGTCGCCGAAGATCTGGTCAACGACCGATCTTCGCGCGGGGATGATCGCGTTCATGGGCAGTCACGCCTCCTAGTTGGGGTCGGGAAGGTTCAGCACCCGGAAGCTGGTCGCGGGTGTGGTGATCGCGGCGCGCTTGCGCAGCCGCCACGTAATCCGCCGGCCTTGGCCGATATGGGCCACCACAGCGTCCCCGAGCTTGGCCTTTATCTCGGCCTCTGCTGCTGCCTTTCGCACGTCCGCTGCCTTTCGATCGGCCTTCGCGGCGGCTACCTCAGAGAGCAGCTCGGGGATTCGGTTGTCGGCGGAAAGATCAATCTCTTCGGCGGGATCGCCATAGGCATGCATCGCCTCGATCAGGCCGGCGTCTCGCTCGTAATCGGCAGGCGGCGGCTCGTCGGCATCGATAGAAGCCCAGAACTCAGCCGCGCGCTGATAGATCGCATCGACGACGCCAGGCATCAGGTCGATCGGGATCAGCGGGCATTCGATGCCATGACCGACCACCAGGGGCGCGATAGCAGCCCACCGCGCGCCGATCAAATGCGCTTCCAGCGTGGCCTGAAGCGCGATCCATAGCGGCGCTTCGGGGTTGCCTTCCTCGTCCAGCCATTTGCGGCGATAGACCGATTCCTGTACGGTCTTGATCTGGACGGTTCCAAGGCCGCGGCGCGGGCACTGTACGATGGTGTCGGGCGTCGCGCCGAGCCGGGCGGCCGGGTCACGCCAATATTCGTTGGCCGAGTTGTGATGCACGTCCCAGTCGGGCCGATCCTCGCGGATCATCTGGACCGCGACCGGTTCCAACAGACGCCCGCGCCGCATTGGCGCTGTCTCGGTCGGATCCTCTCGGGTCAGTCCCCTCTTCAGGCACCACAGGCCATAGGACGTCTGGAAATCATGGACGCCGAAAAGCGCCCCGACGACCGAGGCGGTCACGTCCTGACCACGCGCCTTGAGCCAAGCGCGACGGTCGCGCGGGCTCAGCTTCTCGATCGTCGGGGCGGGGGTCATTGCTTGCCCGCCTCGATGCGCGCCTGCACCGGATCGGGCAGCGCTCCCATCACGGACAGCGCGGCGGCAATGAAGCGAATGGTGACGACCGGCACGCCGTGCTGGCGCGCGATGGTCTTGACCTTGGCACCGGCGCAAAGCTGGGCGCGGACGGTCTCATGGAAAGATCGGGTGGGCTTGGCCAGGCTGATCGTGTCAAACATGGCGGCCACCAAGATCGGCAACGGCCATTTTCGATCGCGAGGCTTCGGCGATGGCGCGGTCCAGCAGGAAGGTGACGCTGTTCTCGCCGAAACCATGACCCTGAAGGGCACTGCGGGCGGCGGAACGATTGGTGAGGTCGATGCGATGGTCGCAGAGGTAGCAAGCCATTTGGCCGACCAGGAACGCGTGCACGGCGGCGCGCGTATGGTCGGGGGCGTCGCAGCTGGTAATGCCGCGCGTGAACTCGATCGGTCTTCTGGGATCAATGGGTGACATGGGTCCATCCGTCGGTCTGTCCGGCGCGGCCTAAGTTGGTCGCGTTAGTTGGGTTTAATCCAACGGATTGGGTTTAGTCAACAGCCGAAATCCAACACACCCAACTTAGCCTGAGGCGAGTGATCGAGCGTCATTTCGACGGGCTTGGGAGAGAAGACGGAGGGGGCCAACCTTTCCTGCGCGCACTCGCGCGTGCGGTTGGTATCGATACGCGCGCGACTAAGGAATCTCTCTTAGGGGGAAATGTCGCGGAGCGTTGATGCGGTAGACCATGAATAGCCAGGCCGTTCCGCTAACCCACTTTCAGCAACGAATGGGAAAGGGGCGGGCACCTGATGTGCCCGCCCCCTTGCAGCGTGTTCGGTAATTTCTTTGTCGACCCAGCGCCGCCTAGAAGACCCGGCTTTCCATCACGACGACGCCGAGCATTTCGATAGACCAGTCTTCGGCCGCGACCGAATCCAAGGTCAGCTTGTCGCCAGACTTGCGCCCAATCTCAATTCGGCTCTCGCCATTCCCGCGGGTCACGCGAGCCACGACCAGATCACCCTCACGCGGCGGCATGTTGGCAACGGTAACAATCGATCCGTCCGAAATTCCTGCGCTTTTCCAAGTATCTCCCATGACAATGTAGGCGCGCTGGTCGGCTTCAGGATAGCGAATATCGGGCGCGACAGTGATCTTGGCCGGCGGCTTCAAGTCACCTTCAGACCAGGCCATCAGTGAGATGACCCCGGTCACCGGCAGACCACGTATTGGCATTGGGGGTGTGGCCTCACCGAATGTCATGGTCGTCGTCAGCCCTTCGACGGGCCAAGGGGTGTCTATTTCGCCGGTGAGGTAGCGAGGATCGCATTCAAGTACCTTCGCGATCTTGGGGACATTGCTCCACCGAAGGTTCTTCTTTCGCCCCTCCAGGAATTCATACAGATAGATACGATCGAAGCCTGCAGAGATAGCAACCTCACCGGGATTTTTCTGTATTGCGTCGAGCCGCGCGCGGATGCGGGCACGCATCGGATTTTCCATTTGTTTTCTGCCCTTGTCGGTCGGTCCGGAGCGGATGTGCCGCCCTATGGGCCGCGCGTACCACAATCGTTGGCTAATTTCCAACACTTGTTGGCCCTTGCGTTGGGGTTCTTCCAATAGTTTTGTCTTGTGTGTTGGTTTTTACCCAACTATGGCTTGGGCATCATGAACGCCTTTGATCCCACATACAGAGAGACCCTGGTCTCCAGAATGGACCGCCTCATGGCTGTGCTTCAGCAACGAGGCCTGTCCCAGACGTTCCTGAATGACGTCACGCGCGGCGACCGCGCTTGGACCAGAGACTATCGCACCCGCGATCCCCGCGTCGGTACCTTTGACGCGGTCTTCGCTCGCCTGTCGGCCATCTGGCCGAAAGACCTTGCGTGGCCGGAGGATATCCCGCGCCCGCCCCCGTCGGAGGTCGAGCCCGAGGTCATGGCAGAAATCGCCGACCGGCTGACCAAATCGGCGTCTTCCAACATGGAGCACGACAATGGCTGAGAACCTGAGCAGATCGGGTGGCGACGCGTCCTTTGACGCCGCCTCCTTCAAGAAGCACATCAAGTCCGTCAATGCCGCCAAGGCAAAGGCCACAGAATTCAACGGTGAAGCCGGAGCGCTGACCAAGGAGTTCGTGGAAAAGCGGAACTACGACAAATCCGCCTTCACTTTCATCTCGCGCCTCGCCCGCAAGGAGACCGCTGACGCCCAGGCCACCGTCGCCGCGGTCGTCACCTATGCGCACGCCATGGGCTTCTTCGACAGCTCGGACATGTTCCAGGACCACACCAAGGCCATGCGCGAGATCCTCGACAAGATCGACGCGGGCAAGGCCGGGTCCGGTGCGGCGACCGTCCGCAAGCTGGCCAAAGCTCAGGAAGAGGCAGGCGCTACCGCCCACTGATTGCCGCCCGGCCCCGCCGCTCGCCCACAGGCTGGCTGGAGTGGCGCGCGGGCCGCGGCATGTGGGGCCGGCACCTCCTTCCCGCCGGTCCCGAAGGGGGCGACGTCGATCATGCGTCGCCCCCTTTCCATGAGAGCAACCGAGATTTTCGCCATGCATTACCAGATGACGATCCGCACCTTCAGCAAGGAAGGCGACCCCGGCGAGGCATGGTTCGTCTTCGGGCATGACGCGCCCTCGCTGGGCGCGCTGCATGAGAAGCTGATCGCAGACGGCTGCCTGCTGGGCCGCAGATACGACACCCGCCCGGCTGGTGAGGGCGTCCGCAAGGTGCGCCGGTCGATCCCGGTCATCCTGTCCCGCGACATCGTCCTGCAGGTCACGCCCCTTCCCGATGCGCTGCGCGATACCGACGGCACCGTGATCCATGAGGCCTGCGATGTCTGAGGATATCCTGTTCCTCGACCTCGCGACCCAAATGGGATGGTGCGAGGGCGCGCCCGAGGCTCGCCCGGTCAGTGGCACGATGCGCCTTGGCCGCAAGGGTGCCACCGACGCTGAGGTCTTCGGCACCATGATGGCCTGGATCGGTGATCGCCTGAGCGAGAAGCGGTACGCCCGCGTCGTCTTCGAAGCTCCAGTCGGCCCGGGTATGGCCGGCAAGACCCAATTCAAGACCGCACGACGTCTGGGCGGTCTCTGCGCCATCGTCGAGGCCGTCTGCCATCTGACCGGACACCCCGTCTATCAGGCTTCAGCCAGCAGCATCCGCAAGCAGGTGCTGGGCGATGGCCGTCCGGAGAACCCGAAAGAGGCGGTCATCGCACACGTCCAAAGCCTGGGCTTCCAGCCGAAGGACGACAACGAGGCCGATGCGATCGCGGGCTGGCTCTATGCATGCGCCGTCCAAGATCAGAAGGACCCGCCCCTGCTGCGCAAATCGCGCCGCAAGGCTGGCTGATTGATTACCCGGCGGGCGATCCCGCCGGGCCGGACCGACCGACAATTTTAGGGACGAGGGCGCTGTGGCGGCCGAGAGAGACAAGTTTTCACATCATGCGCGCGCGGTGGCGCTGGAATTGCTCGGGGAACCGAACAAGCAGCTGTCCAGCCAGCACGAGCTGAGATTCGGCAAGGCCGGGTCGGTCAGCGTGGATCTGGAGAAGGGCGCCTTCTTCAATCACGAACAGAAAGAGGGTGGCGGTGTGCTCTGGTTTATCCAGCAGCAGACCGGTGCCGCCGTCGAGGGCGGCGCGGCAGTCCAATGGCTGCGTGACCATGGCTATTACGTCGAAGACGACGGAATGCAGCAGCGCCAAGCGGACCGCCCGTCCCAGCGTCTCGATCCGAAGGGCAACTGGCTGCCCCAGCGCGTTCCCGATCATGGCCGCCTGACCGCGACCTATGATTATCGCGACGCGCGCGGCGACGTGGCGTATCAGGTCTGCCGGTTCGACTGGACCGTCGACCCCGAGGTCAATCCAAAGGGCCACGAGAAGACCTTCGTCCAGCGCCGCCCGGATCGCAGCAAGAAGGACGGCTGGACCTACAAGACGCAGGGCATGACGGCCCTGCCCTATCGCCTTCCCGAGCTTCTGGATGATCTGGCCGATGGCCGGACCGTCTTCGTCGTCGAGGGTGAGAAGAAGGTCGACATGCTGCGCGACCTTGGTGTGCCTGCGACCTGCAACCATGGCGGCGCGGGAAAATGGCCGTCAGAACTCACAGAGCATTTCCGCGGCGCGGATGTTGTGATCCTGCCGGACAACGATCCGCAATCGACCCTTCCCGACGGCTCCCTGAAAAACCATCCGGACGGGCGGCCGGTTTTCCCGGGTCAGGATCACGCAAACCTCGTCGGTCGCAACCTGTCGGATGTCGCGCGTCGGGTCCGAACCTTGGAAATTCCGGGTCTGCCCCTGAAGGGCGGCGTCGATGACTGGATCCCGGCCGGTGGCGACGCCGAGCAGCTTTACGACCTGGTGGACGCTGTCGCGAAGCCATTCGAGGCAGCGCCCTTCACCAGCAGGTTCGGCGCGGTCGAGTGGCTGAACTTCGACGCCCCCGGCGCGAAGCACGAATACCTGATCAAGGGCGTGCTAACCCGGAACGAGCTTTCCTTCCTTCTCGGCGAATCCCAGTCGGGCAAGAGCTTCATCGCGATCGACATGGCCATGGCGGTCGCGCGCGGCGTCGAATGGTTCGGACACAAGGTCAGACGTGGTGGCGTGATCTATCAGGCGGGCGAAAGCGCGGCCGGCGTCCGCCGCCGCCGCTTTCCCGCCTATCGTCAACGGTTCGAGTGTTCCGGCTCGCCATTGTCCGTGGTCCTGCTGGAGAAGCCTGTCGACTTCTACAACAGCGACGAGGAAGTCGACGCCTTTATTGAAGAATGCCTGCACTGGAAGCGGACCTTCCGCGATCCCCTCGAACTGATCGTCATCGACACCTTCAACAAGGCGACGCCGGGCGCGAACGAGAACGACGGCAAGGACATGGGCGTGGTGCTGGAGCGCTGCGACCGGGTCAAGCGCGCGACGGGCGCGCATGTGATGCTGGTCCACCACCTGAACGCGGGCGGCACCAAGGCGCGCGGCCACACCTCCCTGTTCGCGAACGTCGACAACGTGGTGACGGTCAGACGCTGCCCGGACCGCACCGACGACGACAACCGCCAGGTCCGTGAATGGGTGCTGTCGAAGCAGAAGGACGGCGAGGACGGGGTGAACGGCAAGTTCGTCCTGCCCTCGATCGTGATCGGCAAGGACGAGGACGGGGACGACATCACCTCGTGCACCGTGTCCGCTCCATCGACCAGACCCGGTGCGGTCGAGCCGGATGATCCCAGCGGGATCACCATCTCGCCCAGCCACTCCGTATTTCTGCGCGTCATCTATGACGCGATCAGTGCGAAGGGCACGCTCGCTCCTGTCGATCTGGGCCTATCGCGCGGCGCAATGGCTGTTGACCGGGTCGACCTCTGGAACCGGGTCCGCGAGGTTTATGAAGACGACCCCGAGGACCAGAACCCAGGCGAGACCCCCGAAGAAGCAGCGAAGCGGAGAGCCGCCAACCTTCGACAGCAGATCAAACGGTCGCGGGATCATCTCTACCAGAAGGGTGTCCTCGACACGAAAGACAACTGGTTCTGGCTCACCGGCAAGAACGTCAAAGGCTTCGAGGAAGCCCCCGGCCTGGGTGACGCGGCCAAGAGAAGGCGCTCACGCAAGAAGCCAGACGCCGTGCCCTCCGATGAGTCCTTCACCCCCAGCAACCTGCCATTCAATCCGGAGGATTTCGGCTGATGCATCAGACCCCTGATGATGTCTGGACCCCCAGCCGCGTGAAAGAGACGCTGGCAGAGGCCATTTCATGGGCTCGCAGACATGCCGGACCGGTCGGCCCGGCGCCGATGCGCGGCTCAATGCCCAACTTCAACCCAACACTGGAAGACCACCTTGAGGAAGGCTGGGGCATCCCCGAAGCCGCGGGTGATGACGAAGACTGGACCAAGCCGATCGAATTGCCGATCGATCCCAAGCGGGCGGACTTTCTCATGGCATCGCTGACGTGGGTCGGGATCTTCCTGATCAACGATGGCCATCCGGTCACGGGCAAGATGGTCAGTCTCTGGATGGCTCATTCGGTCAGCCGGAACAATCGCGCCTTCGACGCGGCCATCAAGCGGGAAAAGGTCAGCCGGGGACACGCCTATCGCCTGCGCGACCGCGGCTTCTCCCTGATCGCCCAGCGTCTCACTGCGGCTGGCATTCCCTTTGAGCGCCATGAGCGCTGAGCCCCGGCCGATGACCCTCGCGGAACAGGCATCGTTGATCGAATGCCGCCTGCGGGCATGGGTCGAGCCCAAGCACGAGGATCGGGTTGCCGGCTGCCCGATCTGGCTGACCGCCCAGGACGCCGAAGACATGAAGACCATCGCGAAGACGCTTCGCATCCTCGGGATGCATGGGGCCGATGAATATGTCCGCGCCAAGGTAGCGCGCGAACGGAAAGAGCGGGCCCGGAAATGAATATCGGTTGGGAGATATTCCGCACCGGCGGCGCGATGGTCGTCCGCACCGTCTACCTGCGCGGCGGGCGCAGGATTGTCGTCGTCGATCGCGCCAAGAAGGTGCGTGCGGCCATTCGCGCGCTGGCTGCCAAGGGTCACACCCCCGGTGAGATTACTGTCCTGATCGGGCGTCCGGTGGATTTCGTGGTTGCGCTGTTGGTTTAAATCCAACTTCCGTATTGCCGGTTGGCTTCTGTTGGATTAAATCCAACTGATAGCAAGGAGCCACCCCACCATGATGACCGCCGAAGATACCAGACGGCTGTATCGCGATCCGGGCGCCCGGGCCGATGCGCTCAAGATCATCGAACAATCCATCGCCACAATGAACAGCTGGGCCAGCCTCTCGCCCACCGAGGCGGCTGAGAGGCGCGAAACCTGCAAGGGTCTTCGCGCGGCGGCCGAGGTGCTGAAATGATGCACTGGTCCCCCCAGCAGGCCGCCGCCCTGTCATCCGTCTCCGTCTGGCACCAGCAGTGCTGGTCTGAACTGAAGATCGGCCGCCCCCTTTCCCGCCCCATCATGCGCGTCTTCGGTTTCGCTGGTACGGGAAAGACGACCCTTGCCCGGCATTTCGCCGACGGCATCTCCGGCGTGACCTGCTATGCCGCCTTCACCGGCAAGGCGGCGCTGATGATGCAGCGCAACGGCTGCGCCGATGCCTCGACCATCCATGGCTTGATCTATCAGGTCATCGAGCGGGAAGACGGCTCGGTCTATTTCGCGCGCAACCTCGACAGCCCGGCCAAGGATGCCTCGCTGATCGTCGTCGACGAATGCTCGATGGTTGACGAGGAGATCGGCCGCGACCTTCTGGCCTTTCGCGTCCCGATCCTCGTGTTGGGCGATCCCGCCCAGCTGCCGCCGGTCAATGGCGCCGGCTTCTTCACCGAAGCCGAGCCGGACGTGATGCTGACCGAGATCCATCGTCAGGCGCGCGACAACCCCATCATCCAGCTGGCGACCGCGGCGCGATGCGGCGACCTGATCAAGCACGGGGAATATGGCCGCAGCCGCGTGGTCGAGCGTGGGACGTTGGAGGAGGAAGAGGTTCTGGCCGCAAGCCAGATCCTCGTCGGCAAGAACGCGACACGCCGCAGCTACAACGCCCGCATCAGACGCCTTCTCGGCCGAGACGGGTCTTTCCCAGAAGTCGGGGACCGGCTGGTCTGCCTGCGCAACGACAAGCCCTGCGGCATCTTCAATGGCGGTCTGTTCACGGTCATCGACGGCATGGCCAAGGCGCGCGGCAAGCACATCACCATGCTGGTAGCATCGGACGATTTCCCCCACCGGGCCGCGATCAGTGTGAAGGTCCGGAAGGAGTTCTTCGACGGCGAACCGGACCAGATCAACTGGAAGGAACTCAAGGGCACCCAGCAGTTCGACTACGGCTATGTGCTGACTTGCCACAAGGCGCAGGGCAGCCAGTGGCCTGACGTCATCGTCTATGACGAGAGCGGCACCTTCCGCGAAGAGGCAAAGCGCTGGCTCTATACGGCGATCACCCGGGCGTCTGACCGGCTCACCTTGGTGACCGGATGAGCAAGAGCCTATTTCGCGCGATCAGCGGCCAGGGGCGGCGTGAAGTGGACCCGGGCATGTTCTCGGACCTCCCAGAAGCGAGAAGACCGCAGGAAGGACGTCGACCGGAAGACTTCTACCGCACAGGCCAGCCGGAGGCGATCCGCGCGTTGCTCGCGCGCGACGGCGACCGAATCCGCGCGTCCGGCTCGGTCTGGGAACCGGCCTGCGGCGACGGCGCTCTGGTCATCCCGATCCGCGAGGCCGGCATCCCATGCAGCGCATCCGATCTGATCGACCGCGGCTGCCCAGACAGTTGGCTGGCCGACTATTTCACATGCCTGCGGAGTCGGGCGAGAGCGATCATCACGAATCCTCCCTACAAACTGATCAACGCCCGGGATGGCCACGGCCGATGGTTGCGGCACACGCTCGCCATGCCGGGCTGGGATTATCTCGCCCTACTTCTCTCTTGGGACTGGCCTGCGGCACGAGCCAATGGGCTGGGTGAGCTGCTCGATGAGCAGCCCTTTTCCTACTGCTACCTGATGCGCTGGAAGCTGGACTTCACCGGTGAGGGTAGCCCGCCGCAGCGCAACGCATGGTTCGTCTGGGACCGGCTCGACACTGGTCGCGCTGAGCCCGGCTTCAGATGGCTAGACCGCATTGACGGTCGGCAAAAACCTCTCTTTGGAGGCGAGCCGTGAGCCAGCACATCGTCAACGTCTCAGGCGGCAAGGACAGCACGGCGACCTACCTTCTGGCACTCGACAGCGGGCGCTCCTTCCGCGCCGTCATGGCCGACACCGGCAACGAGCATCCCGACACGATCGAATATGCCGCCCGCCTGGGCGAGCGCACCGGCGGGCCGCAGGTCGAGATCTACCGCGCCGACTTCACCGAGCGCATGGCAAAGAAGCGCGCGTTCGTCGCTGCTAAATGGCCCGAGATGGACATTCCCGCCGCGACGGTCGAGCGCGCAATCGCCGCGTTGCAGCCGACCGGCATCCCCTTCCTCGACCTGTGTTTGTGGAAGGGGCGTTTCCCGAGCCGCCGCGCGCAGTTCTGCACCGAGTTCCTGAAATCGGACGTGATCGGGACGCAGGTGATCGACCCCGCGCGCCGGGCCGGGCCCGTGGTGCAATGGCTGGGCGTGCGCCGAGCCGAAAGCATCGCGCGCCGCAATTCGCCCATGTGGCAGACGGTCAGGACACCGGGCCTGCACACCATGCGCTTCTATCGCCCGCTGATCCATTGGTCGGCGCAGAACGTCTTTTCCTATGCTGCAGCCCGCGGCCTCGATCCGAATCCGCTCTATCTGCAGGGCATGGGTCGCGTCGGGTGCTTCCCTTGCATCAACGCCAGCAAGGCCGAGCTTCGCGCCATCGCCACGCGCTTTCCCGAGGCTTTCGACCGCATCGCTGAATGGGAAGCGATCTGCGCTGAGGCGTCAAAGCGCGGCGCTGGAACCTTCTTTGCGGCTGACGTGACGCCTGAAGGTGCGGCCCTCGCCAAGCGCATTAGCAGAATCGAGGACCGCGAGGCCCGCAATGCTGCCAGCGCCGCCGCGCCCTGGCCGAATGCCCGCAAGGTGGCCGAGTGGGCGCGCACGGATCGGGGCGGCAAGCAATTCAACTGGATCATCGATCAGGCCGATGACGGCCTGTCCTGTTCATCTCAATACGGGCTTTGCGAATGAAACACCGAGATCGATTGTTATTGCGTCGGTTCTTTTTTCTGAACGATACGCAACATGTCATCGTTGAGAACTTGCCTCCCGGCGCCATGGTGCGCCTGGCGATGGCAGTTCGGACAAAGGCCGATCATAAAGCGCGGATCATCAGGTCCACCATCGGTCAGCCGCCTGATGTGATGCGCCTCAAGGTATGGCGAGCCGTTTTCGCGTGTAAATGGCGCAGCCAGGTTACAGTTTTCACATTTACCACCGGCACGGGCGAACACATACGTGCATATCAGCCGGCTTCGCTCAAATGCGGTGGCGATGACTTGCGACCGGAGCGGGTCGGCTTTCGCGGCCTGGATCGCACGGTCGCGCAGTTCGTCCAGATCAAACTGAGCCGGGACTTCGGCTTGTTCGTCAGCTGCTACGAGAGCATCGATCTGCCGAAGCTCGAAAACGATGGCCTTCCTCATGGTGTCGGAGCTGTCTGGTGCGTCGGCATAATGGTAGGCCTCGAAGACGAACTGACCCTCGAACCTAATCCCGCCTCTGACCTTCCGGAAAAGCAGAAGATCTCGCCCGTCTTCCGCATGGTCGCGAATTGCACGGTTTCCCCGGAGCATCTGCATATCCCCGACCTGACCCTCTCCGGAATACTCGAATACACCGTCTTCCCGCATCCGGTCAGAGTATCCGTGGGAGATGCCCTCCTCCCCAGTCACGATGAATATCGGGTAGCTCCTATCCGCCGGGGTCGTGATGCCACCCTGACGTTGGCCACCAAATCTCTCGTGGATGTCAATTCGGCGATTGTAGACCGCCCCCTTCTCGAACCCCCAGACCACGCCCGCCTCCCGCTGATTGCCTGCCGCAGACGAACACTCAGTCGCCATACCCATCACGCAAACTGCCCTGATTGGTTGAATACCTTCAAGTTTCAATCGCACAGAGGGCATTCGGGAATTCAGCTTCGGAGGACAGCATGAACCTGCACATCGTCACACCGATCTTCCACGATGAGTTGCACAAGATGGCCTCCGAGATGTTGCGGCAGGGTCGCCTATGGCAAGATCTGGCCCAAGGCCTGCACGCCCTCGAAAACCTGACGGGTCAGAAGATCGCGCTGGTGGACGCCGCACAGCTGCGTGCGGACGCCACCATCGTTCCACCTTCGGTCGAGACGATCACCGACGTTCTCGATTTCGATCCGCCGCCGCCACTCACCGATGCTGATTTCCCCATGGTCGAGCCCGTTTCCCAGGAAGACGAGGCGCCCTCTGCCGAAGAGCTGGCGGCCTTGGTCGAAGAGCCCGCGCCAGCCCCGACCGAGCCAGAACCGCAACCCGAACCGCAACCTGATCCTAATCCTGCAGCCGTCGACGCGATCACGCCGGTCCCTCCCCCAGAACCCCAACGATCAGGAGAGGAAGTGCAGGTGCAGATCCGCGAGATGCTGATGATGAGGTATTCGGTGAGCCACATCGCCAAGACGCTGGGCTGCACGCCGGACGTGGTGAGGGCGACAATTGCTGCCGATAAAAAGGCGAAGAACAAGACGAGCGCGCGCCCGTGGTCGGATGACGATCTAACCGTACTTGCCCACCTTCGCGCGCAGGGCAAGGACAACATCGCCATCGGCCGCGCGATGAATCGGACACCGGGCGCGATCCGAGACCGCATCAGACGGCTGGAGGCCCAGACTCAGATAGACGAGCCGCAGACGGTACAGGAGGACGCACCCCGCCCCGAGGCCGCACCCGATCCCGAACCCCTGGCCCCGCCGGCTCCCGAAGCCCCGCCCGCGCCTATCGATCCCCCTGCCCCTGTCGACTTCGGTCCGACCCTCACCAGACGGCAGAACCGGCTTGTCGATCACCTGAACCGCCTGCCGGACGATTTCGAACCCAGTGACGACCTTTACCTGGTCGAAAGTCTCGCGAGCCGCGTCCCAATCGACGTGATGTGCGATCAGTTGGGTTGCGACCAACCCACCATCAAGAATCGATACCGTGCGATGCTCATTGAGGAGATTACGACCGCTAAAGGGATCATTACGATCGACGGTCAGGCGGATCTTCTGATCGCCCTGCGCTATCGCGTGCAGTAGGAACTGGGTTTCTTCAAAACCCTCAGGATCGCCGCACAATCGTGCGACGATCCACACGTGCGTACCTCGGACCGAAGCTAGGAATCTTTTCCACAAATATCAGCGTGTACGTTGCAGCTGACGTGGCCCAGCATATTCGAAGCCCCACTTCCGGTATGACAGTAGAGTTTGATATTCAGTGCCCGCTGGATGATCATGTCGTCATCTTCTTGGATCACCACCAGTTGAGGGGAGTGAACAGACCACCCCTTTGCACCCCCCTGCGTTCCCCCGGCAAGGATCAGTAGACCCTCCGGAACATCGCCATCGGACATCACGGCGCCTGCGTCACCGCCGGCCCATTTGCCACCACTCTGCACATAGTTGCGATCGAGCTTGTAGTGGGGAGGGAATTTGACCTGCACCTGGACAGCCTGCACCTTAGCTTCTGAATTGTTCGCGCTTGCTTCCTTGTACGCTTGGCCAAGATGGGTGAAGCCTGACGGGCAGTTTGCGGCATAGGCTTCCGTGACAAGTCCGGTCGCAAACGGCACAACGAGAGCAATCGCGAATGCGCGCTTTACATGCTTCCTCATTTTCGAATCTCCATCAAATGATATACTGGTTACTGCGGTGATTTCCGCGACTCTCATCATCACGCTTGGCACAGGCCGACACATGACGCAGTTGCGCTATCTTCGCTTTCGAGCCGAAGTTTTTTTTCAGCGGAGCAATTTGGCCAAGCGCCCAGAGCAGAGGTATCAGCGTGTCCTGGCATTCCATCGAGAAATTGAACTCGCTGATCGATAACCTCCACTGCTCTGCCCTCGACCCGACGCATTGGCGAGAGTTTGCTTTGGCGCTCGACAAGACCTTGGGAGGCTCCGCCACATCCCTTCATGGAGTAGAGATAAGCACCGGAACGATGTTTAGCTCAACGTTCGGCGATGTCGACCTTGGGACAGCGAAAAAATTCTTTGACTACTACTATGCAATCAATCCCTTAGAAGGATTCGCACTGAGGGCCATAGAAGGAATTGCCCGACCATTCTCATCGCAAGTGCCGGATGAACTGGTGCTAAGGTCCGAGTTCTACAACGACTTAATGCGACCAACTTATGATCTCTTCGGCGGCGGGGGATTGAAAGCCCGAGCATTTGGTACACGCAGCTTGGTAGTCTCCGTTACCGTGCCGCGTCTCACCCGCGAACAAGCGGAAACTAGGGCTGTTGAACTCCTAAGTTTGCTTGAGCCGCATATATCTCATGCTTTCCACGTGAATGAAGTTCTCGCTGGCCTCTCCGCCCGTTTAATTGATTTCCAAAGCGACGAGGACCCTTGCTTAGAGGGCGCGGCCGGAGGCGTCATTATCACTGACGCCGACCGCTTGGTTGCATGGGCAACAGATGGCATTCTTGGACAGGCCACATCCATCGCCAACACCACGCTGCTGGGAAAGCTATCCTTTCGGGATCCTGTTCTCGAAAATTGGGCGGCACATTTTGCTCAGGGTATCCGACGTCGGCATGGAGACAAAATTCCTTCGTCACTAAAGGTGACAAGTGGAGGAGAAGCATGGACGGTTCGAGCCCTGCCCACGAGCGATCGGTCGATACTTTCTCCGGCTTTTCCAGCGGGATATGGCATCTCGAAATGTCAGGATCGGCAGATAGCCTTCATTCTCTCGCGAGACCAAGCATTTGTATCTCGAGAGCAGAGACTGTGCAGGAGGTATGGCTTGTCCCGCGCCGAGGCGAGCATCGCCATCATGATAGCTGAAGGTCACGAAACCCGCGAAATCGCAGATATACGACGCACCAGCTTGCACACCGTTCGCAATCAAGTCCGCACGGTCCTCAGCAAGATGGACGCGCGAAATCGACGCGAAGTGACGCGTGGCGTCCTCCTTTCACGAGGCTGATCACCCCAACTCTGGATAGTATCCGCATGGATCTCTGGCGCGCATAGCAATTGTTGGTTTTTATCCAACTGCCCTCTTGAAACCAATTTGCTGTTGGGTTATTTCCAACTCATGAGAGGCGCGAAACACAGTCCTCTCGCGAACGAACCGAGAGGCCGAGCATGTTTCGAACATTAGAAGACCCCCGATGCCGCGGCAGACCGCAGGTCGCCGCCCATCACCTCGCCTGAAGAATTCCCCCGCGCTACCCTCGCCACTGTCCCACCGGTTCCCCCGGTCTTAGCGCGGCACCTGGCCCCCGGCATCTCCACCACACCCCGCCGGGGACCTCCTTTCCTCCCTGCCCCCCGACACATCCGAAACCCTTCGCTGATGGACACGCATCCATGAGAAGACTTTCGCATATCCAATCTCAGGCCGAGAGAAGAAGAAGATCCTCGGCGTATCCCGAACCCGTCGTCGGCCCGCGCTGGCGCTGCGACGTCGCGCTGCTCTGCACGGCGGCCTTGGTCATCCTGATGGTCTTGGCCGTCTGGCTTTTCCTGCACTTCGACTGGTCCGCGATGTTCGGGCCGTCCCACCTGATAGACTTCATCGCCCCGACGGCGCGCCAGGCGCGCGAGGCTGGATGGGTCAACATCGCGGAGGGGCTGTGATGGGCCAGAGCCCCGACCCCACCCCCGAAACTATCGACTGGCGCATGGTCCTGCAGAACGAGCATCTCGGCTGGTCCGAGGATGCGATCCGGGAGGCGACCGCGCTGCGCGACGCCGAACTGGGCGCCGATGACGTCTGTCCGACCTGCGGCCAGCGTCTTTCCGAGGAGAGAAGAAGATGAAGGATGCGCTCGCCAAGATCGCGCGGGTCCTGAACTCCGGTGCCGAGTACCGGGGGTGTCCCGATGGGACAGGTAAACTGTGCTTACCGGTCGCCGATCGCAGCACCGGCATAGCACTGATGCGCGATGCCCGCGCCGCCCTGTTCGATCTGCAGCACATGGCCCAGATCGAAGCCCACCGCATTACGGCCGACCCCGTCCCGACCCTCCGCGCCTGCCCCTTCTGCAAAGCCGAAGGAGACGAGCATGTGCAGCTGCGCGAGACCGTCCATCATCTGGATGTCGGGAGCTATTCGGTCGGCTGGTCGATCTTCTGCATCAACTGCGGAATCGAGATGTCTGACGAATACCGGGACGCGCTCGTCGCGCGCTGGAACGGTCAGGAAGGCGGTGCATCGTGACCCGCAAGATCGACCAGGTCCGCACCATCTTCGGCGCCATCATCGCCGATGTGAAAGACAGCCTCGACCACGAGGACGAGCTGCTGCTCGCCCGGATCGATCGCCACCGGCGGCAGATCGAGGCCACCATTCAATCCGACCAGAAGGAAAGAGCCGCATGAACGGTGATCCCGACACGCTGCAAAAGCTGAAGGAAGCGGCCGATGATCTAGCGGCGGTGGATGACAACCTCCTGCGGGCCATCGCCGTGCTCGCTGCGCACGGTCACCTCCAGATCATCCCGGTTCGCCCCGAACTGTTCGGTGCCAAGTCCCGACCGATGATCGTCCTGCCCGAACGAATGTAGAGCGGATGCTGGCGCTCTTTCCCGACGGCCGAGCCGATGGTTAATCGCATCGCCTGCTGCATGCCCGGCTGCCGCCGCACCTGTCTGAATAAGCGCGGGTGGTCGGAATGGATCTGCCAAAGGCACTGGTCCGCCGTCCCGAAGGCCATGCGCCGTGCCTATTCCACCGTGAAGCGCCGCCGGAAATCGGAGGTGGCCATCGATCGTATCTGGCGGCGCTGCAAGAGCGCCGCCCTCCACGAAACGCTCATGGGGTTCTAAAAATGACCACTGAACGACGCATCCCCGAAACCATATCGGCCGCCCTCGCGACAACCGCGTCAGGCTTTGGCGCTGTGATTGATGGTGTACTGAATATCAGAACGGTTTCCGAAACCCAGAATGCTGCCGCCGTGAACGCGGCCCATCTGAAAGGGCTTCACGTCATGCTCGTCTGCCATGACCCGGATTGCGCTTGCATCGTCCGGGCGGTGATCCAGCGATATCCAGACATCAAGATCGTTCCGGTGCGCGTGGAGGTGCAGCATGACTGATCGGCCACCAATTGCTACCCCCGGTGGCCTATTCGACAACCCTCTGCTTTCTCGCCTTTACCGCTTCGACGCGTGCCGGGAGATCAAAGATGTAAATAAGCAACAAGGTGGCGCATTCCGCGGCCAATTTTGCCTCGTCTTCAGTGGGGTCGACGTCCTCATGTATGTCGTTTCCAAAGTCACGGACGCTGTGCATGAGTTGGATCAGGGCCTCGGGGATCGAATACTTCTTCGCAAAAGCTTCGATTTTCTTGAACAAAGTTCCCTTCGAGGCAGCATCTTCTGTATCCAGATTGCGCAAGGACCTCTCAAGCGAGGTCCGATAGGCTGCGACGGCGCTTCGGTAATGCCGTGTGGCCAGGTGCTCCTCGCCGTCCAGATATGCTCGCCTCACATTCTCGGGAAGATTCGGGACCTCGCGAGGCCGAGGGGGCAACGGGTGCACATTGCGGAGATCAAGTTGTTGGGCCTCCTGCCATGGGAAGTTGGAGATCAGGTCCGAGCCAGCGTGTTCTTTCCGAATCTTAAGGTTCACAACAAAGATTACTGCACCTCGGTTGCAGTAATTGCAGGTCACGAAGGCGGTCGCTTGGCTCTCATCAAACGGAACAAGACTACGGAGATTTCCGCCCTGGAGCACACGACAGTTCGGGCAAACAAATTTGATTTCCATCAGGATTCCCACGCCACGATTCTCTCTACGACATCCTCCGATCTACTCGCACATGAGCACCGTGACGAGTTCACTCGCACCGCTGTACTGATATTGGTGGATGGCCGATGATTACACTGCTTGCCGTCACTCTCGTCGCCAACATCCATGTGCACGACGGAGATACCATCGGACGCGGCAAGGACCGCATCCGCATCTGGGGGATCGACGCGCCAGAGTTGACCGAACCGGGCGGCCCGGCCAGCCGCGCCCACCTCCGCAACTTGATCGCCGGTCAGCGCCTGACCTGCGACCTGATCGATGTCGATCGATACGGGCGGCGCGTCATGCGCTGCGTCCTGCCAGATGGCCGCGATGTCGCTTGTGAAATGGTCGCCGCCGGCGCGGCCGAGGACTGGCCGCGATATTCGGGCGGCCGATATCGGAGTTGCGAGTGATGAACGCCCCAGCCCCAACCCTCACCTGGCAGCAATGCCACGCCGCCGGTATGACCGCGCCCGAGGCCGCCGCGGCGATGGGCATGAGCGAGTTCACCGCCTATCGCTGGGCGCGCAAGAATGGCGTCAGGTGGACCAACCGGAAGCGCGGTTCCAGCCGCGAACACATGGTCGCAATATCACGCAGCAAGGCGCGGCTTCAGGGCATCAGACGCGCCGCAGAAAGGCGCAACAAGATCCCGATCAATGGCTGGACCTGGGCGCAGCTATTCGAGGCTGGCTTCACCGGCCCCGAGGCCGCGCGGGTCCGCGGCATGACGAAGGAATCGGCCTATGCCTGGGCCGATCGGCGCGGGCTGGAATGGCCCCAGCATCACACCGATCCGCGGCGCAACCCGGCCGCGGGCCTCAGCCCCGAAGAGCGGGCATTCTATGACCGCCTGACGGGCTACAACTGGACTTCGGAGGAGCGGCTGCGGATCCTCGGCCGAGAGGATCTGATCAAGGGCCGGATGCTGGGTGATCCGATCCAGCATGTCGCGCGGATGATGGCGGAGGATGCGGCGCGGGCCAGCGCGCGGCTCAAGGCCTCGGCTGCCCGCTGAACCGTCTGGCAGAATCACCAGGCAGGGGAATACGGTCCGCCTGATGCACCAACTTGGATATGACCGACACCGTGGCCCAGAAGAAGTACCAGATATTTGTCTCATCCACCTTCAAGGACCTCATCGAGGAAAGACAAGCCGCGATCAAGCATATCCTCGATATGAACCACATTCCTGCCGGGATGGAGCTTTTCCCTGCGACTGACAGCGAACAGCTAGCTTACATCAAGAAGGTGATCGACGAATGCGATTACTATCTGCTCATACTGGGGGGAAGATACGGTTCTCTTGACCAAGATGGTGTGAGCTTCACGGAGCGCGAGTACGATTACGCGGTAGAATCCGGAAAATTTGTCATCGCGTTCATCCATGGAGCACCCGATGATATTCCGGGCTCCAAAACTGATAGAGATCCCGAACTAGCTGCTCGCCTTGTCGCCTTCAGAGAGAAAGTCAGCAAAGGCAGAATGGTCAGGTTTTGGAAGGAGAAGGCTGAACTGGAACTTCTCATCCTAAAATCTCTAATGAACGCCATCAACAATCACCCTCAGGTTGGATGGGTGCGCGCCGATACGTTAGCAAGCGATGATCTAATCACTCAGAACAACAATCTTTTAAAAGAGAACGCCAGCCTAAGGGCGGAACTCCTAGCCAAATCATCTGCTGTGGAGGCACGGTTTGAGGATATTGCCGACCTTAGCGACCAATACGAATTGACCTACGAAAACGCCTACTGGGATCGGCATGCCAACAGGACCGCGCATCGAGAATACCAAAGGACCGTTACCTGGAAGGACATTTTCCTTGGAATAGCGAGCGTCCTAGAACAGCCGAAAACAGATTCCGTAATCCTTGCGGGCCTCCAAGCAATGGGAGAGATGGCAGAGATTTCGCCGAGAATATTTAAAATTAACGACCTAGAGAAGACCCGCATAAAATTGCAACTTCAGGCCCTCGGCCTGATTGAAGCTAGACATGCGGGAGCAGTCGGCGGTGGAGTTTGTGAGTTCCTGTCACTCACTCCGGCGGGGCGTGCGCAGCTAATGAACGAACTTGTCGTTCGCAAGCAAGAATAGTTACCGGAAAAATAACAGTAGCTTACCATAGAACAGTGACGACCCGTCACGTCACTACCGTGTCACGTCACGCAATCCGCGCCCTGAAACCGTCTGTCTCATAGTTATTTCCAATGCCGCTGATGTGATTCGGAAGGCGCAACATACGATCTGACCAGCAAACGCTGGCCATTCGCTTTCCCGCCGACGCGGGGCCATTTTTCCAATGCCACCGAAGTTACTTGCGATCCACCCCGGTTTTGGCCGATTTCCTCGCACAGGGGCCACGCGTGCGGCCTCTCTACAGGGGGTAAGGGGGTGACAGGGCCTTCAAGGCCATGTCAACCCCGGTTACTTCTCTACCAGCTCTACCAGCATCTCTTACTGTTACTGTAGCTAGAGCCGAATCGGCGCAGTGACGCTGACGCGCGCTTGAAGCGCGCATCATCCGCTTCATCCCTCAGCGAGAAGATCCTCCCAATGGCCAGTGCGCATATCCGCGAACTGAATAAAGAGCGCATCGTCTTCGAGGCAATGGTGAAGCGCGCCAACAGTAAGCAGGCCAAATTGGCAATGGTCCGTGCCATCAATCACGAGACGGCCAAAGCACATACCCAGGTCAAACGGGTATTGCGGGACGAGACAGGAATTAAATACGGCGACATCAACAGCGCCGTTAAAAGAAAGCGAGCAAGCGTTTCCAGTCGAAGGTTGTCATCGGCGATTATTGCCCGCGGCGGAGCAATGCCCCTGAAATACTTCGCAGCGCGTCAATTCAGATATGGCGTTCGTGCCAAGCCCTGGAATAGAGCCCAGCGGTTCGACGGAGCCTTTATCGTTAAGACCCTCAGTGGCCACGTCTTCAAGCGGTCAGGCAAGAAGCGCCTGCCCATTGAAATGCTATGGGGTCCATCTCTCCCCAAGGAGATGCTGCGCGAGAAGGCCGTCAATGCCTTCAACAAGGCCACCGATCAAATCCCTGCCCGAGCTGTCCACGAAATCACGCGGATTATCGAGGGCTGATCCCTTCCCTCCTGCGTCCGGCCGCGCCCCTCATCGAAGGGGGCGTGCCTGATCGCGCACCCTGCGCCCCTCCGAATGTGTGTTGAAAATGCAACATTCGACCCACCTACCCCCGGTAGGGACCGAAAATCAAGGGCTTAGCGTGCGGGGCCGCCGCACCCCGATATTTGAGCGTTTTTCGTTCTGTGGAAAACGCGCTTCGCTTCGCCTGAAAGGCCGCTGACCATGCCGAAAACCGACCAGCCTCAGCAGCCGATCACGCTTAGCGTCACCGAGATTGCGGCCATGACCGGTCGCACCGTTCGCTGGGTCCAGAACCTCGCGAAGGATCAGGCGATCGAGAAGGATGGGCGCGGGAAATACCGTCTCGCCAGTGTGCTGGCCGGGCTGGTCTCGCACTACGAGGCCATCATCGAGAAGGGTTCGAAGAGCGCCGCCGCGAGCCGCGTCACCGATGCCCGCGCCGAGGAGATCGAGCTTCGGTTGGCCGAGCGCCGCCGTGACCTGATCCCGCAAGAGGACGCCCTTGCCGTCGTCGACCTTGTCGCGGGCGAGGTGAACAAGCAATTCACCGGCCTGCCGGCGCGGATCACGCGCGATGTGCGCCTGCGCCGGGACATCGAGGCCAAGCTGAATGAGGCAAAGCAAAAAATCGCAGACGCGGTCCGCGATGCCCGAATTCTTGCTGCGACGGGTCGAGACCCTACTGACCCCGACGCCGCTGATTGAGCCCGACGAGTGGGGCGCGGCCAACAGGGAATATCCCGAGACGAGTGGCAAGCCCGGCATGCGGGACCCGTCAATCACAGCCTACATGATCCCCTTCGCCCGCAAGATCCACGCTGGCACGCATAAGCGCTGCGTCGCTGTGACCTCTGCCCAAGCCGGGAAGACGGAGACGTTCCTTGACTGCATGGGCGCCCGGATCGATCAGCGCCCTGCCCCGATCCTCTACGTCGGCCCGTCAAAGGATTTTGTTTCGGACCAGTTCGAGCCGCGCCTGATGGAGCTGCTGGACCAGGCCAAGACGCTGAGGGCCAAGGTAGCGCGCGGCAAACGGAACAAGAAGTTGCTGAAGATCGTCGGCGGCTGCCGTGTTCGTCTCGCCTATGCCGGATCATCGACCTCGCTGAAATCAGACCCGTTCGGTCTAGGCTTCGTGGACGAGTACGACGAGATGATGTCGAACATCAAAGGACAGGGGGACCCGCTGGGCTTGGCGGAAGCGCGCGGCGACACCTATGCCGATTTCGTCACCGCGGTCGTCTCGACCTGCTCGCAAGGGCTGGTCACTACGGAAACCGACCCGGTCAACGGTCTGGAAATGTGGGCAGTCGGCGACCCGGATAACATCCAGTCGCCGATCTGGAAGCTCTGGCAGTCGGGCACGCGCCACCACTTTGCCTGGGCCTGCCCCCACTGCGGCGAATACTTCATCCCTCGCCTGAAGGATTTGCGCTGGCCGAAGGGCGCGACCCCGGCGCAAGCGCGACGCGAGGCGTACCTGCAATGCCCGCAGGGGTGCGCAGACCCGATCCTCGAACACCACAAGCCGGAGATGATCGCCGGGGGCGTGCAGATTGCGCCCGGCCAGACGATCGAAGAGGCGCGCGAAGGCGTCAATGAACCGGACAGCGACACCTGGTCGTGCTGGACCTCGGGGCTATGCAGTCCCTTCGTCAGCTTCGGCGACCGGGCCGCGCGCTATCTCGTGGCACTTGCCACGGGTGAGGCCGACAAGATCCAGACGGCAGTGAACGCCGGTTTCGGGGAATGCTACGATCCGGCGTCCGGCGCTGATGCCCCGGATCATGAGCATCTTCTGAAGACGAACCGGCTGCCATATGCGCGCGGGACCATTCCCGCGGGGGGTATCCGCCTAGCCATGGCGGTCGACGTGCAGGCCTTCATGCTCTACTACGTCATCCGCGCATTCGGCGCCCGCGGCACGTCGTGGCTGGTAGACCACGGGCAGTTGCATGGCCCGACCGCTGGCGACGAGGTCTGGGAAGACCTTGCCGACCTGATGATCACCCCGATTGCCGGGATGCAGATAGAGAAGGTCTTCATTGACTCCGGATACCGGCCAGGTCGGAAGGACATGGTCCCGGAACATAAGGTCTATGAGTTCTGTCGGCGCTGGTCGTGGCTGTGCAGCCCAGTCAAGGGCAAGGATGTTCAGCACCCGCCGTATCGGGTGTCGAAGATCGAGGTGAAGCCTGACGGCAAGCGAGCGCGCTATTCGCTCGATTTGGTCTGGCTCTCCACCGACTTCTTCAAGTCGCTCGTGACCGCGCGGATGATGACGCCTCCCCCTGCATCGGGGTCGTTCTATCTGCACGCCAATACCGAGGAGGACTATGCCAAGCAGGTCACCTCCGAGGTGCGGATGATCGAGAACGGCAAGCCGGTCTGGAAGCAGCGGTCGAAGGACAACCACTATTTCGACTGCGAATCCATGCTTGCCGCCATCGGCTACACCCTGAACGTGCAGCGCATCCCCGAGGGGGTGCGCCGCGATGTCGAAGACGACGAGGACGGAGCACCGCCGGAAGCGGCCGCGTCCCGCCGTCGTGATCCCGCTCCGCCTGCTGCCGCGCCGGTGGCGCAGCATTCCCGGCGCGAGCGCTTTGCCGCCGCCTCCCAACGCATGAACAGGTGATGAATGGCAAAGACGGACAAATCGGCAAAGGCGCGGCTGCTGGCTAGCGCGTCGTCGTCGTTGAAGCCGCATGCCGCCGCGCCGGACAAGCTGCCGGGCAGCGCGGCCAAGGCTTATACCACCGGCTATATGCGGGGTGGCAGGTCGGTCGCGATGAACGCGTGGCATCCGGGGCTGCGCGAAGCCCAAGACGATGTCGCGGCGGCCTGGGACAAGGCCGCCGCACGGGCGAACGATGCGATCATCAACTCGGGCTGGCTGTCCGGTGCGCTGGAGCAATGCGTCGCAAACGTCGTCGGCACCGGCCTGCGCCTGAAGGCCCAGCCGGAAAACGAGCTATTCGGCATGTCGAATGCGGACGCGCGCGCCTGGTGCAAGCTGGTCGAGCAGCGCTTCGGGCTCTGGGCCAACCGACCCGAGGAATGCGACGCGGAAGGCAAGCGGACCTTCGGGCAGCTGCAGGCAGCAGCATTCCGGGGCTGGATGGCCAGCGGAGAGATCCTGAGCGAGGTCGGCTGGAAGGAACGCGGCTGGACCCGATATGGGACGAAGGTGCGGGTGATGCCTGCACACCGCCTTTGCCGAGACAGCGACGACATGCAGCGCCTGCACACCGGCGTCTATGTCGATGACGACGGCGCCCCCATCGCCTACCTTACCCAGAAGCGCAGCCCGATCATGGGTTGGGCCAAGAAGCGGATAGCGGCGCGCGACGCTTACGGCAGGCTGCTGCTGGGTCACTTCCACGACGGCCCACTCGGCTCGCATAGGGGAATCGGTCCGCTCGTCGCGGTGCTGCAGGTGGTTCGACAGTTCGATGACCTGTCCGATGCCACCCTTGCAGCGCAGATCCTGAAGACGCTCTGGGCGGCGGTGATCGAAAGCCCCGCGCCCACCGAGGAGTTCCTGACCGGCTTCCTGACCGACAAGGAACGTGCCCTCATGCAGGTTAACGGCGAAGCGCCGATCGACGCCTATTTCGACATGCTGTCGGGCTTCTACGACGCATCACCGATCAGCGTCGGGCAGAATGGTCGCGTCGGGCACCTGATGCCCGGCGACAAGTTCGAGCTGAAGACCCCCGGCGCGCCGAGCGGTGAATACCAAGACTATGCCAACGACCTGAAGCGGGAGATCGCGCGGGCCTTGGGCATGACCTTCGAGAGCTTCACCGGCGACTATCAGGGCGCGTCCTACAACTCGATGAGCTATGGGACGACCGAGATCTTCGAGGTGACGAAGAAGCGGCGGACCGACCTAGTCGCACCCTTCTGCCAGATGGGCTACGAGGCCTGGCTTGAGGAGGAGATCGATCGCGGGGACATTCCCTTCCCCGGCGGAATCGATGCCTTTGTCGCCAATCGCGCGGCGGCGAGCCGGGCCTTCTGGCGGGGATCGCCCAGGCCGATCCCTGACATCCTGAAAGCGGCCAAGGCTTATGAAATTCTGGAGCGCACCGGGGTGGCCTCCCAAGGCATGATCGCGGATGCGATGTTCGGGTCCGACATCGAGGACGTCTATGCCCAGCGTGAGCAGGAGGCCGAGCTTCGCAAGGAATACGGCCTTCCCGAGCCGTCCTACATGAACGCCGCGGGCGGCGGCACAGGCGCCAACCCTATCGGGAATGACGATCCCGATGATGAACAAGAGGACGACGCCTGATGCCGCTGATCATCGACGAGGACGATCCGTGCGACGCGGCCCGCCAGCTACGGGCGCTCTATTACCAGCTTCTCGCCGGCCAAGCGGTCAGTGAGGTCGAATACCAGTCCGGCTCGAACGGGGTGCGGCGGAGGGTTAAGTATACCTCGGCCAATGCCGCGGGGCTGCTGGCCCTGATCCAGAAATTCGAAAGCGATTGCGCGCTGATCGATGGCCGAAGGCCAAGGCGCTTCGGCATCGCGACAGGCGGAAGGTTCTGAACCATGAACGAGACAGTGATCGGGGCGCCCAATCGGGCGCCCCTTCTGCATCTGGCTGAGCGGGCACTGAATCGCCCCCTGATCATCCACCCCGACAAGGCTGCCATCATCATGGATGTCTTGTCCGGGAGACTGGGCATTCAGGGGCCGGAGCTTGGCGCGCTGTCGCCCGAGGCAAACCGCTTCATGGGGTCCAGCCGGCGGGACGACGGCAGTTATTCGGTCAATCGGATCGCCGGCGGCGTTGCCATCGTTTCGATCGTCGGCACCCTGGTCAACCGAGGCGGCTGGATCGGGGCGAGTTCCGGCCTTGTCAGCTATGAAGGCATCCTGACGCAGCTGCGCGAGGCGGCCATAGATGCCAGCGTCCATTCGGTCATCCTCGACATCGACACGGGCGGCGGCGAAGCGGGCGGTATCACGGCGGTCGCGGCGGCTATCCACGACCTGAAGCGGTCCAAGCGCGTCGTCGCAGTCGTGAACGACACCGCAGCAAGCGGCGGGTACTGGATCGCCTCGGCCGCCGACGAAATCGTCGTGTCGGAAACCTCGATGGTCGGATCGATCGGCGTCGTCGTGCTGCACGTCAACCGCGCGGGCGAACTCCAGCAGAAGGGCTGGGACGCGACCTTCATCCATGCCGGGGCGCATAAGGTTGACGGGCACTCGCTCGGTCCGCTCCCCGCCAGTGTCCGGGCAGACGTCCAGGCAGCAATCGACACCCTCTATGACGGCTTCGTCAAAGGGGTCGCGGCGGGGCGCGGCGCGCGCCTCTCCGAAGAGGCGGCCCGTGCCACCGAGGCGCGGGTCTTCCATGGGCAGGCGGCCATCGCGGCTGGTCTGGCCGACCGGCTCGGAACCTTCGAAGGCGTCCTTGCCGAACTTCAATCGCGGCGCACCGGACCGGCTGGCCGCCAACCTCCGAAAGGAACGCGCATGAGCGCCGACAACAACACCCAGCCGGGGGTCGATACCGGCATCACCCAAGCGGCCCACGATGCGGCCGTGACGACGGCCCGCGCCGAGGGCGCCACCGCCGAGCGCGCGCGGATCAAGGCGATCATGACCAGCGAGGCGGCGGCTGAGCGTCCGAACCTCGCCCAGACCATTGCCTTTGAAAGCGACATGAGCGCCGAAGCCGCCGCTTCCATCATCGCGGCCGGTGCCGTCGAAAAGCCGAAGGCGCAGACGCCGCCGCTTGCGGATCGCCATGCAGCCGCTGGCACCGGCGCGGGCGCTGAAGGCCCGGGCGGCGCGGAGGCTGCGGCCAACGCGATCAAACCCGGCGTCATGAAGAACGCCGCCGCGAAGGTCGCGGAGCGCCGCGCGGGCAATTAACCGCCCTTCCCCATCATTCTCTCTGAAAGGACAGAGACATGCCCCCCATTGTGGATAACGGCAATCGCCCGACCGCCTGCATTCTGAGCGAGGCGGAAGGCACCCGCTCGCGAGACAACATCGTCATCGCGGCGGGCTCGGGCATCATCGCCCCGAACACTGTCCTGGGACTGATCACCAGCGGCGCCAACCAAGGCAAGTACAAGCCTTCGCCGCTGGCGGCTGAAACCCCGGACATCGGCAACCAGACCGCCAATGCGATCTGCCTCTATGGCGGCGATGCGACCACGGTCGACATCCGCGTCGCCGGCCTGACCCGCGACTGCGAGGTCAACGGCAAGACGCTGATTTACGCGCCGTCGGTGGCGACCCCGGCCAACAAGGCAACGAAGAACACGCAGCTGAAAGCTGCCGGCATCATCGTCCGCTGATCCACCCCAACACCTGCCCGACGGGCGAACCAAGAAAGGGATGCAGATGCATCTGAATATTTTCAATGAGGACGCGTTCTCGCTCGTCGAGATGACCGACGCGATCAACGCGATCCCGTTCAAGCCCGGGCGCATTGGCCAGATGGGCATCTTCAGCGACAACCGCCTGACCACGACCTATGCCTCGATCGAGCAGAAGGCCGGGGTGCTGCGTCTTGTCCCCCCGACCCCGCGCGGTGGTCCGGGCGTCACCCTGGAAAAGCGCGGGCGCAACCTGCGCATGCTGGAAATCCCGCACTTCCAGATCAATGACGCAATCAATGCCGACGAGGTGCAGAACATCCGCGCCTTCGGCACCGAATCCGAACTGGAGACGGTGGCGGCCAAGGTTGCCGAGCGGCAGGGCGAGCATGTCGACAGCTTCGACGTGACCGAGGAATACTGCCGGATGGGTGCGATCAAGGGCATCGTCACCTATCCGACCGACGAGAACGGCAACGTCGTCCGCCCGGCGCTGAACCTCTTCACCGAGTTCGGGATCACCGAGCCCGACCCGATCGACTTCGACTTCTCCGCAGCCGACGGCACGCTGCTGAAACAGGCGAACGGGATCATCCGCCTGATGGGCAATGCCTTGGGTGGAACCATGTTCAGCCGCGTCCATGCGCTCGTCGGCGACGAGTTCTATGACGATCTGCTTGCATCGCCTGAAGTGCGCGAGACCTTCCGCAACACGTCGCAGGCCGAATGGCTTCGCACGCAGCAGGTCACGCATGGCATGCAGGGTGCCAGCTGGGGCGTCTTCGAGTTCGGTGGGATCGTCTGGGAAAACTATCGCGGCCAGGTCGGCACCGAGGTCTTCATCGAACCCGACGAGGCGCGGTTCTTCCCCGTCGGCGTGCCGGGGCTGTTCAAGACCTATCGCGCTCCCGCCGACTACATGGACACGGTCAACACCCTTGCCCGTCGCCTGTATTCGAAGATCTGGCCTTCATCGAACGGCAAGCGCGCCGAGATGGAAGCGCAGATGAACGCGCTGCAGATGTGTCTCCGCCCCGGCGTTCTGCTGGAAGGCCGCGCGGTCTGATGGACCCGCTGAACCCGTTTGCCCCCCTTGACGACGCCATGGCCGCTGCCTGTGAACAGGCCTTCGGCATCGCGGTTCGGATCGAACCGTGGGCCGATGTGGGGGGCTACGGCGACGGCGGCCCGGATCCTGATCGCCCGCCGCGCGCTGTGGTGGGCATCCTATCGTCGGCACCCCGGATCGAGGGTGCCGGCGGCCAGGGGCGGAACGAGTTCGGAGGTCCGGGCAAGGTTTCCGGGCAAACGGTCGTCGTGGGCCTCTCGGCCGCGACGATCCGGTCCCTGCCCTACGAACTGCATCCAGGCGACCGGATCGTGCTGCCGAACGTGCAGCCGCCCTATCCGACCACCTTCGTCATCTCGCGCCTGCTGCCGACAGACCTCGGCGAGTTGGAGCTTTTCTTGAACGAGGCCTGACATGAGCATCACGCGAACGCTTCTGAGGATCGCGACCCGGGAAGCCCTGTCGGGCGCGACCCTTGCCGAGCATCGGGTCTTCGACAGCGTCATCGATCCGACCGACAATCGCATTTCGGATCGCGAGAAGCGGCCGATGATCGCGGTCTATACCGATGATCATGGCAGCGACGAAGGTCAGGGCCGGGGCGACTTCCTGCAGGATGGTCGTCTCGACCTGGTCCTCGAATGCATCGTGGCCAGCCGGATCACAGTGCCGATCGAGGGTGAGAACGACGAGGTCATCCAGCTGTCGGTGCCAAACTCCGACGCCGGGACGGAAATCATCCTCGACCTATTGGAGGCCCAGGCTATCCGGGCGCTGGTCGCAGGCATCGGCCCTTGGCCAGACCTGTGGCGCGAATTGTGCGTCGCCGACATCCGGTCGCACATGTCGCGGCGCGGCGTGTCAGCCGAGCAGGCCGGGCGGTTCGCTGTCCGGCAGATCACTCTGTCGGTCGATCTGCTGATTGATCCGGATCGCGGGCTGGCGCTGGACCCATCCGGGCCATGGGCGCGCGCACTGGTCCTGATGGACGGAAATCCTGCGCTGTCCAATACCGCGCAAATCCTGCGCTCCGAGCTGGAGGGCGAGCCTATGACTGACTGGCGACGCGCTGCAGCCCGCCTTGGCGTGAACCTGTCCACGGTGGAGGCCCTAGGGCTGGGGCCGCTGGAGGCTGACGATCCGGTTCCACTGGTCGAAGGCGAGGTGATCCCATGAGGCAGCTGGTCCAGTTGGCCGCCGAGGTCGCCGAGATGAAGCGGCAACTCGCTGCTTCCCACCGGCAGGGTGTCGTCTCCGAGGTCGACGCAGCAGAGGGGCTGGTCAGGCTCGACCTTGGCGAGGGGATGCTTTCCCCATGGATCCCCTATGTCCAGACGGCGGGCGCGCTCAAGGTGCACAGCCCGCCCTCACCCGGCCAGATGATGGCCATGATCGCGCCCAGCGGCGAGACATCGCAGGGCTTCGCGACCGCCCTGTCCTTCGGGGCCGGGAACGCGCCGCCCTCCACTGCGGCGGATCAGCACGTCATCACCTTCGGGGGCGTGCGCATCGAACTCACCGCCGACGGCATCAGCGCCAGCGTCGGCGGCGTGACCCTCACCCTGACCGCCGACGGCCTCGAAATCGACGGCGGTGAGGTGACGCATGACGGCACCAACATCGGATCGGATCACGTCCACGGCGGCATCGAGCGCGGGGACGAAAACTCAGACGGGCCTCATTGAGCCCCACAGCGAAAGGAAAGGCCCATGGCCAAGTATAGCGACTACATCATCACCGAGTCCGCCGGCGCCCACGTCGCCGGCATGCGCAATACCGGCGTCGGCACCAAGCTGTTCCTGACCGAGAAGCAGGCCGAAGCCGGGCTGCGCGACGGCCATCTTGTCGATCCCGAAGCGATTGCCCGCGCCCAGCGCGAGGAAGCAGAGCGCCAGGCCGAAAGGGAAGAAGCCGAACGTGTTGCCGCAGAAAAGGCCGCCAAAGAGGAGGCCGATCGCAAGGCCGCCGAAGAGGCCGCCGAGGCAGAGCGGCGTGAGGCAGAGGCAAAGGCTGAAGAAGAGGCCCGCGACAAGGCCGAAAAGGAAGCCGCAGCAAAGGCAGAGGCCGAAGCGGTCGAACGCAAGGCCGCGGAAGACAAAGCCGCCGAGGAGAAGGCGGCCGAGGAAAAGGCCGCGGCCGATGCAGCCAAAGCAAAGAAGACCACCAAGGCGGCCAAAGCCGCCGAATAACCCCCGACGCTACGAGGTGACGGCAGATGGCCACCACAGCTTCCGATCCCTCGCTGGGCATCGACGCCCACAGTGGCGCGAGCCTGACCGGCTGGAGCCATGTCCTGCAATCGCTGCGCGACATGTTCCTGACCCGGTTCGGCTCGCGCCTCATGCGCGAGTGGTACGGATCGTTCGTGCCCGAGGCTCTGGGACGGAACATCACACAAGCGGAGATGCTGCCGGTGATCGCATCGATCACGTCGGCGATCGAGCAGTGGGAGCCGCGCTTTCTCGTCGTCGACGTGAAGGTCGACGCCTCCTCTGCCCGGACCGGCGCGCTGGTCATCACGGTCCGCGGTCAGTTCCGGCCGCGCGCGCTGTTGGGCGACATGACGGTCGAGGGCGAACGCGCCCTCGTCGTCGATATGGGAACATCCGATGGCATGAGCGTGAGGTGATCGCATGGCCTATGTGAAAGTCGATCTGAGCGCGCTTCCGGCGCCGACGATCCTCGAACAGATCAGCTTCGAAGACATCCTCGCGGATCTGAAGGCTACCGTCGCCACGCTGTTTCCCTCGATCGAGCCGGTGCTGCAGCTGGAGAGCGAGCCCGCGGTCAAGGTGCTGCAGGCCTGCGCCGCCTACGTCATGATGACCCGCGCGCGCGTCAACGATGCGGCCAAGGGCATGCTTCTGGCCTATGCGGAAGGCAGCGACCTGGATCAGCTAGGCGCCCTGCTGGGGGTCGAGCGGAAGGTTCTGGAGCTTGAGACGGACACCACCCCGGCGGTCTACGAGAACGATACCGAATTTCGCGACCGCATCCAGCTGGCGCTGGAAGGGTTCAGCACGGCGGGACCGCGCGGTGCATATGAATTTCACGCGCTGTCTGCTCATCCCGATGTGATGGATGTCTTCGTCGCAGGACCCGGCACGCCGGGCCTGACCGTCGAGGCAGGCACGGTCGAGGTCTACGTCCTCGGGCGCAATGGGGACGGGACACCAACGGCCGAGATACTGACCGATGTGACCGCGGCGCTGAACGATGAAGAGGTACGCCCGCTCTGCGACACCGTGATCGTCGCCGGTGCCACGATCAGCCCCTTCACCGTCGTCGCCCAGCTGCATGTTCAGCCCGGCCCCGGCAGCGAGGTGATCCTGAACGAAGCGCAGGCCGCGCTGGATGAATACCTGACGACGGTCCACCGGATCGGCGCGACCGTCGCGCTGTCGGGTATACATGCGGCTTTACATCAGAGTGGGGTAATTAACGTCACAGTTACAAACCCTTCCGCCGACATCGTGCCTGCTCCGAACGTCGCGCCCTACGCCACGTCGACCAGCATCACGATCGCGGGGTGATCTGATGCCCGTATCCAACGACATCATGCCGCCCCATTCGGGGCCGGCCGAGAAGGCATTGGTCGACGGGGTTGTCGCCGGCTTCGACTTCGACATCCGGGTCGGCGATGTCTGGAACCCTCAGCGCGCGCCAGCCGTGATCCTCCCATGGCTCGCCTGGGCGCTGTCCGTCGACGACTGGGACGAGAACTGGACTGACGAGCGGAAGCGCGCGGTCATCGCGGCCTCGGTCAATGTCCATCGGCACAAGGGCACGGTCTCTTCGATCCGCGCGGCGCTGGCTGCCATGGGCTACGGCGATGCCCGCCTTATCGAGGACGCGGACCTTCCCCGCATCGGCGGCGAGGGTCTCCTCATAGGGGGGACATGGGAGATCGGCGACGAGACATGGGTCTTGGGTCCAACCGACCCCAGCTGGGCGGATTACTGGATCGAGGTGCAGACCGCGATCCCCGGTCGCGACGCGGCGCGTCTGGCCGAGCGCCTGCGCACCGTCGCGCCCGCGCGCTGTCGGCTGCGGACGATCACCTTGTCCGGGGCCTTCTACACGATCGGCGACGGCCTCTGGCTGATCGGCGACGACATCGCCATCGGCAACATCTACGAGGTGGAATAATGGTTGACGTTCCTTCGGTCCCGGCAATCGCCGAGACGTCGCAATGGGAAGAGGAAATCCCGGAGCTTCAGAATGGCTGGCGCCCGACAGGCGGCCCGGTCAACCCCGAGGCCGACGAAGGCCTTCTGAACTGGCCCCTGCAGAGGCTCGCAAACCGAACCCGGCACCACAAGGATAGGCTGGACCTACTCGGTCTTGAGGCTGCGTCTCTGGTCACGGTGGGAACGGGCGGCGACTTCGCCACGATCAATGAAGCGCTGATTGCCTTGTCCAAGCGCCGCCCGGCCTATTTGCCGGGGGGCTTCACGACCGAGCTTCGCTTGCTGGCCGGGTTTGTTATGCGCGAACAGGTGATCGTCCGCTCGGTCAACCTGAGCTGGGTCACGATCACCTCGGTTGACGCGGAAGTTCTCATTGATCGCTCCTATCTGACCCAGCTGTCGTTGACAGGAAGCTATCCCGCCTTTGCGGCGTTCGATGGTGGATACTTGCCGACCATCGATGCGCTATTCACCATGATGTCGACGGGCACCGCGGCGGGCCGGGTTGGCATGCACCTTTATCAGAACGGGAGCGCGACAATTCTCTCTGGGAAAGGCTTCAAGGCCTCGGGGGGTACGGGTGTCCTCATGAACACCGGTGCGCGCCTCTCCGCCAATGGTGCGATTATATCCGGATCCGGCGCGGCCAACGTGGACATTGCCGGCGGGTCATCCGCGACCTTGCTCAATGCCGACCTGCGTGGAGCAGGAACGATCGGTCTCATCGTCTCGAACGGATCAACCGTCAGCGCGGGTACAGTGAAGTTCGCCGGCTGCAACAACGGCGCCATTCAGGCCGCCCAGGGCAGCACGGTAAACGCGGCAAATGCGACAGCACGGTGCGGAGCATCTGATACATCCACCGATATCCAGGTCGCAGGCGGAAGCCAAATCGCAGCTACTTCCGCCACGGGGGGGGTTAGCCAGGCGGCCAACGTGGTAACTGCCTTGGGCATCATCTACCGGTAAGGATGCCCCCGGACTGTCATGGGGCAGTATCTTTAATAGCGCGGCTGATCGTCGCCACATCGCAGCAAGGGCGCCCATGAGGGGCGCCCTTTTCCGTTTTCAGAACCATGGAGAACAAGGATGCCTCCTGTCTTCGGCATGACGATCACCGCGATCGACAACGAGCCGCGCACGCCCGTCTGGGGCGACATGTCCATCATCGGCCTGATCGGCACCGCGCCCGACGCCGATGAGGAGCAATTCCCGATCAACACGCCTGTCCTGATCCGCTCCTCCGACGCCGACGCTCTAGAAGCACTGGGCGCGGCCGGGACGCTGGCGGACGCGGTGAAGCTGATCAATGCGCAGCTGGGCGAACTGCAGGCGGCGGCTCTGGTCGTTGTGGTGCGGGTCACCGCGGGCGCTGACACGGCGGCCACCATCGCCAATATCGTCGGCAATGCGACCGATACCGGCGTCGGTGCCTTCCTGCAGTCAGGGCAGCTGCTGGGCTATACGCCCCGCCTGCTGGCCGCGCCGGGCTTCACCTCGCAGACTGCGACCGGGGTCAGCGCCCTGACCATCGCGAACGCGGGCAGCGGCTACGCCAACGGCACCTTCCCCCTGACTGCGACCGGCGGCGGTGGATCGGGCTTCGCGGGGACGGCCACGGTGGCGGGTGGCGTCATCACCGCGGTGAACATCACCAGCCCCGGCACCGGCTACACCTCGGCCCCGACCATCAGCCTTTCCGCGCTGTCGGGCGGCACCGGTGGGTCGGTCACCGCCGCCGTCGCCCCGGTGGGCAACGCGGTGGTCGCCGCCCTTGCCGGGATCTGCAACCGCCTGCTGGCTCACGCCGTGGTGGACGGACCCGGTACCAGCCGGGCAGCGGCGCAGGCGTGGCGGGAGACGATCAGCAGCGACCGGATCATCCCGGTCGAGCCCGCAGTCAAGGTCACCGACGCGACCGGCGTGGCTGTGGTTGTTCCGCTCTCACCTGCGGTGCTGGGCATCGCGGTCCGTCGCGACGCCGAATTCGCGGGCCGACCGTTCCACAGCTGGGCGAACCAGGCGGTGCAGGGCATCGTCGGCCCGTCCCGACCGATCGGCTTCTCACTGACCGACGACACGAGCGAGGGGCAGCTGCTGCTGGCGTCGAACATCGGCATCCTGACCCGCGGCGAAATGGGGGTCGATGGTGCCATCGCAGATGGCGGGTTCATCTTCATCGGCACCGACAATGCCGGGTCCGACGAACTCTGGCGTTTTTACAACGTCAAGCGCGGCCGGGATTACATCCACCTGATGTGCCTGAAGACGCTGCGCACCTATCTGGGCAAGTTCAACATCACCGGCCAGACGATCCAGGCCATCGTCAACACGCTGAACGGCGCGCTGCGCGATCTGAAGGCGACGGGCGATATCCTCGGCTATCGGGTCGACTTCGTGCCCGACCAGAACAGCCCGGAGAACCTGCGCGCCGGTCGCATCACCGTCGGCTTCCAGGCAGAGGAGGCGCCGGTCCTGCGCCGCATCGACGTGCAGTCGATGCGCTATCGCCCCGCGCTGAATGCCTTGGTCGACGATCTGGCGAGCGCCTGATCCCGGTCCACCCTCTGAGTGAGGGTGGGCCTTTCATCATCATCGAAAGGAAAGGGATCGCACATGGCCCCGAACTTCTTCCTCATGGAAGCCGCCAACCTCTTCTGCGGCGACCACGATCCGACCGCGTCGAAGCATCTGACGCTGTCCGAGATGCAGCTGCCGTCGCTGACCGAGATCTTCCAGGACCACCATCCCGGCGGTTCGCTCTTTCAGGTCGAGGTCAGCGTCGGCGTCGAAAAGCTGCTGCCGACCTTCAAGCTGGCCGGGCACGATCCGGGCGTGCTGTCGCTTTTCGGCCTCGGCACCAAGCGCCGGCACACCTTCACCAGCTATGGCGTGATCCGCGACAAGCGGACCGGGCAGGCGCTGGAGGCGAAGGCGATCATCGAAGGCCGTCTGGGCAGCATCGAGCCCGAGACCTTCCAGCGCGGCGAGATGCAGTCGCATGACTACGCGATCAACGAGGTCATGCATTACGAGTTCTGGTGGGCCGGGAAGGAGAAGTTTTACTTCGACTTCTGGACCTCCGAATGGCGGGTCGACGGCGTGTCGCAGAATGCGGACGAGAACCGCATCCTGCGCATCGGCAGCGGCGTGTAAGGGGGGGCAAATGGATCCTGTCATCCTGCAATACCCGGTCACGATCGAAGGTCATCCTGAGACCATCACGCAACTGACCTTTCGGCGCCGCAAGGCTCGCGACGTTCGCCGTGTCCGACAGGGCGAGAACGATTTCGAGCGAGGTCTGATCGCCCTCAGTTGTTCCACCGACCTGCCCCTCGAAGTTATTGAGGAGCTGGACGAGGACGACCTGACGATTGCCATGGAGCGCCTCTCCGATTTTTTCGAGGAGACGGCTTCGCCGCCGAACACCTGAACAGTTGGCGGTCCATCGTCGCTGATGTCTCGGCGATGCTCAGCACGCCACTTCCCGTCGTCGAAGACATGGATTGGTCCGAGGTGCTGGCGTGGCACCGCGAGGCGCTCCGCATCCACAAAGCCCGAAGCTAGGAGACCGTCATGGCGCGGACCCATACCTCGACGCTTGCCGTCGAGCTTCTCGATCGTGTCACCGGCCCGGCCAAGAAGGTCGCCTCCAGCCTCGCCCGGCTGGGGTCCGACCTAGGCGATGTGACCAGCGTCCGCACCCGATTGGACGCGGCGATAGCGCGCAACGATGCGGCTCTCGCCCGCGCCCGGGGCGGGGTCATCGATGCTGCGGCCGGTGCCTGGGCGCTTGCCAAGGCGTTTCAGGGCACCACCGGCGCGGCCATGTCGCTGGAAGACAAGATGGCTGACATCGGCAAGGTGTCGGACATGAACGCCGACCAGTTGAAGGCCTTCGAGGGATCGCTGCGCAAACTCGCGCGCAGCGAAATCCCGATGGCTGTCGAGGAACTGGCGGAACTGGCCGCGGCGGCCTCGGCCTCGGGCATCAACGACAACGATCTTGAGGCGTTCACGCGCCAGGTCGCCAAGTCCGCGGTCGCCTGGGGCGTCTCTGGCGATTACGCCGGCGAGGCGCTGGCCAAGATCAAGTCGGCGCTTGGCATGACCATCGACGAGACCGCCCGCTATGCCGATGCGATCAACTATCTGTCGGACACGTCCGCATCGGAGGCGCCTGACCTGATCGAGTTCGCCCGCCGGGTTGCCGCCGATGGCGCGGTCGCTGGCTTCACGAACGAACAGGTTTTGTCGCTCGGCTCGGCCATGATCGCGATGGGTGCGCAATCCGATGTGGCAGCGACCTCGCTGCGGAATGCCCAGAAGGCGCTGACCCGCGGGGCCAGTGCCACGAACCGCCAGACGGGGGCTTTCAAGAAACTCGGGCTGAACGCGGAGGACGTGGCGAAGCGGATGCCCACCGACGCCATGGGGCAATTCCTCATGGTTCTGGAGAAGATCCGCGACCTCGACCAGCATGAGCAGATCGCGACCATGTCCGACCTGTTCGGTGACGAGGCCCGCGCGCTGATGCCTCTGCTGGGGCAGCTGGATCAGGTCCGCAAGACGACCGCGGCGGTGTCTGACGAGACGAATTATCTGGGCAGCGTCCAGAAGGAGTTCGCGGTTCGGTCCCAAACCGGGCGTTATGCACTCCAGCGGTTCAACAACCAGCTGCGCGACGTCGGCATTTCGATCGGCCAGTCGCTGCTGCCCGCGATGAAACAGCTTCTCGAAACCATCTCGCCGGTCCTGCTGGCGGTGGCCGACTGGGCACAGCAGAACCCGAAGCTGGTCGCTTCGGTCGCGGCAGTGACTGCAGGGCTGGTCGCCCTGCGAGTGGCTATCGCCGGGCTGCGCTTCGTCGGCCTGCTGGGTAAAGGCGGCGCGCTCTACCTGATCGCCGGGTGGATGTCCACGGTCGGCCGCCTGAGCGGTCGGCTCTTTGGTGCCGCGCGCGCATCGATCGCCTTGCAGCAAGCTCTCGCCCGGTTGGGCGGTGGCGCCGGGCTGACCGCGATCCAGAAGATCGCGGTCGGGATACGGGCCATGGTGCAGGCCGTGCCCGGCATGGGTGCGCTATCTCGCTCCGTCGGTCGGGTCACCACCGCTGTCTCGGCCTTGGCGGCCCGCATCGGCCTGATCGGACCGGCCATGAGCCGGGCCGCGACGGCGACGGAGGCCGCCACCGCACGCATGGCGAAATCCATCGCGCGGGTAAAATTCGGCGGGCTGATGTTCGGCGCGGGCGTCTTGGGCATGGCGATGGGTGCGCCGGACGATGCGAAAGATCTGGGCGAGTATCGTCGCAAGAACGACGAGGCGATGGACAAGACCCTTCGCAGCACCCCAGGCGTCAAGCAGATGATGGGGGCCTATGAGGGCGCATATCGGTGGTGGCATGGTGAAGAGCCGCCTTCGGGCGCCCGCAAGAAGGGCGGACCGATCAGCCGAGGCGACACCTATCAGGTGGGCGAGGCAGGCCCCGAGGTCATCACGGCGCGCCGGTCCGGCTATGTCCATCCCAGCGGGTCGGGCGGCGGCGGTGCGCCCATCAGCGTTAACGCCCCGATCACCATCCATCAACAGCCCGGCGAGAACATGGAAGCGCTGGCGCAGCGCCTGAAGCGTCTCATGGAAGAGCAGCTCGGCCTCGCGCTCCGCAGCGCGCTGTCCGACCTGCAACTGGAGTGATCCCTATGCTCATGCTGCTTGGCCCGCTGCTGTTCGAGGTGCAGCCGTTCAACCTGACGGACGCGACGCACAGCTATGGCGCGAGCCATGTCGAGAAGCCGGTCCTCGGGGGGCGACAGCCCCTCGAATATACCGGCGAAGAAACTGAATCGTGGTCCTTTCGCGCGATCCTCTTCCCCCAGGTCTTCGGGGGCGAGGACGGGCTGACCTTGCTGAAGATCATGAGCCGATCCGGCCTGCCCCAATACATGATGCGGGGCGATGGATCGATGATGGGCTGGATGGTCGTCACATCGGTGACCGAGCGCTCCAGCTATCTGGATCGGTCCGGCGTCGGCAAGGTGATCGAAATCGACATCAATGTCAGCCGGTCGGATGCGCCCACAGCGCAGGGCTATTTCGAGGGGCTGCAAGGCCTGTTCGGGGGATTGTTCTAGATGGCCGACACCCACATCGAGGCCGTCACCGTGAAGGGTGACGGCCTTACCCTTTCGCTGCTGGTCTGGCGGCGCTTCCGCAAACCGATGCCGGGGCTGGTCGAGCAGATCCTCGACCTGAACCAAGGCCTCGCCGCGCTCGGGCCGATCCTGCCCTTCGGGACGGTCGTGCGAATGCCGATCCCGGTCGAGGCCGAAGCTGCCCAACCCCAAGCGCGGATCCAGCTATGGTGAGACAGGAATGGCAAAGCGCGCGAATTACAGCGTCAGCATCAACGGCAAGGATATCTCTTCGACACTTGCTCCGATCCTCACTGCGACGACGGTATCCTTACGCGCGGGCGATGAAGGTGACACGGCGACCCTGACGCTGGACGACACGGGCGGCAAGATCGCCATGCCCGCGATCGGTGCGCGCATCCAGATATCGCTGGGCTGGTCCGGGCAAGCGCGCCGCGTGATCTTCGACGGGACGGTGGACGAAACGATTTCCACATGCACCCGGTCTGGCGGTCGGACCCTCTCCGTCTCGGCCAAGGGCTTCGACGCCGGCGGCAATGCCAAGGCAAAGAAGCGGCGACACTGGGACAACGCAACGATCCAGACCATTGTCAGCGACGCGGCCCGCGCGGCCGGGATCACATCGGCACGGGTCGATCCGGATCTTGCGGCCATCGTCCTGAAATACTGGGCCATGGACGACGAGAGCCTGCTGCACATGGGCCGCCGCTTGGCCGCGCGCATCGGGGGCGACTTTCAGGTGCAGGGCGACGTCGCGCAAATGGCACGGCGCGGGGCCAGCTATTCCCCGACGGTGACCGCGACCTATGGCGACAATCTGCATGCCTGGAACCTCGCGCCGCTGCTCGGCCGCAAGATCTACGCGAAGGTCGTGGCCCCCTTCTTCAATCGCACGACCGGCCAATGGGACAAGGTCGAGGTCGACACCGGGCTCGGCGGTTCCGCGGTCCTGACCATCTCGCCCCCGGCGGATGATCGGGACGACGCGCGCAGGCAGGCACGCGCGCGGGCAACCGACAGCAAGCGGGCGGCTGGCGGCGGCCAGGTGCAGATCGAGGGCACGACCGATGCGGTCCCTGACGGGGCCTGCGTCGTCTCGGGCGCTCCGCCGGGCATCGATCAGTCCTATCGCATCCTTGGTGTCACCCACGCGCTCGATCGCTCGGGCGGCTGGGTGACCAAGCTCGAACTCGGCAACCCCGATCAGGCGAGCGAGACAACGACGAGCTGACCGGCGCGGGATGCGCCGGTCCCTTGGCGCATATCCACAAAGGTAAGAAAATGCTGGATGCAGCTAAACTCCGCGCGGCGGGGCTCCCCTCTGATGTGGTCGTCCTCCTTGTCGAGGCGTCGAAGACCGTGGTCGAAGGCGAAAAGCGCCTGAAGTCCATCGCGGCGACCGTGAAGGTTTCGAATGATCTGGGGAAGCAGATCGACGAGGCGGTAATCGCGGCGTCTGGACTGGGCGAAGCCATCGAGGGCGCTTCGACCGAGGCGGCACAACAGGTGGTCACCCAGCTGACCGACCTGAAGACCCAGACGGAGGAATTCGCAGGTCAGGCGAAAGACGCAGCTGAGGCTGTGGACGGAGCCGTTTCTGGGGAAACAACAAAGCGCGTCGCAGCGGACAACGCCGTTGGCGTCATTTCACTGGTCAATGCTGTCGCTGCGGCTCCGACCGGCGGGGCGACCGTCATCACCGCTGAGGTTTCCCCCGCAGCCGTCACCGCTGGCATTGTCGTCGGCAATGGATCGGTGATCCGCCTCATCATGCCGAGCGGCGCCGCTGGCACGCTGCGCTTGCAGGTTGCCGGGGATACCGAACGGGCAGTGATGCGCGAGCGGAATAACAATGCCCTTCTGGCGAGTGACGTAACGGCGGGCGTCGGCCTGGTCTTGGAGCGCCGCTCTGGAAACTGGGTTCTGGTTTCGGGGTCGGCGGAAACCGAAAAGATGCTTGCCCTCCAGGCCGCGAACGCCAATGCGTCGGCGGCGGTTGGCAGCAATGCCGATCTTCGGACCATCAACCTTGCGGGCACGGGCGATGCCTGGACCGCGGATCTGTCTTCGACCGTGACCGGGGCCGCTGTCACCGCTCTTTCCGCGTCCGCGAGCATCGAAATTCACCCGGTCGCGACCAATGCGACCAGCGACGTCAACCTGACCATCGCGGGGGTGAGCTATCCCTTGCGTGATGCTGACGGTATTGCCCTTCCGCCCGCGTTCTTCGTGATCGGTCGCCGATACATCCTGCGCCGCCGCAACACGATCCTGCGGGTCGCGTCGGGCGATGTGACCGCATCGGGGGTCAAATCCAGCATCGACACGGCCACGGTCGGCGTGATGCGGAGCGAGGAACCCCAGAACACCGACGCGGGCCTTGAGGTGAAAAGCCGCGACGGCGAAGCACTGATGCGGGTTGACGAGGACGGAACCCGGCTTGCCGGACTGGACGAGCCGATCGAGGACATGTTGCAGATGCTGGCGCTGCCAGTCGTCGCGCCGACCCGCCAGAATGGCAGCCTGGACACGCGCCGAATGATGGCGCTGACCTCTGCAAGCCAGTCCGCGCTGGCGCAAGGCTTGGCTGCGCGCGGCGGGCGGGTGGCTCCGCTCTATGCTCACCAGATGCCGACCGAAACGGTCTGGGGCAAGCAATGGCTGTCGACGGAAACGATCTACATCACCGGAGATACGCCCCGCATCAACATCGACCCGATATATCAGGAAAACGTCGCGAACCCGCAATTCGTGCATCCCTATGTCGGGTTCTTCCCGCACGGCTGGCTTGGCTACGAATACGTCATGTGCATCAACCCCTATCCGGGCGGGAACGATCAGCTTGAGAACCCCTTCCTGTTCGGTTCGCACGACATGCTGAATTGGGATCTGCTGACCCATCTGGAACAGCCGCTTTCGGACCCTAGCCGGTTCGGCGACAGCACCAACTTCCTGTCGGACAACGCGTTTGCATATGATCCCTACACGGGTGAGCTGATCTGCTTTTGGCGACGGCATGTCTGGGCCACCTCCACGACCACCTATGAGTGGCGATCGACGCTCGACGGAAAAACCTGGTCGGAAATTCAGGTGATGTTCACCATCTCCGATCCCGACGACAGCGCGGCTGCCCCGGCTCTGGTGTTCAACCCGAATGACGGCCTCTGGTATATGTATGCCTCGACCGGAACGACCATGATGGTTCGGACCAAGCGGGATATTCGCGACCAGTCAGAGCCGTGGTCGACCCCGGAGACAACCGGCATCACCGCCTGGCACCAGGAAGCCCGCATTCTGGGCGGCGACCTCTATCTGTTCTCTTGCCGTGTCAAGAACAACTCATGGTTCGACGTTCACCGATCGGTGGGCGGAAACTGGAAGATGTTCGAGCAAGTCAGGCTGAACATTTTCAATGTCTCGGCCTTTCAGGCGACCCATGGCAGCGGCGGCAATACCTACAAGAACAGCTTCGTCCCCCATCTCTACGCAGACGGGACGGCGCAGATTAAAGGCCTCGCGACCTTCAAGCCGCCGGGCGGCGCTTGGTGGATGCATTACATCGAATCCGCCCGCAAACCGATCATCGACGTGTGAGACAAAATGACTGCTGTTCTCAAGACGAACGGGCCTTCTGGGCGCGGCGACGCAAGCCGCCTGCGCTTCAATGAGGCCCTAGTCGCCGCAGACTTCGCGGCCGAGCGTTATGCCCTGAATGGGGCTGCCGCAACCTTCGCCGATCTGCTGGCATATACCCGCGGCACCGCCATGCGCTACCTGCATCCGGTGACGCGGGCGCTGGCCGATTTGGCCGTCAACGTGCCCTGCCTTTACACCCCGGACGGCCGCAAGGCCCTGAACCTCTCCGGAGTCAATGGGGCGATCTTCGGATCGGCCCCGACCGGGCCGGGAACCTCGGGAACGACCTATGCCGCTGGGAACGACAACAATGTCGTTCCGCTCATCTGCTACGGCGGCGACGGGGCGCAGGTATCGGTTTCCGGTGACTGCGCCGCGGTCGATGATCGCGGGCTGATCGCGCGTCCCTATCGCCCCGCACTTATCCGGCTGACCGGTGGCAGTCGTTCCTTGAACTTCACCTTTGGCGCGGGTGTGATCTGCTACAAGCTGGGCTCCCTGCCCTGGGCGGAATGGCTCGGAACGAACATGACCAATGCGGTTGCCACGCCGGTTGCAGATCTGACACCCGGCGCCGTCGCGGCCGTCAACTCGCGCGACAAGCTCGAAATCGTCGGCCGGTATATTCCGCACGAGCATCGCGCGTTCTATTCGCAGACCCACAACCTGCTGAACCTGGTCGACGCGAACGGCAACTATATCCGCCTGCGGCTGGCGGCGGACACCTGCACTTGGGAATTGGCCGTCGCGCAGACAGTGGCGACCTCTGGGCAGCCTGCGTTCAGCCGCGTCATCCCGATCCTCAAGCCGCGCTCGGACTATCAGACCGCGCTGCAGCTCGATTTTCGGATCCTCTGGGACAAGATCGCGCGCCGCCTGTCTTTGTGGGTCAATGGCCGGCTGACGGTGGTGGACATGACCATGCCGGAAATGGGTGCGCTGACGGCCGCAAACCTCGGACGGCAGGGCACCAGCCTGCCGCGCTGCTCGATCGCTCATTTGGCGATATATGCCGGAAAGCCCGCCCGGGTGGAGTGACCTTCAGGTGTAGGGATGCGCGCCTTGCAGAACGGCCTGACAAGCCAGGGCAAGGCGCATATCGCCTCCGACTTGCTTGAGGTCGCTAATATCCCTGCGACCAAGGGCGCGCGCGCAGTCGTAATCCGTGGCAGCCAGTCCGGCAGACTTCATGTCGTCAAGCCACCGGCAAAAGCTTTCCGCACTGATCCCCTTTTCGGGTAGCTCTCGCCATTCCGGATCATTCAAATCGACGTCGAAACGTTCTTCTGCTTCGTCCCATTCCGCTTCCGGGATCGGAAAGGCCGCATAGGGGGCATCTTTGCGCGCGCTGTTCAGCCAGCCGAGATACAGATCAACCTCAGATTGGCGAGACGCCATTACCAGGATCGTATCCTCGGCCTCCGACTTCAGATGATAAAACATGAAAATCCCCCCTCAACACAAAGGCGTAACAGCATGCGGTTTTTTCATCCTATGACCACCAGCCCCGTGAAGATCAAGGCCACCGGCCTAGTCCTTTTGGCCGAGTTCCACGCGCAGTTGCTAAAAGCATCCTCCAGAAGCAGAGCCGGGACTGGCGGTTGATCTCACCGGATGCGTGGGCTACCTGATCAGAAAACCCGGGGGATACATCATGATCTGGTTGCACATTGGGATGCCGAAATCCGGCAGTTCTTCACTGCAAGGCTACCTTGCAAATGAGACTGACGTTCTGGACAAGGGCAATATCCGTTTTGTGCAGACCGGCCGCGTTGGTGACAGGAAGGTGCCTCTGCCTTCTCACAATCTGCTGGCCCGCCAGATGCATTCTGGTTGGAAGAATATCGGCCCGTCGCTGTTCGATGCATATGTCGATGAACTGCGCAATTTCTCGGGAAAGTCGCGCGTAATATCCGCAGAGATGTTTTACGGTCAACGACTTGCGCGGTTGCAGGAGAAAATTTTCAGCCGGATTGATGAACCGGTAAATGTGGTCATCTACCTGAAACGGTTTAGCGACTTCCTCGATTCCGACTATAAGCAGAAGGTCAAGAAGGGTCGGGATCTTGTCAGCGCCGAGCACTACGCTCGAAGCGCGATCAAGGCGGCAGAGACGCGGCCGGAATACATGAACTATGCCTTGATGCTGAAGCAGATCGCTGCTGACATTCCGAACGCGGTCATTCACCCGAGGCTTTTCCTTAGGGATCAGCTGGTCGGTGGCGACATTATTACCGATTTCCTGAACCTGCTTGGCGTGCCCCTGGAAGCCGTCAAGCTGCCGGAAAAGCGGTCCAATGTTTCCTTGTCGCGCGTGTCGAGTGAGGCGCTGGGGCTGTTTGCCTCAAAGGAAGGCGGCGTCAACGAATGGGCGCATCGGCGGATTGATATTGCGCTTCAGTCGTCTTCAAGCGGCGATTTCTTCGGGAAGGGTGATGTTTTCCTGCCCGATGAAGCGCGGCACCTGGACGAACTTCTAGAGGATAGGAACGCAGGGCTGCTGGCAGATTACTTCCCCTCTCGGGACAGGCTATTCCCGAAGGTCGAGGACTACCGCGGGAAGTATCTTCGGGGCGATCCAAGCGAGCTGTCCCGGTTTAGGGACACGGTGCGAGAGATACTGAAAATCCGAGGCAGGGCGAAGTGATACCTGCGTGACACCCTACGAACCTGCATTGCCGCCCACTGGGCGGCTTTTTTTTTCGGCGCATCCCGCAGCAGATTTAACAAAGGCAACCACATGGAAGGTGACCCCAACCTCTGGCGCTCGATAGCGGGCGCGAGATCGCCGGAGGTATGGATCGCGCTCTTCGCGGGCGTGCTCTACGTCTATCGGAAATCCCCTCACCAGTCGCGGGTCAGCCGCGTCATCGAGGCGGGGATCAGTGGCATGATCGGATATTCGATCGGCCCGGACGCCGCAGCATGGGCGGGCGCCAACGAGGCGTTCGCCGTCATCCTGCTTTCATCGCTCGGCTACCTTGGCCTCGACGTGCTGACCTCGGTCGTTGCCGACCGGGCGGTGCTTCGGGAAATCATCATCAGACGGTTAGGAGGCGGAAAGAATGGGTGACCTTGCCCACCTTCGCGAGACCTTCAAACGCCAAAGCACCCCCGGATCCTTGGTCCTGATCATGTGCGCCGCAGTCGTCTTCGGGCCGCGCGCCTGGGACACTTTCCGGGGTGAGCCTTGGATCGACAACCACCTGCTCATCGCCCAGAACAGCGGCGGCGGGATCGTGGTGGAGGATCAGACCAAGACGAATGCGCCGGTCCATGGCCTGCGCTTCACCTCGGCCGAGGCTGAGGACGGCACGGTCATCTGCAGCACGGAGCATTCCGACATCTGGCTTGGCGAGAACAAGCGCTTCTGGCGCTTGTCGGCCTTCATCGGGTGCGAACAGCCGGTAGAGCCTTATCGGGTGTGCTCGCGCTTCTCGATCCGCTCGGAAAGCGACAGGCGGCGCAGCTATGGCCCCTTCTGTTCGGCCATGACCAAGCCCTTCGACGACGCGCCGCCAGGCTAGCGCGTCAGCCCTTCAAGCGCCTCAACGACGTCGTCATAGCTGGCCGCCACCTTTGGCGACAGCTCCTGCTGGCGCCGATAGAACGCCAGCCATTTCGGCAGTTCTTCCATCGGATATGTCCCCGACCAGTATTTGCCGGTGATGGTGAAGGTCGTTTCGGTGCGCGTCGCTTTCATGTCCGGCGTTCTGCGCCGCAAGGCCGGGCGTGTTCAACCCCCTTCAATTGGAGAAATCTCAATGCCCGCCTATACCGCGACCGAGAGCTGGTCCGCGCAAATCGCCGTGCAAGAGGGCGACATCATCCAGAACGGCGGCTCCAGCCTCGTGCGTGTCTGCGCCGCCGATCCCGCATCCGACGATGACGCGATCGACCTCACGAGCAAAAAGGCCGTGAAGATCAGCGCCGCCGGGAACGTGCGGATCCGGTGCGTGTCCGGAAACGCCCGCGTGAAGATTGTCAGGGGGCTCTGATGTTCCTGCTGGACGATCTTTTCGTGGAGGGTCTGGCGGCGGGCGCTGGCGGCGCGCCCACTGCGCCCCGGCCAGTCCTTCAGAATGGCGACCCAGCGTCGTTCTCGGCCCACAGCCTGCTTGCCAATCCCCTCGGATATTGCGCCGCGATGTGGTCGATCGGCCTGCACGTCAACTATCTCGGGTTCTCGAATATCGAAGAACGCTGGAACAGCGAAGGCGTCGACCGGACCGCCGCGCCGACCAAGACGCTGTGGGTGACGGACTTCGCCGACTTTGACACCGGGGCATGGCTTCCCAATAGCGCCGAAGGGATCAGGGCGCTGCAATACCATTACTGGTTCGCCCTGACCGCGCAGGCGAACGGCGCGGAAAGCTATGTGCTCTATCCGCCCTGGGCGACCGAGAACATGGATGCGAGCTTCGATCCGCCGCTGCTGGAAACCTATGAGTTCAACGCGCGCTGGCTCGCCGCGCGGCCGGAAATCACGATCCCGGTCTACTGGTTCCCGACGCCGGTCATCGTGCGGGCCTTCCGCGACCGCTACGCGGGACAGGGGAGCATCTATCAGGACGGCCTGCACCTGAAGAACGACACCGACGCCGCACCGGGCCAGTTCTGCCAGGTCGCTCTGGGGCACGCCTTCTGGGTGATGCTGACCGGCCAACGGCACGACACGACCGTGCTAGACCCCGAGGCGGTGGCCCTGATCGATATCGCCTGTTCCGCGGTCGAGGATTACGCCTGCACGGGATTCGGCGGATCGATCCATGTCACCCCGTGGGCCGGTGCCGATCCCCTGCCCGATCCCGCGCCGCTTCCGGATTAATTACGCAGACGCTCCCGCGCGCAAAATCCTCGACGGCCGAGCGGAGTTCCTACTCTCACGCCCGGCCTAACCGCCACCCGCATTCGGACGCGCGGATTGCGGCTGGCCCGCAACCTAAACATCCACTCGCACAAAACAACCCTGACGCCCCGCCATCGTGCGGGGCTTTCCTTTTATGGAGCATCCGCGATGGATCGCATCATCCTGCACTGGACGGCGGGCACGAACTCCGTGTCTGATCTGGACCGCAAACATTATCACTTCATCATCGATGGCTCGGGCGTCGTCTGCGAGGGCGACCACTCGCCCGAAGACAACACGGGCAGGCTGGTCGACGGCTCCTATGCCGCCCACACCCTGAACTGCAACACCGGCTCGATCGGCATTTCGCTCTGCGGCATGGCGCGCGCGGTCGAGGCGCCCTTCTCGGCCGGGCCATGGCCGATCAAAGAAGCGCAACTGAAGGCGCTGGCGAACCTCTGCGCCAAGCTCTGCAAGCAGAACGGCATCCCGCTCAGCCGCAGCACGGTGCTGAGCCATGCAGAGGTCCAACCCACCTTGAAGATCGCCCAGCGCGGCAAATGGGACATCGCTTGGCTGCCCGGCATGGACAAGCCCGGCGATCCGGTTCTGGTCGGCGACGAGATCCGCGACCGCATCGCGGACGCGATGGGGATCGTGGTCCCCGATGGGCAGCTTTCCCCTGCCCCGACGATCCGGCCCACGATCCGGCGCGGCGACGTCGGCAGTCCGGTCACCGACATGCAGCGCCGCCTTGAGGCCTATGGCTATGACATCACCCCCGACAGCATCTTCGGTCGCCTGACCGAAGCCGCCGTCAAGCAATTCCAGCGCAGCAGAGGGCTGACGGCCGACGGGATCGTCGGACCGAACACCTGGTCCCGACTGCTGGCCTGACCCCCTTCCCTCGCAAAAGGATCTGAGGATCATGATGATGACGCTTTTCTATCTGGCCTTCGTGGCCCTTACCGTCGCTGCGCTTCTGTGGTGGGCGATCCGCGAGCCCGGCGCTCGTCTTCTGGCCGCCCTACTGATGGCGCTGATGGTGGTGCCGCTGCCTGTGTTCGCCGGCGCGGTCGACGAGTTCATGGCTGCCGCGTCGCCGCACCTTAACCAGGTGATCGGCCTCGCGCTTACAGCGATCATCGGCGTGGTCGCCAAGGTCGCCAGCAAGAAATGGGGCATCGAGATTGAGGCAAACCAGCGCGAGGCCCTTCACTGGGCGCTTAGCACTGGCGCGCAGTTGGCCCTGAAGCACGAGTTGACCGGCCGGGCCGCCATCGACCTCATAATCACCTATGCCAAGCGCAGCGTCCCGGATGCCATTGGCGGGTTGAAACCATCGGCCGAGGTGCTGACTGACCTTGCACAAGCCAAGCTCGAACAGGCCGCGGCCGAGAAGCTGAAGAACCTGACGACCGTCGGCGTCGACCAGTTGGCCGATGCACTCAAGCGCGCCGCCGGATCATAACGATATCGGATTTCCGATTTCGCACCGCCTTGTCGGTCGAGGATCCGAAACCAACGCCCCCGCCTCGGTCATCCCGAGGCGGGGGCCTTTTTGCGTTTCAGGATTCGGACGTCTTTTGCTCTGCGTCGATCTGCGCAACTAGGTCTTCGAACACCGCTTCGACCCCCCCGTCCCTTCGGTCGGCGAGCGGTGCGCCGATGGCAGCGTGCCATTGGTTCACCTAACGGCATTAGGAGGGGACGCGTAAGTGAGAAGTAGCCAATGGAACAGGTAAAGTCTATCTCGCCGATCGCCCCTTGGGACGGTGGCTGGAAGCAGGTGAAAAGGAGTGCGACCCCGACGAATTCGTGAGAGCGGCTGATCTCAACCTGTCTGTGTCGAATTCGTCTGGTTGGGCCATTTCGGATCCAGACTGGCAAGCGCCCGCATCATTGACTCGGTCAGGTCGGGATGGAATTGGCGGAAGGCCACGTCCTGCGGCATCCGCTTCGCAAGGCCGGGGGCGATCTGGTCGGCCAGCGCAAGGCGCTGGCGGGCCTCGGCCAGTCGTCCCAAAGCCGCCAACGCCGCGGCTGCGGCCAGTTGCACATGCGCAATGCCTGGCGCCTCGACCGCCCGGATTTCTTCAAGCGCTTGTTCGTGACGGCCATGGGCGAAGTGGTAAAGGAACAGGCCCATGCGGAATTGTCCGCTCAGCAGCGTGCTTCGGGCATAGGCTTCCTCCAGCAACGGAATGCCGGCGTCCCAGTTCTTGCGCGAAGCCAGACGAAAGCCCAGTTCGGCCATCAGTTCGGGGTCATTGGGGTTCAGCGCGCGGGCAGCCCCGAGGGTCTGCAGGCTGTCCACCTGCCGGCCCATGAACCATTCCGCTATGGCGCGGGCGTGATAGGCGCGGCTGGAGCTTGGGGCCAGGCGGATCGCCTTGCGCGCCAGGTCCAGCGCACGTTCCAGCGGATCGGGACAATCGTCCCCAAGATCATAGCTGAAACGGGCGGCGTTCGAATACAGCATCGACAGACAGGCATGAGCCGCGACGAAGCCGGGATCGGCATCAATCGTCGCTTCCAGATCACGGCGCAGCGGCTCGAAGCGCTTGGGGTCCAAGGATCGCCAGTAGTCGTGGAAGTCCAGCAGCTTCTGATAGCCCGCAAAGTGGCGTGGACCGCTGCCGGACGAATCCCTTGCCTGGCTGTCCATGATCCCGTCCCGCAGCGCAAGCACACTGGCGACCTGTCCCGCGACTTCTGCGCACAGGCTGACGACCTGCGATGGGTCGCAGCTGCCTTCGATCTCGCGCTGGAGCGTCTGCACCCAGATGAAGCGCCCGTCCTCGTTTCGCTTCATCAGGATCTCGGCAATCAGCGCGTGCTTCGAAATGGTAACGGTACCAGACAGCCGATAGTCGATCTCCAACCCTTCGGAAGTCTCTCTGCCGCTGCCAGAACGGGCCGAGCGGTCGGAGGTGTCGAAGCCATAGACGAAAAGCTCAGTAAAGCGCGTCAGGGCAGAAATGACCTGACGGGTCAGCGTCCGCCCGATCTGTTGATGCGTCTCGCTGTCTCCCTCCTGCTCGAACGGTTCGACCAGAATCCGCGGGCCATATTCATGCAGGGGCTTCTGCCCGGGCGCCACGGGCTCCGGCGCGGGCGGCAGGGCCTGCGCCTGCTGTTGGAACACCGGCACATAGCTGCCCTTTGGCATTGTTATGATGACGTCCGAACCCTCCCCGTGCTTCAGGTGATAATTGTCCAGGGCGCGCCGAAGTCGACCCGCCTCGATCCGCACGATCGAGTCCTGCATCGGGTCGAAATCCTCGCTACGGCCAAAGACCAGCGTGGCGATGCTGTAGGCCTTGATACGTTCGGCCCGCCCGGCCAGCGCCTCTTCGACGACGTGGCGTAGAAAGCGGCGATTGCGTTCAGAAGTCTCGAAGTCTGGGGAAGCCAGGATGCGGTCCACGGCCGCCCGGATTTCCTTTCGCGAAACACGTCTGGCAGACAAAGTTCCCATTGCCTCCGCACAAGCACCTTGGCGTACCAAAGCGAAACTACATGCCAGTCGTCAGCAGCTTAGCTGCGAGTCACTCCGCTGCACAACCACAAACCTCGAATCTGTCTGAATGCCGCGATACGGACCAGAATCTTCTATACCGCCTTCGCGAATCCTGACCAGAACAGCAGAGTTATTATGAAGAAGGTTTCGTCTATCAATCTTGCGGATCGGCTACAGGCCGCAAGTCGTCTGAATGTCCTGCAACTTGCGGAGAAACTCGGCAGCATCAGCGAGGCTTGCCGCCAACTGGGGGTAGACCGCCGAAGTTTCTATACTTGGCGAACACGCCACCGGACTGAGGGTTTTGAGGGGCTGATAGATCGTCTCCCAATTCACAGATCCCATCCCCAGACCACGCCGGAACCTGTGGTCGAACGAATCAAGGAGCTAGCGTTGATGTATCCTGAACATGGCTGCAACCGTCACGAAAAGACTTTGGCCCACGAGGGTATCAAGATCTCTGCAAATGCCGTTCAGAGGATCCTGAACAGGGCCGGGCTTGGATCGAGGAAAGCCCGGTCGCAGGCTTCCGCCGGGGCGGCGGCTCGCAATCAACAGGACACAGACAAAGCTCGTTCCGGACGAAAGTAGTCATTCCCGCCGAGATCGTCACCAGACGCCTCTGGCAAGGCTTGGGCGCCCATCAGTCGGCTCTGGCAAGAAACATCGACCACTATTGACGGCTGCCCGAGGGCCCGAACTCAGGCAGCAGAAATGCCGCCCATGCATCCATCATCGGTCGTCGGCTCTCGAGCAGGTCTGCATTCCGATCACCCTCTGCTGAATCGGCCTTGCCCGGTTGATACGCAAGAGCCGAATCCACCAGGTAGCGGGGCCAGCGGTCGCGCACGGCCCAGCCTTTGAAAATCGAATGCCAGTTTTGGCAGGGGACGCTGACGCGTAGATGCTTGTGTGCCGAAGCCAGGGCCTCAGCGGACAGCGGCTTGTCTCTCATTCCGGAAAACACTGTTTCAGCGCGCCTTTCGTGATCCAACAGAACCCTCATGGGTTTGGTGATAGGCACAAGCTGTCGGCGGTTCCCGTTCAATTTTGAAGGCGGCAACTCTATTACATCGCCCTGAACATTCTCCCAACGAAGTTCTCGCGCCTGGCTCGTGCGACAAGCGCCAAGAGCCATGAACGCCAACGCTGCACTGGCTTGGCTGATGTTACGCCTGGTCCAAATTTCATGGAACGCCGCAGGCGCGCCTGCGAGTCCTATCGAGATTAGGTTTTTCACTTACTGTGCCGTTCCCCGAGCCGCATTGTTGATATTGCCGCCAACTCGGGCGGGTCGGGCGCTTGGCCTGGTGGTGAGAATAGCGTCGCTCTGGCCAATGTCTTTAGCTCACGTTTGGATCATAGGGTGCGGGTTTTGCCCAACACCTCGCAGGCCAACATGTCAGTGATGAAGACGAGCCAGTTCTCAATGCCGAACCGAGGATCGAACTGATCCACATGATCGATTGCCCAGGTCAAAGTCGAAGCGACGAGGTCTTCGGCCCTTTCCTCGTCAAGCTGAAACCCCCTCGCGTGCTTCAGCAGTCCGGGCACGCACGCCAATACACTCTCGTCCATCGGGCAACCCTCCCATACCTCCGACGCGCTGACGGCCGGAAAACGCAGAATTGTGGTCCGGGTTCCCATCGCTCGGCATCGACTCTCGGCCCTCGTCGGTCTAGTTTGTTCTTGTCTTGTTCTCGCTGCTCGCCCATGCCCCCGAACCGTTTTTCCTCGAACCCCTTCCGTAACCCGATGCTCTATCAGCAGGCGGAGAAAGGGATGTTGCTCACGGTCCGATGCACGATGTGCAAGCGCAAGGCGCGGTACTGGGCGACGGACCTGATGAAGGTGGTCGGGCCGTATCATCAGGCGCACCTTCCTCCCTTCAAGTGCGGCCAGTGTAAGACCTCGGAATATCTCGACATCCAATGGAGCCTGCCGAGCGCGAAGGAACTGGCCGAAGGCTTGACCGTCCGGCGCCCGGTTCGTCAGATTACGAAATGGATCTGGCAAAACGAAAAGACCTGACCGCATGTGCAATCTCTACCACAGCAGCACTCCTCAGGAATTGATGCGCCGGCTGTTCTCGCGCCTTTCGGATCGCGCGGTGAACCTGGAACCGGGGGACATCTATCCCGACCGCCTGGCGCCAATCATCCGGCACGGTGAGGGCGAAGGCTGGGATCTGGTCAAGGCGCGCTGGGGCATGCCGTCGCCGCCGCAGTTCCACAGCAAGAGCGGCCGGGACAGCGGGGTGACAAACATCCGCAATGTCGCCAGCCCGCACTGGCGACGCTGGCTGGGGCCAGAGCACCGCTGCCTGGTGCCGGTCGATCGGTTCAGCGAGCCGGGCGCGGACAAGCGCCCGGCCTGGTTTGCACCTGTCGACGGAGCGCCGATGTTTTTCGCGGGCATCGAAACGCGCGGCTGGACCAGCATCCGCAAGATCAAGGATGGCGAAACCGTCGATGATCTTTTCGGCTTCCTAACCTGCGCCCCCAATGCCGAGGTTGGCGCGATCCATCCCAAGGCCATGCCCGTGATCCTGCGGACACCGGGCGAATGGGAAGCCTGGATGTACGCGCCGTGGGAGATTGCGCGGACGCTCCAGCGTCCATTGCCCGATGGCGCGCTGCAGCAGGTTGGCCCGTAATGCACCGCCGTTGGACGATCCGTCCCGTAAGCTACGAGGAAAGGGTGGGCTCCTTCCGAATTGTCAACGATGCCGATGGAATGGGGAAGGCCCTGATCGAGTACTGTGATCCCGGGTCCGTAACCTTCAACCTGGCTGCTCAAGCACTGCTTGACCTCTCGGCCGACCGGGGCGATCCCGAGGACGCGCGGGATGCCTTCATCGCGGCTTTGGAGGACGCAGGCGTGTTCGTGAGAGGAGTGGCGTGAAAGGGCCTCGTCGCCTTGACGCCTATCCTGATCGCCTTCTCGATTGCGAAGAGGCGCTGGAAGATGAACTGGCGGCACTGATCGGCCGAGCCTGCGCCGCCGGCTGGTCCCGCCCGGAAACACTCGCCGCCCTCATATCGCTTTGCGAGAACACACAGCTGGGCGACGACGCCGACCCGATCCTGAGCGCGCTGATCGGCAGAGGCGCGGGCGGCAATCGGTCATGAGCAGAAGGACGACATCGCGGGCCAAGCAAGACGAGCGCTCCTTTCCCGTGCGCATCCTCATTTATGTCCCTGGGTCGGGTTTCGGGAAGATGCTGGACGAGATGCATGCGTGGCTGTTGCACCATGCAGGTCAGGAAGGCTACGCAATCCATGGCGCGGGCATGGCCGGGATCCGGGACGTCATGGCGGTCTACCTTATGCATCCGATCCTCGCGGCCGAGTTCTTCGAGCAATTCCCGTCGCTGGAACTGATCGACGGCCAGGGCGGAACGGCCTGACCAATTCGACAGGTTGGCGGTTTCAAAAATCGGGTGCAACCTGCTGGTGTGTGATGATGCACTATTGACGATGGCCTCGGTCGTCAGGGGGGTCGGCCCAAAATAGGGCCGGCCTTCTCCTTTGAGAGCCGTCAGTCTTCCTCCAAATCTTTCAACTCGGCAGAGCATTGATTGAAGACCTCGGTCTCGAAAGAGCCGAGGTCTTCTCTCCTAATCGCGTCGAACATGGCCCTTTCCGTCTGCATGGCATTTGCCATCGCCTGGCATGCGGGCTGATCCGGCTGATTATTACAGGAGGCCTGCACCTCCTCAAAAGCCAGCGACCAGAACACGCCCATTCGGTAACCCGCGCTCAAAGCGTCGCAGGAAACGGTCGCGGCTGCGGCCTGAGACACCCCTAGCCCCGCAACGGCAAATATCTGGATCGCTCGCATATGCCACCTCCCTTTGATCGCAGGATAGTGGGCGGATCAGCACCGGTGCAATCTCCCCTGGCGTGTATATTTACGCCGCGACAGCCCACCAATCTTGGGTGGTCTATGCGCGAAATGGTCCTCCGGCGTCAGAACTGACGGATGCGTCGGTCACCCCGACTTTCTGGAGGAGCCGAGCTGGAGAACATTCTGCGCCGCCTTACCAGTGACAAAGGCGGCCCAGGCTTCCATGACAGGTCGGCGCCGATCAAGAAGATCCGAGCGTGCATAGGCACGCTCGGTCTTGCCGCCGATAATGTGGTTCAAGATCGTTTCTGAAACTTCCCAACTGCACGCGTCCGTATCCTGCACCCAAGTGCGGAAACTGGTACGGAAGCCATGCGGCCTGCCGACCTCCCCCAGTGCCGTTAACCTGTTCTCAATGCCAGAGTTGGAAGGACGCCTTCCCGGACCGGTTTCGAACAGAAAAGTAGTGGCCCCTTCACTCGCCAGCTCGGCGACGGCCAGGGCCTCAGCAGAAAGCGGCACACGGAAATCCTTGGTCGTCCGCTTGCGCCCTTTGACGCGTTCGGCTGGCACGGTCCAAACGCCGTCAGCAATTTCGCGCCGCGTCACCCCTTGGCAACCGTCCATTCGCACGAGGGTCAGGATCATGAAGCGCAGACAAAGATCGATCGGCGTGTCGCCCAAGCGCGCATACAAATCCGGAAGGTCTTGCCAGGGTGTGCTGGGGATAGCGACCTCTACGTGATGCACGTCGCCCAGAATGCGCCTGGCGGCTTCGGCCTCGAAGCCGTCGCACGGAAAGCCCATTAGCTTCCCTTCGTTCAAGATCTTGCGGGTCCGATTGAACGCCTTCACGGCGGTCGGGTGCTTCTTCCGCCAGATTGGCTTTAGGGCTGCAGCAATCTCGATCCTAGTCACATCCGACACCCGCTTCTTGCCTATGGCCGGGATGATGTGGGTGTCGAGGGGACTGCGCCACCTGCCTGCCCTGCCATCCCCCTTCAGGCTGTCCCTGATGGCGTCGAACACGGTGTCCGTCAGTTCTGCGAATGTTGGGTCCTTCTTGTCGCGTTCAGCGGCCTCGGCGGCCCTCTGCGCCTCCCGAGCGCTGATGGGATCGCTCCCGGCCGCAAGCTTAACTGCCCATGCGTCGCGCATCTTGCGCGCCTCTGCCAGCGTGACGGTTGGCCAGTTCCCTAACCCCATCTCGCGACGCTTTCCCAAGTGAGAAAATCGGAAGACCCATTTTCCCGTAGACCCGGTCTTCACCAACGCGAGGCCACCACCATCGAAATGCTTTCCGTCAGCAGCGGTCTTGAGCTTGAGAGCGGTAAGCTTGTCCTTCATTCCAGTCCCCCAGCTGGTCCCCCAACTGGTCCCCCAGCGTCCCCCAGGCTGCCCTGATAACAGCAGAGGCACTCTGCGACATTCGTTGGTGAATATCCAACGTTTATTAGGGGATAGCTAGACGTGATGGATAGCTATGCGACGCAATCCCGGTTCATATAACCGGCACCAAAAATCCTCGAACCGTTATTGCTTGCGAAGGATCTTTCGCACGAAGGTGTGCAGCATCTTCCGCACGGCCTCGCGCTCGGTCATGCCGGGCAGCCATCGGCCAAGGTCGCCCACCAGCATTTTGGTGATCGCGCCAAAGGCAAAGGTGTGCGCGGTCGACACCAGCAGTTCCAGATCCTCGTCCTTGTCCAGCAGCCCCATGTCGCAGGCGCGTCCCAGCATCCGCTGCATCAATTCATGGATCGCGGTTTCATAGCGCATGAGTTCGCCGTTCTGGCGAAACTCGGTGTCGGGCATCGAACCGATGATGCTTGCCTCGCGCGGGTGCAGATAGGCCCATTCGACATAGACATCGGCCAGCATCTCGAACTGGGTGATCGGGTCGCTGTCCGTGACGCCCGCCATGACGCGCACGAATTGGTCATGCAGCCGCATCAGGGCGTTCTGTGCCATTGCACCTAGCAGTGCATTCTCATCCGGGAACAGGTCGAGCAGGCCGCCCCGATCAATCCCCAGTTCATCCTCGACCATCCCGATCGAGGGAATCGCGCCATGCCGAGACAGAAGTCCGGTAAACGCCTCAACCGCGTCGGAATACAGATTGCCGCCTGGACGACCTGGGTATCGCATCCTTGTTGCTCCTCTACCGGCACCGGAATCACGGTGCCGGTCAGATTTTTCAGAATCGGGTGGGCAAAATCAGAATACCCGGGCGAGCGCCACCACAACGCTCGCCCGGCTAAGTCAGTACAAGTTACAAAACAACCACTTAACGGAAACAACGATACTTGCCACCTACTGGCTACCGTATCGCATGGATCCTCAGCCGGCGGTAGTTGTCCCTTTGGGCAACCATTCTCGGGCAAGCCTATACTTTCAGACAGCATTTCATGGAAAAACCGACCGAATCAACACTGCGGTGATCGGCTTGACCGAAACGGCGGAACACCGCTTGGCCAGTCCCGGCAGGTGCCCGCCCGCCTCGAAATGCGCGTTGGCGGGTTCCGGCGACATCTGCGCGCAGGTGGTTTTCCTGCCCGGATTTGGTCGCTAGTGTGCGCCGACACGACCAGACGATCAGGAGTTCTCGATACATGCAGGTGGTCTATCACTGCGGGGCGCATGGCACCGATCTGTACCGCATGGTCAAGACGCTCATGCAGAATCGCGACTGGCTTCTGGCGAATGGTGTCGAATCCCTGACCCCCGCCAAGCACCGCGACGTCTTCAACGAGGCCCTGAAGGCATTGGACGGCGGCCCCGCCACCCCCGAGGTCGAGCAGGTGCTGCTGGACGCCATACTGGAAACCGACCACCCCCGGCGCCTGATCTTCAGCACGCCGACCTTCCTGGGCAAGGCAGAGCGCGCGATTTCCGTGGACGGTCTTTATTACAACGCCGCGGAAAAGCTGGCGGCGCTTGCGAACCTGTTCCCCAGCGCCGATGTCGAGATCTATCTGGCGCTGAAGAACCCGGCCACGCTTCTGCCCTTTGTGTTTTCGCAGGACGCAACCGGCACCTATGAGCAGGTCATGGCCGCGATCCCGCCCGAGTCCCTTCGCTGGGCCCCCGCGATCCGGCGCATCAGGGCTGCGCTGCCCGACCAGCGGCTGGTGCTGTGGTGCCACGAAGACACCTCGCTGATCTGGCCCGAAGTGGTGCGAAACATCGCGACCATGCCCAGCGATGTGCCGCTGCGCGCCGGGCTGCAGGTTCTGGGCGACATCATGCGTCCCGAGGGGATCGAAATGATCCGCGAAGAGATGTCGCGCGAAACGCGCCTGACCGTGGAAAAGCGTCGCGCCATCTTTGCCGCCGCGCTGGCCCGCCACGCCTTGCCCGAACAGATGGAGATCGAGGTGAACCTGCCGGGCTGGACGCAGGACCTCGTCAACCAGATCACCGATCTTTATGACGAGGATGTCGCCGAGATCGCGGCGATGCCAGGCGTCGAATTCATCATGCCCTGATGAAAAAGGGGGCCTTCGCCCCCTGCTTCAGACCATGCCGAGCGCGGCCTTGTACATTTCAAGGATCGCCTCTTCCTCGGCGATGTCGTCCTTGTCGCGCTTGCGCAGCGCGATCACCTTGCGCATGACCTTGGTGTCATAACCGCGCGCCTTCGCCTCGGCCATCAGCTCTTTCTGGCGCTCGGCCACGTCCTTCTTTTCCGCATCGAGCTGCTCGAATTGCTCGATGAACTGGCGCAGCTCGCCCGCCGCGACGCCATAGGTGTTGTCGTCACTCATGTCCGCTCCTTTGTCTTTGGCTGCGGTCTAGGCGGTCTTGCAGGCTTGTGCAATCGCCGCTAGTCCCCGAGCAGATGAAGGACGGAGTGGGCCAATGACGATCTGGGACGGGCTGATCTGGGGCGGAACTGTTCTGACGGTGGCAGGGCTGGCCGCGCTGTGCTGGTGCATCCTGACCGCGGCGCGCGCCAGAAAGCTGGGCAATGACGACGCCATGCGCAGCGTCATGCGCAAGGTGGTCGCCGTGAACATGGCGGCTCTTGCAGCCTCGGTCTTCGGGCTGATGTTCGTCATTCTTGGCATCGCGCTGGGCAATTGACATGCGCGCGCTGATCCAAAGGGTTCAAGAGGCCGAGGTCAGGGTCGACGGCGACAGCATCGGGCGCATCGGAAGCGGGCTGCTGGTGCTGGTTTGCGCCATGCAGGGCGATCCCGACGATGCCCCGGAAAAGCTGGCCGCGCGTGTCGCGAAACTGCGTATCTTCCGCGACGAAGCTGGCAAGATGAACCGATCGGTCACGGATATCGGGGGCGCGGCGCTGGTCGTCAGCCAGTTCACTTTGGCCGCCGATACCCGCACCGGCAACCGCCCCGGTTTCTCAACAGCCGAGGCGCCCGCGCGCGGCGAGGCGCTGTACCTGCGCTTTGCCGATGCCCTGCGCGCGCTTGGCCTGCCCGTGGAAACCGGGAGCTTCGGCGCGGACATGAAGGTGTCGCTGGTTAACGACGGACCGGTGACGATCTGGATGGATACCACCGACCGCGCTTGACTTTTACGGCCCGCGCCCTCATGTGCAGACCGTTGCCGGGCGCTGCCGCGTGAGCAGCCGACGTCAGATTGCGTCAGGCCGGCCCAATTTTCCAGTTTCCCATTCACGCGGGGAGGCATGCGGGTTCCGTATCGCACCCGCCCCTCGCAACCGCCGCAGTCCCGGATCAACCGGCTCGCGGCCCCGTGCCATATGCGCCGATACGCGGGCAATATGGCTGAAAGATGACATGACCAACGAAACTCCGCGCCCGAACCGTTCGGGCAAGCCCCGTTTTCAGGGCGACCACAAACCGCGCGGCGAACAGGGCGCCAAGCCGCAATTCCGCGGCGGCAACGCCAAGCCGACGACCAACCACCGCCGCCACCGCGAAGAGCCGGAAGAGAAGTTCATCCGCCGCGCGATCCCCGATATCGACACGCCCTTTACCCGCATGGGGATTGATGCGCGCGTCGCGGTGAACCTGCCCCCGATGGGGATCGAGGCCCCCTCGCCCATCCAGGAAAAATCCATCCCCGGCATCGTCGCCGGTCGTGACCTGCTGGGCCTTGCCCAGACCGGCACTGGAAAGACGGCGGCCTTCGGCCTGCCGATGCTGACGCGACTGCTGAATATCGGCCGCAAGCCCGAGCCCAAAACCTGCCGCGCGCTGATCCTTGCCCCGACCCGGGAACTGGCGACCCAGATCGCTGAAAACATCGACGCCTATGCTGCCGGCACGGCGATCCGGCAGTTCCGCGTTGTCGGCGGTGCCTCGATCAACGTCCAGACCATGCGCATGGAGCGTGGCGTCGACGTTCTGATCGCCACCCCCGGCCGCCTGATCGACCTGATCGAGCGCGGCGCCGTCGATCTGTCGCAGACCAAGTATCTGGTGCTGGACGAGGCCGACCAGATGCTGGACATCGGCTTCATCCACGCGCTGCGCCGCATCGCCAAGATGTTGCCGCGCGACCGTCAGACGCTGCTTTTCTCGGCCACCATGCCGAAGCTGATGGAAGAGCTTGCCGAAAGCTATCTGAGCGACCCGCTGAAGGTCGCGGTGAACCCTCCGGGGCAGGCAGCGGCCAAGATCGATCAGGGCGTCCACTTCGTCACGCAGGGTGACAAGGCGACGCTGCTGGCCGAATACCTGGGCAAGCACCGTGACGAACTGGCCATTGTTTTCGGTCGCACCAAGCATGGCTGCGAAAAGCTGTCCAAGCTGCTTGAAAAATGGGGCTTCAAGGTCGCCTCGATCCACGGCAACAAATCGCAGGGCCAACGTGAACGGGCGCTGTCCGGCTTCCGCGCCGGCGAGACCAAGGTGCTGGTCGCGACCGACGTGGCCGCCCGCGGGATCGACATCCCCGAGGTCGCGCATATCTACAACTATGACTTACCGAACGTGCCGGAGAACTACGTCCACCGCATCGGCCGCACCGCGCGCGCCGGTCGTGATGGTCGGGCCATCGCCTTCTGCGCCCCGGCCGAGATCGGAGAGCTTCGCGCCATCGAAAAGGCGATGAAGTCGCAGATCCCCGTCGTCGGTGGCGAGGTGCCGTTCGAGGCCAGCAAGATCCGCGAACGTGGCGGCCCCGCCGGTCGTCCGGGCAACAACAATGCCCAGGGCGCGCGCAAGCGTCCCGCCCGCCGCCCCTCGCGCGCGCCGAAATCGGTTCAGCGCGACTAAAGATTGCGTGAGCCGCCGCGCCCCTGTGCGCGGCGGCTTGCGGCCCTTGTCCGGCCAAGGCTATCTGCCCGCCATGGCCAAGCTTTATTTCCATTACTCGACGATGAATGCAGGCAAGAGCACGCTTTTGCTGCAGGCGTCCTACAACTATCGCGAACGCGGGATGCAGACGCTGCTGCTGACCGCCGCGCTTGACGATCGTGCCGGCGCGGGTGTCATCGCCAGCCGGATCGGCATCGCTGAGCCCGCCACCGCCTTTACCCCCAGGACAGATCTTTTCGCCCTGATCTCGGAGCAGGGTCGTGATTGCGCCTGCGTCTTCGTCGACGAGGCCCAGTTCCTGACCGAGGATCAGGTCTGGCAACTGGCGCGCGTCGCGGATGATCTTGGCCTGCCGGTGATGTGCTACGGCCTGCGCGTCGACTTCCGCGGCCAGTTGTTCCCCGGATCGGCCGCCCTGCTGGCCTGGGCCGACGATATGCGCGAAGTCCGCACAATCTGCCATTGCGGGCGCAAGGCCACCATGGTCGTGCGCCAGGATGACCGGGGCCGTGTCCTGCGCCAGGGGGCGCAGGTCCAGATCGGCGGCAATGAAACCTATGTGTCGCTCTGCCGCCGCCACTGGCGCGAAGCAGTGGGAGAAATCTGATGGACGCCCGAAACTCGACCCGCGCTTATGGCGGGATCGCCCGCCTGTTCCACTGGACCGTGGCCGCCCTTATTCTTGCCGCCATTGCCCTGGGACTCTACGCGGGCAACCTGCCGCGGGGAAACGAGGCACAGTTGCAGGCGATCTTTGCCGCCTTTTCCTGGCATAAGACCGTCGGCGTCGCAGCGCTGCTGCTGGCCTTGCTGCGTATCCTGTGGACGCTGACGCAGCGCAAGCCGCGCCCGCTGCATCCCGGCCGCAGGCTAGAACTTTTCGTCGCCGAGGCCGTCCATTGGGCCCTGTGGATCGGCATGGTCATCATGCCCATGACCGGCTGGTTGCTGCACTCCGCCGCCCCCGGCGGCTTTTCCCGCATCCTGTGGCCCCTGGGACAGCGCCTGCCTTTTGTCCCCCAGGATGCCGCGCTGTCGGAACGGTTCGCGCATTTCCATTCGACTGGCTGGTGGGTGCTGGCGGGGCTGATCGTGCTGCATGTCGCTGGCGCCTTGAAGCACGCGTTCATCGACCGGGATGGTACCCTGTCGCGGATGGCTGGCGATCCCGCGAAGGCACCCGAACCACCGGTAAGCCAGGTCAGCACACTGCCCCATGTGTTGGCAGCGATTGCGGCGATTGTCATCTGGATCGGCACCGCAATCATTGCTGCCAGCGGGCCCGAGACCGCGGTGCCCGTCGCTGCGACATCACAGCCTGCCGCGGGATGGGCCGTCGAACAGGGCGCTCTAGGGATCGAGGTCGCGCAGGGTGGATCGCCCATTTCCGGCCAGTTCGGGTCCTGGCAAGCCGCAATCGACTATGACCCCGACGCCCGTGGCGGGCATGTCGCGGTCAAGATCGACATCACCTCGCTGTCCCTGGGCGCGGTCAGCGACAATGCCAAAGGCCCCGACTTCCTGAATGCCGCCCAGTTCCCCACGGCCGAGTTCAAGGCAGACATCCTGCCACCGGCAACCGAGGGCGGCCCGCATCTCGCGCGCGGAACACTGAGTATCGCGGGAAAATCCGTCCCGGCGGAACTGCCCTTCTCGCTTGAGATCGCGGGCAAGGAGGCCAAGGCCAAGGGCGAGATGAAGATCGACCGCCGCGATTTCGGGATCGGCGCGGGCTATGCCGACGAGAGCACGGTGGGCTTTCCGGTCACCATCCGCTTTGATCTGACGGCGAAGCGACAGTAGGAAAAAGGAAGGGCCGCCCGAAGGGCGGCCCTTTTTTAGGGTATTTGTGAAACGGTGAAAACCGTCAGGCGGGTCGCCTGATCAGCCGACCAGTTCCAGACCCGAGAAGAAGAAGGCGATCTCACGCGCTGCCGCTTCGGGGCTGTCCGAACCGTGGACCGAGTTTTCGCCGACCGACAGGGCGAATTCCTTGCGGATGGTGCCCTCATCGGCATTGGCCGGGTTGGTCGCGCCCATCACTTCGCGGTTCTTCAGGATGGCGCCTTCGCCTTCCAGAACTTGAACGACGACCGGTTCCGAGATCATGAACTCGGTCAGTTCGCCGAAGAAGGGGCGTTCCTTGTGCTCGGCATAGAATTGGCCGGCTTGCGCCAGAGTCAGCTGGATGCGCTTTTGCGCGACGATGCGCAGGCCCGCATCTTCGAACTTCGCGTTGATCTTGCCGGTCAGGTTGCGCTTGGTGGCGTCGGGCTTGATGATCGAAAGGGTGCGTTCGGTCGCCATGTCGGATGTCCTTTTGGTTTTGGGGGCCGATTGGCCCTGAAATCCGCGCCCGGTTATCACGCGCGCCGCGCATTGAAAAGGCGCTGCGGCATTGACGCCCGGCGCGCCTTGCGCCATGCCGGGCGCCATGCTGCGCATCGATGACATATCCTATTCCATTGCCGGTCGGCCGCTGTTCGAGCAGGCCTCGGCAACCATTCCCGGCGGCCACAAGGTCGGCCTTGTCGGCCCGAACGGGGCAGGCAAGACGACGTTGTTCCGCCTGATCCGGGGCGAATTGACGCTGGACGGGGGGACGATCACCCTGCCGCCGCGCGCCCGCATCGGCGGCGTCGCCCAAGAGGCGCCCGGAACCGCGACCAGTGTACTGGACACCGTTCTGGCTGCCGATACCGAACGGGCCGGCCTGCTGGCCGAGGCCGAGCACGCGACCGATCCCACCCGCATCGCCGAGATCCAGACCCGGCTGGCCGATATCGACGCCTGGTCGGCCGAAGCCCGCGCGGCGACGATCCTGCGCGGATTGGGCTTCTCGACCGAGGACCAGGCCAGACCGACCAGCGACTATTCCGGCGGCTGGCGGATGCGCGTTGCGCTGGCCGGGGTTCTGTTCTCGCAACCGGATCTGCTGCTGCTTGACGAACCGACGAACTATCTGGACCTTGAAGGCGCGCTGTGGCTGGAAAGCTATCTCCAGCGCTATCCGCATACCGTCATCGTCATCAGCCACGACCGCGATCTACTGAACCGGGCCGTCGGCCACATCCTGCATGTCGAAGCCCGCAAGCTGACGCTTTACACCGGGGGATATGATACCTTCGCGCGGACCCGTGCCGAGAAACGCGCCCTGCAGGCCGCCGAGGCCAAGAAGCAGGATGCCCGCCGCGCCCATCTGCAAAGCTTTGTCGACCGCTTCCGCGCCAAGGCCAGCAAGGCCGTGCAGGCGCAGGCACGCATCAAGATGCTGGCCAAGATGGAGCCGATCACCGCCCCGGAAGAGGCGAAGTTTCACCGCTTCACCTTCCCCCAGCCGGACCAGCTTTCGCCGCCCATCGTTTCTCTGGACGGGCTGTCCGTTGGTTATGACGGCCGCGCGGTCCTGAAGAAGCTGGATCTGCGCATCGACCAGGACGACCGCATTGCCCTGTTGGGCCGCAATGGCCAGGGCAAATCCACCTTGTCGAAGCTGCTGGCCGGCCGGCTTGAGCCCATGGAAGGCCGCATCGCCCGTTCGGGCAAGCTGCGGATCGGCTATTTCGCACAGCACCAGGTCGACGAACTGGAACTGGACGACACACCGCTGGATCATGTCCGCAGGCTGCGTCCCGATGAAGCACCGCCACGGCTGCGCGCCAGACTGGCCGGGTTCGGGCTGATGGAGGCGCAGGCCCAGACCAAGGTGGGCCAGTTGTCAGGCGGCCAGAAGGCGCGCCTTTCCCTGCTGCTTGCGACGATCGACGCACCGCACCTGCTGATCCTGGACGAACCGACCAACCACCTGGATATCGAAAGCCGCGAGGCGCTGACCGAGGCGCTGAACGACTATACCGGGGCGGTGGTGCTGGTCAGTCACGACATGCACTTGCTGAACTTGGTTGCGGATCGTCTGTGGCTGGTCGACCAGGGCGGCGTGTCTGCTTGGCAGGGCGACCTGGACGATTACCGGCGGATGCTGCTGTCGGGCGACGACAAGGCCGAGATCCGTGCCGAGGGGAAGACGGTGCAGAAGCGCCCCCCGCGCGACCGTATTCTGGAATTGCGGGCCGAGGCACGCAAGGCTGAGGAACGGATCGAGAAGCTGAGCGCGATGCTGGAAAAGCTGGACGCCATCATGGCCGATCCATCGACCTATGACGACGCGCTGAAGGTCGAGCAATTCGGCCGGAAGCATGCCGAGGCGAGTGAGGCGATGCTGCGCGCCGAGAGCTTGTGGATGAAGGCGCTTGAGCGGCTGGAAGAGGCCGAGCGGACCTGAATGCAACACTCGGGAATTATGCGGGCGCTCCGCATGTTCCCGGGTTGAGATTTGGGACAGAATCGTCAATAGCTTGCGACCAACCACCCCTCCCCCGGATGCCCCGATGCGCTGCCTGTTCGCCATTGCCCTTCTGTCGACCTCGGCTTTGGCCATGCCCGCGCACGCGCAGTGGATCAACAACATCAGCGAGGCATCTTTCGACGTCGGCGCCGGTATCAGCTATGGCCCCGGCTATTTCGGTGACGACGACGTCGAGCTGGGCCCTTGGGGCACCATGCGCAACCTGACGCTGGGGACCGAAGACGGTGAGGAAAAGCAGGGCTTCGCGCTGATCCCCTCATTCGGCTATATCGGCGACCGCAAGGCGGACGACCACGAAGAGCTGCGCGGACTGGACGACATCGACTGGACGGGCGAAGTCGGCTTGCGCGTGAACTATGTCGCGGGCGATTCGACCAGCTATGCCGCCGCGCGCGTGGGAATCGGCGGGCATGATGGCCTGGTGGGCGAGATCGGGACGAAATACCGCTTTATCATCAACGACAAGTTGACGCTGTGGACCACGGCGGAACTGCAGCTTGGCGATGACAGCTTCACCGACACCTATTTCGGCGTCACCGAAGATGAATCGGTGGCCAGCGGATTGCGCAGCTATGACCCCTCGGGCGGGATCTATGCGGCCAATGTCGCGCTGGAAGCGCGCTACAGCCTGACGCCCAAGACCTCGATCCTCGGCAAGATCACCTATGGTCGGCTGCTTTACGATGCAGGCGACAGCCCCGTCGTCCAGGACCGCAACCAGCCCGAGATCAACCTGGGCATCGCGCGACGGTTGAACTTCCGCTTCTGATCACGTCCCGCTTGCGCACTGGACCCCGGCGGCCCCGAGTCCTATATACTTCGTAAGCATCGACAGGACGTGCCGCATGACGACCGAAAATCTTAAGGAAGGCGACCCGCTGATCGCCGCTTCCACAACAGAACATCCGCTTTACGACAGCGTGGTCGAGGCCTGCAAGACGGTTTACGACCCGGAAATTCCGGTCAATATCTTTGACCTGGGGCTGATCTATACCATCGACATCAATGCCGAGAACGTGGTCCGCATCATCATGACGCTGACCGCACCGGGCTGCCCCGTCGCGGGCGAGATGCCCGGCTGGGTTGCCGACGCGGTCGAACCGTTGCCGGGGGTCAAGCAGGTCGACGTCGAAATGACGTTTCAACCGCAATGGGGTATGGACATGATGTCCGATGAAGCCCGGCTGGAGCTTGGCTTCATTTGACGGCGCGTGAAGACATGCTGGCCGGCCGTCCCTACGAGCCCGGCGACGGTGAACTGGTCGCCCTGCGCAAGACCGCCCAAGGTTTGATGCGCGACTACAACGCCACGATAGTTGGCGACAAGACCCGCGCCCGGACCTTGACGCAGCTTCTGGGAACCTGGAACGGCACGGTGATCCGCGTCCCCTTTCAGGTCGATTACGGCAGGCACATCCACTTCGGCCCCGATTGCTTCGTCAATTATGGCTGCGTCTTCCTGGATGTGTGCGAGATCCGCATCGGTGCTCGCTGCCAGATCGGGCCGCATGTGAAGTTCCTGACCCCGGATCATCCGCGCGATGCTGCAAGCCGTGCCAAGGGTATCGAATATGGCCGCCCGATCTTGGTCGGCGACGACGTCTGGATCGGCGGTGGGGCAATCATCTTGCCGGGCGTGACCATCGGGGATGGCGCGATCGTCGGGGCAGGCTCCGTCGTGACACGCGATGTCCCGGCTGGGGCGACGGTTGCGGGAAACCCCGCGCGCCAGATTTCGGCCGATTAGCGCAAGACCTGCTCGGCGCCCCCGCGAATGCAGTGAAGGGCGCCCTGCATCACCGGCAGGTCGGCGATCCGCTCCATTGGAATGCCCATCGCTAGTTGCCGGATCATCCGCAGGGTGATCCCGTGGGTCACGATGACGGATGGCCCCGACAGCTCGCTGAGGAAGTCCAGAACCCGCGCCTTCAACGCGGCGAAATCCTCGCCCCCCGGTGATAGGTCGTACCAGGCCAGGGGATGACCGTAAAAGATCGCGGGATGCGCAGCGCGCAGATCAGCTTCGCGTTCGCCGGTAAAATCCCCGACATCAATTTCAAGCAGTCGTTCGTCCTTGCGGAAGTCGCGCCCCGCCAGCGCGATATGGGCCGTCTGCAAGGCGCGTCCGGCCGTGCTGGAAAAGCAGGCGAGGTCATTAGGCAGATCCGCGACCATCTCGGCCTGCCGCCGCGCCTGCGCGATCCCCAATGCAGTCAGGGGCGAATCGAGCCGGCCCTGCAGGCGGCTTTGGACATTCCATTCGGTCTGTCCGTGCCGCAGCAGGTACAGGTCGGGCCAGACGCTCAGGGCCATTTGGCCAACGGTGGCAGGCTCATCAGCACGGCCTCGGGGTCATGGCCGGTCGCAAGGCCGAATTTCGTGCCCCGGTCATAGACGAGATTATATTCTGCATAGAGGCCCCGATGGATAAGCTGCGCGTCCCGCGCCTCGGTGTCCCATGGCTGGGCCATGCGCCGTTCCGCCAGCGGCAGAAATGCGGGAAGGAACGCCTCGCCCACGGCACGGGTAAAGGCGAAATCCGCGGCCCAGTCGCCGCTGTTCAGGTCGTCATAGAAGATGCCGCCGACGCCGCGCGCGCGACCGCGATGCGGAATGAAGAAATACTCGTCCGCCCAAGCCTTGAAACGGGCATAGTAATCGCTGCCGTGCGGCGCGCAGGTCAGACGCAGGGTGTCGTGGAAATGTGCTGTGTCTTCAGCATATTCCAGGCAAGGGTTCAGGTCGGTTCCACCCCCGAACCACCATGCGCCGGGGGTCCAGAACATCCGCGTGTTCATGTGGACCGCAGGTGCATGCGGGTTCTGCATATGCGCGACAAGGCTGATGCCCGAGGCCCAGAAGCGGGGGTCGCGGTCGATCCCCGGCACCCCGCGATCGGCCATGGCAGCCCGCGCCGCAGGGGCAAGGGTGCCGTGAACCGCCGACCAGTTCACGCCGACCTTCTCGAAAACCCGGCCGCCCCGCATCACGGACATCAGCCCACCGCCGCCATCCTCGCCGCGGCGGGTCTCGCGCACGTCAAAGCGCCCCGCGGGCGCGTCGCCGGGGCCCGCATCCTCCAACGTCTCGAAAGCGGCGACGATCCGGTCGCGCAATTCCCTGAACCACGCCGCTGCCTGTTCACGCTCTGCCTGCATTTCCATGCGCCGTTCCCCTGCATTCGTGAATTGCCGGAAATCGCCTCCGGCCATATGCTTGGAATGAACAACTAGAGATACCGCCGATGCCCCGCAATATCGCGCTTGGCCTTTTGCCCGTCCTGATTGTCGCAGCCTGCGGAACCCCGCAGGAACGCTGCATCGGGCGCAATACCGGCGAGTATCGGGCCGTTTCAAGCCTGCTGGCCGAGGTCGAAGGCAACCTGGCCCGCGGCTATGCCTGGGAAGAGCGGCAGACGGTGCGCACCGAATGGGATCAGTGCGCCTATCGCTACGCCGCAGACGGTGCGTGGATGGTCGGGTATCGCCCCTGCCTTCGCGACGTGGTCGATACCGAACGCTATCGGGTGCCGATCGATCCGGCTGCGGAAACGCGCAAGCGGGACAACCTGCAGGCGCGAAAGCAGGCACTGACGCCCTCGGCCCGGCAAGCGGTCGAGGCTTGCAAGGCTGCCTATCCCGAAACCAAGTAGCCCTAGAAGACACCCGGCGCGAAGGGATCACCCAGACTGCGCCCGCCATCGACGCGAATGATCTGCCCGGTGATGAAAGCCGCGCCCTCGCTTGCCAGGAACTGGACGGTGTCGCCCAGCTCGTCCGGTCCGGCGATGCGCCCCAACGGGGTCGCGGCGACAAGCTGGTCGCGCAGGTTCGGATCCTCGCGCAGGTTCATCTGGACATGGTTCGACAGGATCGAGCCGAATGCCACCCCGTTCACCCGGATCCGCTTTGGTGCAAGCGCCATTGCCAGCGAACGCGTGGCCTGGGCCTGCGCCGCGCTGGCGATGGAATAGGCCAGCATCTGCGGCTGCGGACGGTCCGCGGCAAGCGAGGCGATGTTGACGATGGCGCCGTTTTGCAAGGCTTCTTCCTGCCCATCCTCGTCCGCTTGCGTCACCATCCGCTTCGCGACCAGCTGCGACAGCTTCAGCCCCGAGATCATGTTCTCGCGCATCATGTCGCCCAGCAGCTCGTCACTTACCGTCAGGGGATCGCAGGCCTGCACGGCCCGGTGCGCGTTGACCAGAATGTCAATGCGGTCAAAGGCGTCGATCGTGGCCGAAACCAGGTTCGCCAACGTCAGCTTTTGTCCCAGATCACCAGCGAAGGACCGGATCGGACCGTCGCCTTGCGCGCTGTCGCCCAGTTCGGCATCCAGCGCGGATTCGTCGCTGTCGGCGAACATGACCCTGGCGCCCGCCTTTTCGAAATGGCGCGCGATCGCAAGCCCGATGCCGCGCCCGGCCCCGGTAACGATGGCCGTCTTGCCCTGAATGGACAGGCTCATCTTCTGCGTCCTTTCGGAATGGATCCCCGCGCGCCCCCGCGCTTCGCACCGGTCGCGGTCAGGATCTTGAAGCGACTGTCACCGCCCAGTTCTGCCACGTCGCCAAAGACTTCGCGCAAGGTCTGCTCATAGGGAAGATGGCGGTTCGCCACCATCCACAGCCGCCCGGCACCTGTCAGCAGAGAAGCTGCCGCCCGGATGAAACCGGCGCCCAGCTTGGGGTCGGCCGCCCGACCTTCGTGGAAGGGCGGGTTCATGACCACGCCGTTCACCGGCTCGGACAGGCGGAAGTCCAGCGCGTTCGCCCAGTGGAAATGCGCGCGGGGATCGGTGACATTGCGGCGCGCGCAGTCCAGCGCGACGGCATCGGCTTCGACCAGATGCAGGACCTCGACCCCCGGCCGGGTCAGCACCTGGGCTGAAAGCCAGCCCCAACCCGCGCCCAGATCAACCATCCGGGTCGGCAGTTTATCCGGCAGATGGGCGGCCAGCGCCTGCGAAGCCGGGTCCGGCCCATCGGCAGAAAAGACGCCCGGCCGGGTAACAAAGCCCGGAGCGGCCTCGTGGTCCCGAGCGGCCCAGTCCTTGGGCAACCAGCCGGGTGCGGGCAGTTCCATCCGGAAGATCTTGCCATGCGCGCGCGACTGGACCTCGTCCACCGGCGCAAGGCCGCGCAATTCCTTCAGCACAGAATCGATCCCGTCGGTCTTTTGGCCGTCGATCCACAGCGAAGCTCCGGGCGGCAGATGCTCTGCGGCCGTCGCGATCCGGGCCCGCGCCTCGGCGCGCGCGCGGGGCAGAAAGACGATACCGGCGTCGAAATCGCCCTCGGCCTCGGTCACGGACTGAAAGCCCTGACCCTTCAGCGCGGCCACGTCGGGGAACATGCGCTGAACGATCTGCGTGCGCGCGGGATCAAAATGGACCAGGTCGCTGTCCGCGCCTGCTCCGATCAACAAAATGCGGCCTTCGGGCGGTGTCCCGCCGAAAACCAGCTCCAATCGGGAACTAGCCACTTGCTACTCTTTTTCCATGGTGCATTGCAGCGGATGCTGCTGGCGACGCGCAAGTTCCATCACTTGCGCGACCTTCGTTTCCGCAATCTCGTGCGAGAACACGCCAACGACCGCGATGCCCTTGCGGTGCACGGTCAGCATGATCTCGATGGATTGCGCGCGGGTCATGTTGAACAGGCGCTCCAGCACGTGAACGACGAACTCCATCGGCGTGAAGTCGTCGTTGAGCAGCAGCACCTTGTACATGGGCGGCCGCTTGGTGCGCGGCTTTGTCTTGACCGCGAGATCGACATCCTCGCGGTCATCTGGCCGGTTGGTCATGAGCGGATCTGTCACGTCCTGCAATGGGATGGGTTGATGTCAGGCATCGAATATAGGATTTTTCGCGCCCGATGTAAGCCCCGCATCGCGACGCTCGCGCGGGGCGTGGCAAAGCCCCGCCTTTGCTCGCCGAATGGAAGAAAACTTACGGTTTTCGAAACCGGCTTTGCGTGATATTGTCCAATTATTAATGAAGGGTCCGCACCTTGAACGGACCCTCAGTGGCAGAAGAGACCGGGACAGTGAGCAGAATCACCCAAAACGTCCGCCTCGGACTAATGATCCTATTTGCGTGGGCGCTGCCGATGGCTGTCGCCGCGGCGCCTTTTGCCGCTTTCGTCATGGATGCGCGAACGGGCAAGGAAATCTATTCCCAGAACGCCGACACCAGGCTTCACCCCGCATCGCTGACGAAGATGATGACGCTTTACCTGGCGTTCAACGCCATCGAGCGTGGTCAGGTGCGGCTGGACAGCAAGTTCTTGGTATCAAGCCACGCGGCCTCGCAGCCGCCGTCGCGCCTGGGGCTGAAAGCAGGTCAAAGGATCGAGCTGCGCTATCTGATCCGCGCCGCGGCGGTGAAATCGGCGAACGACGCCGCCACCACCATCGGCGAGGGGCTGGGCGGTTCGGAACAGCAATTCGCGGCCCAGATGAACGCCATGGCAAAGGCGCTGGGAATGCGGAACACGCATTTCGTGAACGCGAACGGGCTGACCACCGAAGGGCACTATTCCACCGCCCGCGACCTGTCCACGCTGGGCCGCCGCCTGTTCTATGATTTCCCGCAATATTACTCGATCTTCTCGCGCCGCTCGGCGGATGCGGGGATTGCGAAAGTATCCAGCACCAACAAGCGGTTCCTGGACAGCTATGAGGGCGCGGACGGGATCAAGACCGGCTACACCCGGGCCGCAGGCTTCAACCTGACGGCTTCGGCCAAGCGGGGCTCCAAGCGTATCATTGCGACCGTGATGGGCGGCAACTCGACCGCGCATCGCAACCAGGTCATGGCGCAGCTTCTGGATGCGGGCTTCGGCAGCGCGTCAAGCACGGCGCGCGAGGCACGCCCCGCACCGCCCGAGATGCTGATGGTCAAGAAAGAGGTAACACGGCGCGTTCAGGTCGCGCGTGTCGAGCCGGCCGCGCCAGTTCCTGCGGCTGCCAATTCGGCCGCCGTCCCGCAACTCTCTTCGTCTGACAGGCCAGCGGCGCGCGCTTCGACAGCGGGAATCGTGACCCCGGCGGCAATTGCGGCGGCGGTGTCCCGCGCCCGCGAAGCCTCGGCCTCGGACGGGTCACGGCCACATCGCAAGCCGGGTGCGCCGGTCGCCACGGCCTCGACCAAGGGTGATCAGGACATGGTCGCCACGTCGCCGCGCCCCAGCAGCCGCCCCGAAGGGGATGCGCCCACCGACGCCGCCCTGCCCGCGCAAAGACCGGTTCCGGCGCCACGCCGCGACGAAAGAGCCGGCCTGGATGCACCCAAGGCCGCTTCGCTTTTCGTCCTGAGCGCGGTTGCCCCTGCGGCCGTGACCGAAGACGACGCGGCGGACGTGGCCGCCCCGACGATGGCGCTGACCGCCTCTGCCGCCCCTGCCCCGCGGGGCGACGCAATCATCCTTGCCTCGCTGGATCCCGTTGACACCACGGATGACGAACCCGCACAGGTCATCAGCCGCGATACATCTGGCAAGGGCTTTGGCGTGACGCTTGGGCTTTTCCGCTCGCAAGCTGAGGCGCAACAGTTGCTGGTGCGTGCCGCCTTGCAGGAGAGCCATGCCCTGGGCAACGCGTCCAGCGAAGTCACGACCACCAAGCGCGGATATGAGGCGAACTTCGTCGGCATGTCGCGCGACATGGCCGAACTGGCCTGCGGTCGGCTGATGGCTCGCCAGCAAAGCTGCAACGTCATCCCGCGCTGAGGTTTCGGAAATTTCAGGATTGGGCCGCCGGTGATCCGCGCGGCCCTTTTTCATGCCTGCACGCTGCTCTGGTCTGCCCGGTCTTGCGCCATCTGTTGCAACCCAGCCCGGCCCTTTCGCGTTGATGAAACGGATGCATGGGTCGGAACGACAAGGCGATTTATAGAAGCGGGCCGAAGAGTTACACTTTGACATGCATCAATCCGGGCCAAGGCCCGGCCCGCTAAGATCGGATCGGGGGTGGCCCATCCAGACCGGGCGAACCACCTCTGCCACAGGCAACCGCGGATCGCGGCGAAAGGAGAGGTTCATGGCATATAAATCCATCCTGACCGTGCTGACCGATGAACGGCAGCACAAGCAACTCGAATCGGCCATCGCCATGACCAGACGCGAGGAGGGGCATCTGGATGTCTTCTGTCTTGGCGTCGACCACACCCAAAGCGGGTATTACTATGCCGGGGCCTCAGCCTATGTCTTCCAGGAATCGATCGACAAGGCCATCGCCGCCGCGGGCGAGCTTGAGGACAAGATCCGCGATCGCCTGAAGGCCGAGGATATTCGCTGGGGTGTGGAATCCGCGGTGGCCCAGATCGGTGGATTGTCGACATTGGTCGGGATGCGCGCGCGCTATGCCGACCTGGTGGTGCTGAGCCGTCCCTATTGCGAGGGCGCGACCCAGGACGCCGAGGCGATCACCGAAGCTGCGCTGTTCGAAGGCTCGGCCCCTGTCCTGATCGTGCCCGAAACACTGACCGAGCCCTTCGGCAAGAAAGTCCTGATCGCCTGGAACCAGTCAAGCGAAGCGCTGGTGGCGGTCCGTCGCGCCCTGCCGCTGCTGCAAGCCGCGGAATCGGTCGAGATCACGGTGGTCGATCCTTCTCCGCACGGGCCCGAGCGGTCCGAACCGGGCGCAGCCCTTTGCAAGATGCTGACCCGCCACGGGGTCAAGGCCGAAATCGCGGTCCTCGCCCGAACATTGCCATTGGTCAGCGAGATCCTCAGCCGCCGCGCGACCGAGATCGGGGCTGATATGGTCGTTATGGGCGCCTATGGGCATTCGCGCTTCCGCCAGGCGATTCTGGGCGGCGCGACCCGCAGCATGCTGGAAAAGGCCAAGGTGCCGGTGCTGATGGCGCGCTAGGCCGCCGCACTTTCCGCGACGAGCGCGGCAAAGGACGGGACGGTCACGCGCCGTTTCCCGTCCAGCACGATCACCTTGTCGGCCTTCAGCGCAGCCAGTTGTCGGCTGACGGTTTCCAAGGTCAGGCCCAAATGATCGGCGATCGCCTCCCGGGTCATGGGCAATTCGATCGCGATGCGATCCGTGGGAGTCTGACCGATCATCGCCGATTCGCGCCGGGCCAACAGCACCAGAAGCGAGGCGATCCTTTCACGCGCGGATTTGCGCCCCAGAAGCAGCATCCAGTCCCGCGCCACGTCCAATTCGTCCAGCGTCATCTCCAACAGGCGGTTGGCAAGGGCAGGCATCTTGGTCAGAAGCTGTTCGAACTGCGCACGGCGGAAACAACACAATGTCATGTCCGTCGCGGCAACAACCGTATAGGGGGCAATCGCCCGGCCGGGCCGCCCCAGGAAGTCGCCCGTCAGCAGCAATCCGACCATCTGGCGGCGGCCATCCTCAAGCTCGCGGCCAAGTTCTGCGACGCCCGAAACGACCGAGGCGACGAAATCCATTTCCTCTCCAGCCCAGACAACCACCTGCCCGGCAGTAAAACTGCGCCGGAACTTCAGGCCTTCCAGCACGACAAGTTGGTCAGGCGGGGATCCCGCGCAAACCGCGTGCGGGCGAATGGGACAGATATCGCAGGCTTGCTGCGAATGGGGCGCTACGTTCAGGGCCATTTTTGATCTGGATCAAGGAAATTGGGGAAGTCCCCTGCAAGATAGGAAGATGGAACAGCAATCGCAACTCGAACGCATGGGACTCTTTGACGCGCGGGTCCCGCGCTACACGAGCTATCCGACCGCCGTGCAATTCTCGCCCAAGGTGGACGAGTCGCGTTATCGCGAGTGGCTGGCCGAAATTCCCGAAGGCGCGTCCATCTCGCTTTACCTGCATGTCCCGTTTTGCCGCAGGCTGTGCTGGTTCTGCGCCTGCCGGACGCAGGGCACCCAGTCCGAGGATCCTGTGCGTGCCTATGCCGAGGATCTGCTGGCAGAACTGGCGCTGCTGCGCGATGCCCTGCCCCGCGGGATCCGCCTTTCCCGGCTGCATTGGGGGGGCGGAACCCCGACGCTGATGCCGGCCGATACCATGCGCCGCGTCGCGGATGCGGTCCTGACCGCATTTCCGCTGGATCAGGGCGCCGAATTTTCGGTCGAGATCGATCCGAACGAGATAGACGAATCGCGAATGCAGGCCTTGGCGCAGGCCGGACTGACCCGCGCCTCGATCGGGGTGCAGGACTTCGACCCGCAGATCCAGAAGGTCATCGGCCGCGATCAAAGCTTTGCGGTCACGCGTCGCGCCATCGACATGATCCGCGCCACCGGCATCGACAGCGTCAATGCCGATATCCTGTTCGGACTGCCGCATCAGGACCAGACCCGGATCGCGAACACGGTGCACCGGCTGCTGGAGCTTTCCCCCGACCGGATCGCGCTTTACGGCTATGCCCATGTGCCGTGGATGGCCAAGCGTCAGGTGATGATCCCGACCGAATCCCTGCCCGACCCGCACGAACGCCTGCACCTGTTCGAGGTCGCGCGCGAGATCCTGCTGTCGCAGGGCTATGACGAAATAGGTATCGACCATTTTGCCCGACCCGGCGACGGGCTTGCCCGCGCGCAGCGCGCGGGGCACCTTCGGCGGAACTTCCAAGGCTATACGGATGACGGGGGCGAAATCCTGATCGGTATGGGTGCCTCGGCAATCTCGCGCCTGCCCCAAGGTTATGCGCAAAACGCGCCCGCGACCCCGACTTATGTTTCGGCAATCCGCGACGGTCGTTTTTCGATCTCACGCGGTCACAAATTTTCGGCCGAGGACAAGTGGCGCGCCCGGATGATCGAGGCGCTGATGTGCGACTTCGCCATTTCGTCCGAAGAATTCGCGACCGGCCACGGCCTTGGACCCGGGACGCTGGCCGCGCTGTTCGGCGAAGTCTCACACCGCTTCGGCGACCTTGTCAGCACGGATGAAGACGGCTTGCGCATTCTTCCAGAAGGACGCCCCCTGACCCGCATGGTCGCACAGATGTTCGATGCCTATGCCATGTCACCCGCAGGGCATTCCACCGCGATCTGACCCTTGCCGGAGCCCGCTTAGGCACCGTCGCTTATGCGCGGGCCCCGCCTTCGGCAGGGTGCCCGCCCGCATTTCAGTGGGCCTCGGCCCAGTTCGCGCCCTGTCCGGCATCCACCACCAGTGGCACGTCCAGCCGGATGGCAGGCTCGGCCGCCGATTCCATGACCTGCCGCGCGGCGTCGATCAGGGCATTGACCGCAGTTTCCTCGACCTCGAAGACCAGTTCGTCATGAACCTGCAGCAGCATCTTTGCGGGCAGGTCGCGAATGGCCTCTGGCATCCGGATCATGGCGCGGCGGATGATGTCGGCCGCAGCGCCCTGAATCGGCGCGTTGATCGCAGCGCGGCGCGCGCCTCCGGCGGCGGGGCCGTTCTGGTTGATGCCCGGCGTGTTGATGCGCCGCCCGAACAGGGTGCGGACATAGCCGTCCTGCTTCGCCTCGGCCACGGTGCGGTCCATATAGGCCCGGATTTCGGGGAAACGCTCGAAATAGGTGTCGATGAAGCTTTGCGCCTCGGCCCGGGGAATGCGCAGGTTGCGTGCCAAACCGAAGCCCGAAATGCCATAGATCACGCCAAAGTTGATGGCCTTTGCGCGGCGGCGGATCATCGGGTCCATGCCTTCGACCGCGACGCCGAACATCTGGCTGGCGGTCATGGCGTGAATGTCGATCCCGTCGTGGAACGCCTGCTTCAGCGCGGGAATGCTGGCCACATGGGCAAGGATGCGCAGTTCGATCTGGCTGTAGTCGAGGCTGACGATCCGCATTCCCGGCCCCGCGACAAAGGCTTCGCGGATGCGCCGACCTTCATCCGTGCGGACGGGGATATTCTGAAGGTTCGGATCGGTCGATGCAAGACGCCCGGTCTGTGCCCCCGCGATAGAATACGAGGTGTGGACGCGCCCGGTGTCCGGGTTCACATGCAGCGGCAGGGCGTCCGTATAGGTCGATTTCAGCTTCGAGATCGCGCGCCAGTCCAGCACCCGCGCGGGCAGGTCATTGCCCTCGGCCGCAAGATCCTCAAGGACCTCCGCGCTGGTCGAATAGGCACCTGTCTTGCCTTGCTTACCCCCGGCAAGGCCCATGCGGTCAAACAGGATTTCGCCCAGTTGCTTCGGGCTTCCGATGTTGAAGCGCCCGCCGGCCAGGCCGTGAATTTCGTCCTCAAGCTGGGCCATCTTCTGCGCAAAGGCGGCGGACATGCGCCGAAGGTGGTCGGCGTCGATGCGGATACCGGTGGTCTCCATACCGGCCAGCACGCCGACCATTGGCCGTTCGAGCAGTTCGTAGGCGGTCGCAACCTTGCTGCGCGACAGTTCAGGGCGCAGGCGATGCCACAACCGCCAGGTCACCTCGGCATCCTCGGCGGCATATTGACTGGCCTTGTCGACCGGCACCTGCGCGAAGCCGATCTGCGACTTGCCGCTGCCGATCAGGTCTTTGATGGGAATGCATTTATGGCCCAGGTAACGCTCGGCCAGTTCATCCATGCCGTGGTTGTGGGTTCCGGCGTTCAGCGCATAGGACATCAGCATGGTGTCGTCGATCGGCGCCATGTGAACACCCTGCCGGGCCAGGATCTTGTAGTCGTACTTGATGTTCTGGCCGATCTTCAGGACGGCGTCGTCCTCCAGCACGGGCTTCAGCAAAGCCAACGCGCGTTCGAGCGGCATCTGTCCCTCGGCCAGAACCGGGCCGCCGAACAGGTCGCCCGCCATGCCTTCGCTGACATGCGCCAGCGGGATATAGGCTGCACGGCCCGGACCAGTGGAAAGCGAAATCCCGACGAGGTCGGCGCGCATCTCGTCAAGCCCGGTGGTTTCCGTGTCGATGGCGAGCACGCCCTTTTCGGCGATCTCGGCCACCCAGGCGCTCAAAGCCGCTTCGTCCCGGATGGTTTCATAGCGGCTGCGGTCGATGGGTGGCAGTTCCGCCACCGCAGCGGCAAGGACCGGCTGGTCCGATACCACCGGCGCCTCAGCCCCGAAGCGCTCGGCCACGCGGGTGGTCAAGGTCCGGAACTCCATCCGGGTCAGGAATTCCAGCAACGCATCGGGATCGGGGGCGCGCATCGTCAGGCTGTCCAGCCCGAAATCCAGATCCATCCGGCAATCAAGTTCGACCAACCGCTTCGAAATGCGGATCAGATCGGCATTGTCGATCAGGGTCTGGCGGCGCTTGGGTTGCTTGATTTCCCCCGCACGCGCCAAAAGCGTCTCAAGATCACCAAACTCCTCGATCAGTTGGGCGGCGGTCTTGATCCCGATCCCCGGAGCGCCCGGCACGTTATCGACGGAATCCCCGGCCAGGGCCTGAACATCGATCACCCGATCCGGCGCGACGCCGAACTTCTCGCGGACCTCGTCGGGCCCGATCGGCTTGTTCTTGATCGGGTCCATCATCTCGACCCCGTTGCCGACAAGCTGCATCAGATCCTTGTCCGAGCTGATGATCGTCACCCGCCCGCCAGCATCGCGCGCCTGACAGGCCAGCGAAGCCATGATGTCATCAGCCTCGAATCCCTCGGTCTCGATGCAGGCGATATTGAAGGCGCGCGTCGCCTCTCGGGTCAGGGGGAACTGCGGGCGCAGGTCCTGGGGCGGCTCGGGCCGGTTGGCCTTGTAGAGCGGATAGATCTCGTTGCGGAAGGTTTTCGAGGAATGGTCGAACACCACCGCGACATGGGTCGGCTCATTGGGGCCCGAGCCGTCCTGGATGTATTTCCAGAGCATGTTGCAAAAGCCCGCCACCGCGCCGATGGGCAGCCCGTCGGAACGGCGGGTCAGCGGCGGCAGGGCATGATAGGCCCGGAAGATAAAGGCGGACCCATCGATCAGGTGCAGATGGTGGCCCTTGCCGAAAGTCTCAGTCATCTATGCCCCCGTCATGCATCAATCTGTGCCTTCTTCTGCCACGAAGGCGGGCGGGGGCCAAGACCATGCGCCCCATAGAAGCACGCAGGCAGCAGCGCACAATGAGAACAGGGCCGAAGCCCTTACAGGAACTTCGGCCTTTCTATCGAAACCGGTGCCGGAATTCGCGCGCGCTTCAGTGGTCGTCGTGCGCGTGGTCGCGGTCGACCACGAAGCGCTTGTCGCAATATCCGCATTCGACCCAGCCGAGATCCTGCGGAATGGCCAGCCAGACCCGCGGATGCCCCAGCCCGCGCGCTTCATCACCATCGCAGGCCACCTTCCAAGCGGTGACGGTCTGGATTTCGGGGGCCGGAACAGTCATGGCGTTTCCTTGAGCTCTGACGACAAACGGGGTTAAACCGCTCGCATCATAAAGATGGGAATGATGCGATGCCAGCCCCCCAAGACCGCATTGACGCCGCGAATGCAATCGAAATCAGAGGTCTGACCAAGACCTACGCGGCCTCGGGCGGCGCCGCGCCCAAGCAGGCGCTGAAGGGGTTGGACCTTTCCATTCCTGCTGGCTCGATCTTCGGGCTGCTGGGTCCGAACGGGGCGGGCAAGTCCACCACGATCAACATCCTGGCCGGGCTGGTCCGCAAGACCGCGGGCAAGGTATCGATCTGGGGCTTTGATCAGGACGTGAACCCGCGCCAGTCGCGCGCGGCGATCGGCGTCATGCCGCAGGAACTGAACATCGACCCTTTCCTTAGCCCGCGCGCCAGCCTTGAGGTTCAGGCCGGACTTTACGGGGTGCCCAAGCGCGAGCGCTGGACGGATGATCTGCTGGAGCTGGTCGGGCTGACCGAGCAGGCGGAAAGCTACTCCCGCCACCTTTCTGGCGGCATGAAGCGTCGGCTGCTGCTGGCCAAGGCACTGGTCCACCGCCCCCAGATCCTGGTCCTGGACGAGCCGACGGCGGGCGTCGACATCCAGCTGCGCGAAATGCTGTGGCGCAATGTCCGCCGCCTAAACGAACAAGGGATGACCATCATCCTGACGACCCATTACCTGGAGGAAGCCGAGGAGATGTGCGACCGCATCGCCATCATCGACCGCGGCGAATTGATCCTGTGCGACGATACCAGCGCGATTCTGGGAAGGGCGGATTCGAAGACGCTGGTGATCGACACGGGCGACGCCCGCGCCCTGCCCCAATTGCCCGAAGGCGTGCGGGCCGAGCGGCGGGCGGATGGACGGCTTGCACTCAGCTATGCGCCGTCGCGATTGCCCGCCGATGCGATGATCGATGCCCTGCGCGCAGCGGGAATGCCGATCCGGGATGTCACGGTCGAGACCCCGGATCTTGAGGATGCCTTCGTCAGGCTGACCTCGCGCCCCTAGGCCAGATCAGTCGGGCTGGATCATCCGGCCGATATTGCGGCCGCCCAGGATGTGCAGGTGGAAATGCGGCACCTCTTGCACGCCATGCGCGCCGGCATTGGTGATCGCCCGGAACCCCTGCCCGCTGTCCAGATCGACCCCCAGTTCGCGGGTCAGTCGCGCGACGGCGCGGTTGAAATCCAGAATCTCGGCGTCCGAGGCATTGGCAGCGAAATCGTCGTAGCTGACATAAGCGCCCTTAGGGATCACTAGAACATGCACCGGGGCCTGCGGGCGAATGTCGCGGAAGGCAAGCGTGTGCTCGGTTTCCAGAACAGTCTGGTTCGGGATCTCGCCGCGCAGGATACGGGCGAAGATGTTTGATTCGTCATAGGTCGGCATGCGGTCCCTCTGCCTTGTCAGTCGCTGAACAGATAGTTGGTCTTGGCCAGTCGTTCGGCCGTATCGGGCAGCACGTCAAGGAAGCGCGAGATCTGAACCGCGTTTTCTTCGTCGCTGCGCCAGGGCGCGATCGAATAGAAGCCGCTCAACGCAAGATCGCGAAGGCGCTCGGTCTCGTGCTCCAGATCCGCGCGGACGGTGGGCAGCAGCCGGTCGATGACGTCCGATGGGGTCCCCGAACCCGCCAGCCCCACCCGGTCGATATGACCGCGGACATAGGTGTCGTCGAATTCGGAATCGATCAGCAGCACGCGGGTATCCGCCTTGTCGTTCATCAGGTCCTGAATCAGGTGCATGGCCGAAGGGTCAAGGCAGATGACAAGACTGTTAGATTCGAACTGCTCGAAAAGCAGGCGCAGCAGGGCGCGCCGGTGCCGCTCGCGCTTGGCGATCGTCGTTTCGACCCCCCCCAGGTCCGGCAGATTCGCCTTGGTTTCGTTGAACAGATAGTCGACGGCCGGAATCTCGGTCACGTCCCGGATTGCATCGGTCAGGCGCTTGGCGACATGCCATTTCTTCGAAACGACCAGCCGCAGCGAGTTTTCGCGGCCAAGGCTGCCCTCGGTCTCCCAGAAGCGCGGGGCGAAGCGCCTGCCTATGCGCCCACGACCGGTCAGAAACTTGAAAAGCCCCGTTGCCTCGTTCGAGATCGGGAAATGCACCCCGGTGGCCGCCCAAAGAGCGCCCAACCGTTCCCGCAGGCGCAGCGCCTCGGGACTGATCTTGCGGGCGAACAGATAGTTCTGACCCATCAGCAGATCGTAATGGTCGTTGTAGAAGGTGACCGGCATCCCATAATCCGTGAAGACCAGATAGGTCAGCGTCCTCGTCCGGATCTCCTTGCGGGGGACGACATGGGGCACGATGGTCTGGAAGAAGGTCTCGTCCGGGATCCAGGTCGTGGAAAAGAACCGCATCACATCGGGGCGGCTGTCACAAAACTCCAACACACGCTCGACAGATTGGCGGCGCAGACACCACCATTGCGATCCGATCATGACCTGAATATCGGCAGGAATGGGTCGGGTCAGCTTGAAGCGCTTCTGCATTTCATAGCTGGAATAAAAGCGTTTTGGCTGTGTGCGTTCGTTGAACCAGTGGCGATAGATCAGCCGCTCTTCGCGCATTCCCGTCTTGATCCAGTTCGATTTGAAGAAATCGAAGGACTCGATGTAGTCGCAATCTTCGGCATCAAGGAAGGCATGGGCATATTCCGCCGACTTGATCGGCATACAATCGCCGGACAGCATGTAGAAATGCGTTGCCAGCGGAAATGTGCCGACCGCCGCCCTGACCGCGTCCACGGTCGCAGCCACAAGCGACCACTCCCCCCAACCGCATTTGCGCCTGCGCCCTGTAAAAACAACACCTGGATTATCCGCAAGGGCGGTGCGGATCTGGTCGAAATCCCGCTGGCTTGCCCGTGCGTCGAAGTGAATTGCCACATAGTCCCCAGAGGCCGTCAGACGCTTGGCCTGAGCAATAATTCCCTTGGGATCCTTGTGGCAGAGCAGAATGAAGGCAATCCGCGCCATTTATGTGACCAATCCATTCATCTGGGTCGAACGGTTCCACACCCGGTTGAATCTCGTCCGGTGATTTGCTTTCTGTGTCTAGCGATTTTGGCAAGGTCGGCAACCCGACCGCAGCCTCGAATAAGGAATGTGTGAATGGGCTTCCCCGGAACCTGGATGACGGAAAGCGAAAGCATGGTCTATCGCGTCGTCCCGAAATGCGCCTGCTCGTCTATCGGTCAGATCATGTTTTATTCGGATCATGGCCGCTACTTCGACGGTGATATCCATGATTCTACAAGCGGCCTTCACAAGTGGAACCAGGAAGGCAGCCAGAAGCCGATCGAGGACAGCGTCAAGGCGCACAAGTCGATGACCTTCACCTGCGTTAGAAACCCCTATGCCCGTGTTCTGTCGTCGTTTTTCGACAAGATCGCGGGGATCCAGCGCAACGGCAAGCGCTATCGCGGGAATCTGGTGCCGCAGTTGATGCAGCGCTATGGCATCGATGTCGGCACCCCCGAGAACAACTTCGATTTCGACCAGATCGCAAGTTTCCGCCGCTTTTTGCTGTTCGCGCGGGACACCATCCGCTGGCGCCGCCCGATGGAGCCGGACATCCACTGGTCATCCATGTCGGGTCACATCGCGACCTTCATCGTGAACGGTGGCCGCTATGACCAGATCTTCTTTACCGAGAAGTTCAACGACGGCATGCAGAAGGTGCTGGACGCGGCCCCGACCAAGGTGCCGCTGGACCTGGCCGACGTGCCGAAGTTCAACGAATCCGAGGGCCACGGCCCCAAGCGCGCCCACAAGGTCAGCGAGTATTTCGACGACCTGTCCCGGCACCTTGTGTGGGAGGTCTACAAGAAGGACTTCCAGCTGTTCAGATACGATTTCGACAATCCGGACAACAAGCTGCCGAAGGGCGAAGTCGATATCGACGAAGTCCACGCCAAGCTGGGCCGCTAAGCCCGCTGGACCGCGCCGCCCCCCATTACGGGCGGTCGCGGTGTCCATTGCCCCGGCCAAGGTGCAACCGCATTCGGTCGGGCGATGGACTTGCCGCAGGGGCAATCCGGTTTATCCAAGATTTCCCTTGCGAAACGCGCGAACTTCGCTATTTTCGCGCGTTCATCCGACCGGCGGGGGATATCCCGGACCGTGGCCCCCGTGCGCGAGATCTCGTTTCGAGCCTTGCGGCTGACGCGTCATTGTCCTATGCCCCGCCCAGACCCGATATTAGAATCCGGGGTTGTCCTGTGACCGCCCCCCGAACCACTTGAGGTTGAGACATGGCCGTCCCTCAGAACCGAGTTACCCGCTCCCGCCGCAACATGCGTCGTTCGCATGACGCGCTGGTCGCAGGAAACCCGAACGAATGCACCAACTGCGGCGAACTGAAGCGTCCGCATCACGTCTGCCCGTCCTGCGGTCACTATGACAACCGCGAAGTCGTGGCCCAGGCCAACGAAGTCGATCTGGACGACGACGCGGCCTAAGCGGACCGACCAAGGACATGAATCCGGCGGAGAGCACGACTATCCCGCGCGGCCCGGAATGCAAGGGCGGCGTGGTGATATCCGTTGACGCGATGGGCGGCGATCGCGGCCCCGCTGCAGTGGTGGCGGGGATTGCCGAGAGCGCCCAGAAGAACGCCGAAATCCGGTTCATCGTCCATGGCCCGAAAGCCGAGCTCGATCAGTTGATCGGGCATCGGCAGGGTCTTGCCGCACGTTGCGACGTTCGCGATGCCGCAGGCGTCGTGACGATGGAGGACAAACCCAGCCAGGTGCTTCGCAAGGGCGAAGGCACCTCGATGTGGTCCACCATCGAATCCGTCCGCAACGGCGAGGCGACCGTCGCCGTGTCCTGCGGCAATACCGGCGCGCTTATGGCGCTGTCGATGTTGCGGCTCCGCAAGCTGCCGGGCGTCAATCGTCCGGCGATCGCCTGCTTGTGGCCATCCCGCAATCCGCAAGGCTTCAATGTCATGCTGGACGTGGGGGCCGATATCCGCGCCGATGCGCAGGATCTTCTGACCTATGCCCTGATGGGCGCTTCCTATGCCCGCAACGGCCTTGGCCTCGCCCGTCCTCGGGTGGGGCTGCTGAACGTTGGGACCGAAGAGCACAAGGGCCGTGCCGAACTGAAGCAGGCCCATGAACTGATCGCTTCGACCGCCGATGCGGGAAGCTTCGACTATGTCGGCTTCGTCGAAGGCGGCGATCTGCCCTCAGCGCGCGTGGATGTGATCGTCACCGATGGCTTCACGGGCAATGTCGCGTTGAAGACCGGCGAAGGTACTGCAAAGCTGGTCGGCGATTTCCTCAAGGATGCCTTCGGCAATTCGGTCATGTCGAAATTCGCCGCCCTACTCGCGATGACCTCGCTGAAGCGTCTTCAGAAGCGCATCGACCCGCGCCGGGTGAACGGCGGGGTTTTCCTGGGACTGAACGGCACGGTGGTGAAATCCCACGGCGGGGCCGACGCGACCGGGATCTCGGCGGCGATCAAGCTTGCCTTCCAACTGGCGCAGTCGGGCTTCCACGAGCGCCTTGCCGCGCGCGTGGCGCAGTCGCTGTCGCCGGAAATCGCCGGGCTTGCCGGCGCAGATAAAAAGGGAACGTCCTGATGCGGCGTGCGGTAATCCGGGGCACGGGGCATTACCTGCCCGAGCGTGTGGTCGAGAACAACTGGTTCGAGGACAAGCTGGAAACCACGGACCAATGGATCCGCTCGCGGACCGGGATCGAGCGCCGCCACTTTGCCGCCGAGGATCAGCGCACCAGCGACCTCGGCATCGCCGCGGCCAAGGCGGCCCTGGACCATGCCGGCATTTCGGTGGACCAGATCGATGCGGTGATCGTCGCTACATCGACCCCCGACTTCACCTTCCCCTCGGTCGCAACGATGGTTCAGGCCGGGCTGGGGATGAAGCGCGGCTTTGCCTATGACGTTCAGGCCGTCTGCGCGGGCTTCGTCTTTGCGCTGGCAAACGCCGATGCGATGATTCGCGCAGGTCAAGCCGAGCGCGTGCTGGTGATCGGGGCTGAAACCTTCAGCCGCATCATGGACTGGACCGACCGCGGCACCTGTGTCCTGTTCGGAGACGGTGCCGGCGCGGTCGTTCTGGAGGCTGTCGAAGGCGATGGCACCCCGGCCGATCGCGGCATTCTTGCCGTGGACCTGAACAGTGACGGCCAGTATCGCGACCTGCTTTACGTCGATGGCGGTGTCGCGTCGACCGGAACCGCCGGGCATCTGCGGATGCAGGGCAACTTGGTATTCCGTCACGCAGTCGAGAAGCTGGCCGACACCGCGCATCGCGCGGTTGAACGGGCCGGGCTGACCACCGATCAGGTCGACTGGCTGGTGCCCCACCAGGCCAATTCGCGCATCATCGAGGCGACGGCCAAACGGATGCATCTGCCAATGGAAAAGGTCGTGCTGACGGTCGCTGATCACGGCAATACTTCTGCCGCCTCGATCCCATTGGCGTTGTCGGTCGCCGATGAGCAGGGCAAGTTCAAGCCCGGCCAGATCCTTGTCGCCGAAGCCATCGGCGGCGGTCTGGCATGGGGATCGGTCGTGCTGCGCTGGTAACTCAGCGTAGTTGCGAGTCTTTTGAACCCCGGCGATTGATGCCTGCCTGTGGCTTCCAGTTGCGGTCGTGCTTGCCCTGACAGGCGACGCACAGCCGTACGCCCGGAATGGCGTCACGGCGCGCCTGCGGGATCGGCTCGTCGCATTCATCACAGAATTCCGCGCTTTCCCCCGCCGCACGATGCGACTGACGTGCCCGCATCCGCTCGATCGCCTCTTGCGTCGAGACGTCGATCTGGTCGTTCACCGCGTCGTCGCGTGCCCATCCTCCGGCCATGTCACACCCCGCCAACTGTCGCATTATGTATCAAATAGGCAGCGATATGGCGGTTTCAATCCGCAGAAATGCCAATCTACCCCGGTAACGCCCGAATAAAGCGGGGGAAAATTCGTCTGACGGAACCATGGCGGGGTCCGGCATGTTGACACCCCGCAGCAAAAAAATCATCCTTGCTACAAGAGAGAGGTTTCCCAGATGAGCGACTCCACCCTGACCCGCATGGATCTGGCAGAGGCCGTGTTCCGTGAAGTCGGCCTGTCCCGTCACGAATCCGCGCAGCTTGTCGAAAGTGTGCTGGGGCACATCTCGGACGCACTGGTGCGTGGCGAACAGGTCAAAATCTCGTCCTTTGGTACCTTCTCGGTCCGGGACAAGAACGAACGCATCGGCCGCAACCCCAAGACGGGCGAAGAAGTGCCGATCACGCCGCGCCGCGTCCTGTCGTTCCGCCCCTCGCATCTGATGAAGGATCGGGTGGCGGCAGGCAACAAGCCCGGCAGCTGATGGACAAGTCCCCCGACGCCTTTCGCTCGATCGGAGAGGTCTCGCGCCTCGTGGGTGTCGCGCCGCATGTCCTGCGGTATTGGGAAACGCAATTCACCCATTTGTCTCCGGTTAAGCGCAGCGACGGCAGGCGCTATTACCGTCCCGACGACGTTCGCCTTGTCGCCGGTCTTTGCCAAGTCATGCGCGAGGAAGGGCTCAGCATCCGCGGCGCCAAGCGCCTGATTTCGGCCGACCGGGGGGCCGGCCTGCGGCGGCTGGGCGCAGAACGGCTGGGGGACATCATGCGCGACCTGTCGAAGCAGGCTCCGGCCCAAATCGGAGCTGCCGCCGGATCGCATTTGCCCGAATCAAGCGAAGCCGTCAGCGCCCCGCAGAACGGGGAACCTTCCCGGTCCGCCGCACCGAAGCGTCGCCGGTCCCAGACCGGCGCTGAATTGCTGCCGCTTTTCCCTGACCCCCAACCGGGATCAGAGGCTGAGTGGTTGCTGCGGCTGTGCACTGCTGCCTCCGAACTGCGGCGACGCGAATTTGCCGGATCGCCACCTCCTGCCCGTGCGCGGGACCTGCGGGACCGTCTCCACGCCCTACTTTAAGGCCATGATTACGCCTGCTTTTCCGCATGGTGATCGTGTCGGTGAATCTATCTGCGTTAATGTCGAAAAATCCGCCCACTCCCCCTTGTGCTGCCCGCCTGCTTCGCTCTATATGACCCCCGTCGGGCCGTGGCGCAGCCTGGTTAGCGCGTCCGTCTGGGGGGCGGAAGGCCGAGAGTTCGAATCTCTCCGGCCCGACCATTCCGAAAACGCTCACTCCTTTCCAGGGGTGGGCGTTTCCCCTTTTCCAGAGGTGTTTTCTTGAACGGTGTTTTGCCCGACAGCGCGCTGCGCCAGTTGATCGAGACCGGGGCGATTTCCGCCGAGCGTCCGATCCTTCCCGAACAGGTCCAACCCGCCAGCCTTGATCTGCGCCTCGGACAGACCGCCTGGCGCCTGCGCGCATCATTTCTGGCGGGTCGCGGCCGGAAGGTCAGCGAGCGTCTTGCCGATTTCGAGATGCACCGGATGGACCTCAGCGGCGGTGCGGTTCTGGAAAAGGGCTGCGTCTATCTGGTCCCGCTGATGGAGCGGCTGGCCCTGCCCGCGGGCCTTGATGCCGTCGCCAATGCCAAAAGCTCGACCGGGCGACTGGACCTGTTGACGCGGCTTGTCACCGATGAGGGGACCGAATTCGACCGCCTGCCCGAAGGCTATGACGGCCCCATCTATGCCGAGATCTGCCCGCGTAGCTTTTCGGTCCTCGTCCGTCCCGGAATGCGGCTGAACCAGCTCCGCCTGCGGCAGGGGCAATCCGTGCTGAGCGATGCCGAACTGACCGATCTGCACGCGGCACAGCCCCTTGTTACAGGGCAGGCCCTGATCGATGACGGGCTTGGCTTCTCGGTCGACCTGCGGCCCGATCAGGGCGATCTGGTAGGCTATCGTGCGCGCCCGCACAGTGGCGTCATCGATCTGGACCGCATTGGCGCCTATCGCGCCTCGGATTTCTGGGACGAGCTGCGGACGCGCGACGGCCAACTGATTCTGGATCCCGGCGCCTTCTACATCCTTGTCAGCCGCGAAGCCGTGGCGATTCCACCGGACTACGCCGCCGAAATGGCCCCCTATCTGGCCATGGTCGGCGAATTCCGGGTGCATTATGCGGGCTTCTTCGATCCGGGCTTCGGCCACGGGACTGGCGGACATGGCGCGCGTGGCGTGCTGGAGGTTCGCTGTCACGAAGCCCCCTTTGCGCTGGAGCACGGGCAGGTCGTGGGCCGCCTCGTCTATGAACGGATGTCCGCCCGACCCGAACGTCTGTATGGCGAAGGTATCGCATCGAACTATCAGGGCCAGGGCTTGAAGCTGGCCAAGCAGTTCGGGGCCGCCTAGCGGCCGATGCGCCGCGTGACGCGGGCGGCCTGGCGCGCGCGCTTGACCGCCTGCCGGGCACTCTTGTCCAATTCGCGCTGCGGCCCAGAAGATTTGGGCCGCGGGCCGCTATCCAATCCTTTCATGCCCTTTCTCATGGTCCAGTTCACCAGCCGGTTCATTGCCATGCGGGTCATTCTGTTGAAGATCTGGTTCAAATTCATGGCGCGGCCCTCCCCTTGGCCTCACTCATCGTCGTAAAGGTCTTGGGGCAGCACCATGCCATCGGCATCGTCATCCCCTGCCACCACGGGCATGGCTGCCGCTGGCGGACGTGATTCCAACAGTCCCGCGGCGCGCAGTTCGGCAAGCCCCGGCAAATCGCGCGCACTTTCCAGCCCGAAATGGTCCAGGAAGGTTTCGGTCACAATGAAGGTTGCGGGGCGGCCGGGTGTCTGCCGCCGGCGGCCAACACGCACCCAATCCAGTTCGATCAACTGGTCCAGCGTGCCCCGGCTCAGCGCGACGCCACGAATCTCCTCGATCTCGGTGCGCGTCACCGGCTGGTGATAGGCGATGATCGCCAATGTCTCGGTCGCTGCGCGGGACAGGCCGCGGCTCTCCACGGTCGCCTCCTGCATGAGAAAGCCAAGGTCCGGCGCGGTTCGAAAGGCCCAACTGTCCCCGACGCGGCCAAGCTGCACGCCTCGCCCCTGATAACGGGCGCGCAGCGTCTCCAGCGCCTCGGCCACATCACAGCCGTCGGGCAGACGGCTTGAGATGGCCCGCAGGCTCAGCGGTTCGGCGCTGGCGAAGAGGATGGCTTCAATCATCCGCTCCTGCTCGATCAACGAAAGAGAGGCGGTCGGGCGGGGCGGCATCGTCGACTTGGGCTCGGTGGGGTTCGCGGTCATTCCGGTTGCTTGCTGCGTAGTGTGATGGGCGCGAAGGTGCCGGATTGCCGAAGCTCGATCCGTCCCTGACGCGCAAGTTCCAGGGTGGCGGCAAATGTGGCCGCGGTGGCCGACCGGCGACGCTGCGGATCACCGTTCCAGCCGTCGGGCAGGAAGCTCGCAAGCGAAGTCCAGTCTCCGGCATAGCCAAGCATTGTCCGAAACCGGTCCAATGCCTGCTCCATCGTGAAAATATCTTTCCGGTCAAATGCGTATGGCCGGAATTCATCGCGGGTTCTAAGCCTCGCGTAGGCCCGCATCAGGTCGATCAGACCGGCCTGCCAGGCGACTTGGCGCGACCGCGTGACAGCCTCGGGTGCGCCGCGCGCAAAGCGCTGCTGCCCCAGGCGGTCGCGGGCCATCAGGCTTGCCGCCGCCTCGCGCATTGCTTGCAGCCGCTCCAGCTGAAAGGCGAGGTGCGCTGCCATGTCCTCGGCCGAGGGGCCCTCGGCCTGGGGATCCGGGGGCAGCAGCAGCCGGGACTTCAGGAAGGCCAGCCATGCCGCCATGACCAGATAATCCGCGGCCAGTTCGATCCTCAACGCTCGGGCGCGTTCGACAAAGGCCAGATACTGGTCGGCTAGCTGGAGGACCGAGACCCGCATCAGGTCGACCTTCTGCGTCCGGGACAGGGTCAGCAACAAGTCGAGCGGACCTTCGAACCCTGAAACATCGACCACCAGCACCTCTTCCGCCAAGCGCTCGGCAGTCGGCATCTCCTCCGGCCCCTGGCTGTCCTGGGGTCGGGCCGCGTCTTCCGAAACCGGAACGGGCGTCAGATAGGGTACTTTGGTCATTTCAGTCAGGCCGAACGGATCGCGGCAGAATCGGTCATGCGGGCATTCAAGTCAATCTCAGGCCGCAAGCCCGCCAAGCGCACGCAGTTCGGCCCGCATATCCGCGATTTCCCCCGTTCCTGCGGCTGTCCTCAGCGACAGTGCACGATCGCCCCGACGCTGGCCCTGCGCAGAAAGCAGGCCAGCAGCAGCAACGATGCTTTCCATCTGGGAAATGGTCTCGTTGCAGGACAGGACCAGGTCGCACCCCGCCGCAATCGTCGCGCGGGCGCGCTCGGCCGGGGTGCCGGACAGCGCCTCCATCCCGATATCGTCCGACATCAGCAGCCCATCGAATCCGATCCTGTCGCGGATCACCGAGATGACCGGGGCCGAGGCCGTCGCCGGGGCGTCGTCGATGGCGGTAAAGCGAATATGCGCAGTCATCGCCATGGGCAGGTCGGCCAGCGCCCGGAAGGGCGCAAAATCCGTGCGCTCAAGCTCTTCCAGCCCAGCCTCGACAATGGGCAAGTCCTTGTGGCTGTCGACGCGCGCACGGCCGTGACCCGGCATGTGCTTGACCACCGGCAGGACGCCTGCGGCGAACATCGCCTCGGCGGCAATCCGGCCGCGCCGGATGACGCTTTCCGCGTCCGTCCCCAGACACCGGTTCCGCAGAAAGGGATGGGTGTCGTCGCGGGCAATGTCCAGAACGGGGGCGCAATCGGCATCAATGCCCATGTCCCGCAACTCCCGCGCCATCAGGTGGTGGTGCAGCCAGATCGCGCGGTCACCATTCACTGCTTGATCCAAAGGCGCAGGCCATTCGGTCCAGTGCGGCGCGCGCATCCGCTGGACCCGACCGCCTTCCTGATCGATCAGCACCGGCGCATCCCAGCCAACCGCGTCACGCAGTGCTGCGGTCAGGCGGCGCAGGCGTTCGGGCGTGTCGATATTACGCCCGAACAGAATGAAGCCCCAGGGATTGGCGGCACGAAAAAAATCGCGCTCCTTGTCCGTCAGGTCGGGGCCGGCGATGCCGCCCAGGATCGTCGCGCTGGTCATGAGGTCACTTCGCGGTCGCGGGGATACAGTCGACCCCTTGGGCGATCAGCGCAGCACAGAAACGCCGAGCCTCGTCCTTGGAATCGAAGCCTCCAGCCCGCAGGCGCCAGAACGTCCGGCCACCGCTTTGGGCCTCTTGCACCACGCGTGACTTGCCCGAGAACAGCGACCCGAACTTGCCGGAAACGCGTTCCCATTCGCCCTTGGCCAGCGCGTCGCTGTCGAAGGCCCCGATCTGCACCATTGCGGATCCCGAGGCGACCTTGGCCGGCGCGGCTTCGGGGGCAGGTGCGGGTTTCGACGCGGTTTCCGGGCGCGTTGCCGCAACCGCAGGGGCCGGCGCAGCGGCTGCCACCGGAGCGGCGGCAGCCACGCGGCGCGGCCGCGGCGAAGGCCGGGTTGATTGCGCAACCGAAGGCACCGCCGCAGTCGTCGCTGCGTTGGCATTCGCCTCGGCCAAAGCCTGGTTGATGGCGACGTCCTGCGTCTCCTGCCCGGCCAGATCGGTCAGCGCCTCGTTCACGGGCGCTTCGGTCGCGGGCGCGTCCGAAATCAGCCCCTCGGTCACGTCCGCATCCGGCTCGACCGTGGATTCGACGGCAGCGGCGGCGGCGGCCGCAGCGGCTTCGCCATCGGGCAGCGGGATGACACGTGGGGTATCGTCACTGAGCGGCAGATCGACGGGACGGGCTGGCGCCTGCGCCGTCGCGCCAAGCTGGCCCATCGCCACGTCCTGATCATCCAACCGGACCGGAGCCGGCGCGATTGCGACCTTTTCGGGCTCGGCCGTCTTGGCACCGGCGGCGACGGAATTGACCGCCAGCCCGATGCGATCGGTCAGTTCTCCGCCCGGATCCTCGGGCGCGGTGCGGGCCTCGCCCTGGATCGCGCGGATGACCGGAACGCCGGAAACGTCGCGGACCACTAGCTTGAAGCCCCAGACGGCCAGAATCACCATCAGGCCGACCGAGGTCAGTGCACCAAGGTAATGCGTCACTCGCGAAAGGCGCTGCAGCAACGAGACCGGTTCATCCGCGATGTTCGGATCGGCCTCGGCATAGCGCCCATCGTTCCAGGCATCGGCGTGCCAGGTCTCGTCCTCGTCCTCGTGGCCGTTTCCATAGGGAAAATCATGCGCATTCCGATTGGACTGCGCGCCTTGAAAGCCGCCAGAGCGGAAGTCTACCACTGCCATTCCTGCCTGCCTGCCGGTTTGCCCGGTATCTGCTCGTTGCTCTGCTCGACACCCGGCAGGACGCTGTTTTCAGCGCATCTCTTTGGCCGGAGTCACACCCAAGATACCAAGACCGGCCGAAATGACAACGCCGACAGAGCGGGCAAGTGCGATTTTCACCGACGTAGCGGCAGGATTGCCGTCCTGGACGAAGCGCAAGGCGGTCTCGTCATTGCCGCGATTCCACAGCGAATGCAGTTCCGACGCGATATCATACAGATAGAACGCGATCCTGTGCGGTTCATGGGCGCGCGCCGCAATCTCGACCGTGCGTGGCCATTCGGCCACTTTCCGCGCCATTTCCAGTTCGGCCGGGTGGTCCAGCAAGGACAAATCGCCCCCGGAAAGCGCAGCGTCGTCCGTCGCGACCCCCATTTCGGCGGCCCTTTTCAGCACCGAATTGATCCGCGCGCTGGCATATTGGACATACCAGACCGGGTTGTCCTTGGACTGCTCCAGCACCTTGTCGAAGTCGAAATCCAAGGCGGCATCGTTCTTGCGCGTCAGCATGTGGAAACGGGTAACATCCGCGCCCGCCTGCTCGACCACGTCGCGCAGAGTAACGAAGGTCCCTGCCCGCTTCGACATCTTGAAGGGTTCGCCGTTCTTGAACAGCTTGACCAGCTGGATCAGCTTGACGTCCAGGGGGACGCGCCCGTCCGACAGCGCTGAAACGGCAGCGGTCATGCGCTTGACATAGCCCCCGTGATCCGCCCCGAAGACGTCGATCAACTGATCGAAGCCACGGTCGATCTTGTCCCAGTGATAGGCGATGTCGGGCGCGAAATAGGTCCAGCTGCCATCGGATTTCTTGACCGGGCGGTCGACATCGTCGCCATGCGTGGTCGAGCGGAACAGCGTCTGTTCGCGCGGCTCCCAATCTTCGGGGGTCTTGCCCTTGGGCGGCTCCAGCACACCTTCATAGATCAGGCCGGCCGCGCGCAGGCGATCGATGGCAGCCTCGATCCGGCCCGTGCCGTAAAGCGCCTTCTCGCTGCTGAAGACGTCCATATGGACGTTGAGCAGCGCCAGATCCTGCCGGATCATGTCCATCATCGCTTCGGTCGCGAAGTCTCGCACCTCGGCCAACCAATCCGCTTCGGGCTTGTCCAGCAGGCTGTCGCCGTATTTCGCCTTCAGCGCCTCGCCCGTCGGGATCAGGTAGTCGCCCGGATAAAGCCCTTCGCGGATTTCGGGCTCCAGCCCATTTGCCTCGCGGTAGCGTTCATAGGCGGAGCGCGCCAGCACATCGACCTGCGCGCCGCCGTCATTGATGTAGTATTCGCGCGTGACGTCATAACCCGCGAAATCCAGCAGGGACGCCAACGCGTCGCCAAAGACCGCGCCCCGCGTATGGCCCACATGCATCGGGCCGGTCGGGTTGGCGCTGACGAATTCGACGTTGATCCTGGTCCCTGCCCCAAGGGTCGAGCGGCCATAGTCGCCCCCCTCGGTCAGGGCTGCGCGCAGCACCTGCTGCCATTCGCCCGCGGCAAGGCGCAGGTTCAGGAAACCCGGTCCCGCCACCTCGGCGGCGATGATGCGCGGATCCGCCGCCAGTCGCGCGGCCAGTGCCTCGGCGATCTCTCGCGGTTTCTTTCCGGCGGGCTTGGCCAGCACCATGGCGGCGTTCGTCGCCATGTCGCCATGGGCGGGGTCTCGCGGTGGCTCGACCGTCACGGCGGCGGTTTCAAGTCCCGCGGGCAGCTCACCCGCCTGTTCCATCTGGGCCAGCGCATCGATCACCAGCGCGCGGATATCCGAAAAGAGGTTCATGGCTTCCATCCATAAGATCGCTGCGGGATAACGTCTGGCCTTGGGGGCAGTCAACCACGGCGCCACGGCACGACATTCCGGGCGGGTTCAGGCGCTCAGGTCGGCGACCGCAGTGGCCCGGACGGTGGATTGACGATCCGCATCCTGCCAACCATATGTTTTTCCGCAGGGATTCGAAAGGGGAACCCCAGCCTCGCAAGAACCGGTCAAGGAAAATCCGCGATCAGATTGACGGCGCGCGCTTTTTCGGCTACGCCCCTACCGGTCTGCATCCGGCAGACATGGCGAGGGGCGTGCGGAGACAGCGTCCCGACCTGCCGTTTTCGGGCCTTCGATCTGGATCAGGGCTTGACTGTGGCCATGGACGCAAGACCCGCGCAGGCAAATGTCGCGCACATTGACGAAAGCCCCGAATGACAAAATTTTCCGACCTGAAACTGGACCCCAAGGTTCTGAAAGCCATTTCCGAGGCGGGGTATGAAACCCCGACCCCGATCCAGGCGGGCGCGATTCCCCCCGCACTGGAAGGGCGCGACGTCCTTGGCATCGCCCAGACCGGGACCGGCAAGACCGCCAGCTTCACGCTGCCGATGATCACACTGCTTGGCCGTGGCCGGGCGCGGGCGCGCATGCCGCGCAGCCTTGTCCTGTGCCCGACGCGCGAGCTGGCCGCCCAGGTGGCCGAGAACTTCGACATCTATGCCAAGCACACCAAGCTGACCAAGGCGCTGCTGATCGGCGGCGTCAGCTTCAACGAACAGGACAAGCTGATCGATCGCGGCGTCGACGTTCTGATCGCGACCCCGGGTCGTCTGCTCGATCATTTCGAACGCGGCAAGCTGCTGCTGACCGGCGTGCAGATCATGGTCGTGGACGAAGCCGACCGGATGCTCGACATGGGCTTCATCCCGGATATCGAGCGCATCTTCCAACTGACGCCCTTTACCCGCCAGACGCTGTTCTTCTCGGCCACCATGGCGCCCGAGATCGAGCGAATCACCGACACCTTCCTGCATACGCCGGAACGGATCGAGGTTGCGCGCCAGGCGACCACCTCGGAAACCATCCTGCAGAAGCTGGTCGAGATCGAACCGACCCGCCGCGACCAGTCCGCCAAGCAGAAGCGAGAGCTGCTGCGTGCCCTGATCCGCGCCGAAGGTGACGAGTTGAAGAACGCGATCATCTTCTGCAATCGCAAGACCGACGTGGATATTGTGGCGAAGTCGCTGAAGTCGCATGGCTTCGATGCCGCGCCGATCCACGGCGACCTTGACCAGCGCCACCGCATGGCGACGCTGGACGATTTCCGCGACGGCAAGCTGCGCTTCTTGGTTGCTTCGGACGTGGCGGCCCGTGGACTGGACATCCCGGCCGTCAGCCATGTCATCAACTTCGACTTGCCCAGCCATGCCGAGGATTATGTCCACCGCATCGGCCGGACCGGCCGTGCCGGCCGCAAGGGTACGGCAATCTCTATCGGTACTCCGATGGACGGGAAGTACCTTGCCGCCATCGAAGCGCTGGTGAAACAGGAGCTGCCCCGCGCAGCCGTGCCAGAAGGCTTTACCCTTTCGGCTGCCGCCCAGTCCGCACCCCGCCCGCAACGCGAGAACGGGCGCCGCGAACGCACCCGTGACCGTCGCGGCCGCCGTGATGACAGTGAACAGCGCAGCCATGCCGAAGACGTGCGCACCGAAGCCAGCGTCAGTGAACCCCGCCAGCGGGAAGAACGCCGCGATGAACGTCGCGACGACCACCGCCGTGAAGAGCGCCGCGATGAACGTCGTGAGCGTCCGGAAAGCCGCGCCGACCATCGCGCCGAGAAATCGCACGACCACCGGCGCGACGATCGTCGCGAAGACCGGCGTGAGGATCGTCGGGGCGACCGTTCGCCCATTATGGGAATGGGCGACCACATGCCCGAATTCATGACGCGCAGCTTCCGCCCGCGGATCATCGAGTCTGTGGCCGAAACCGCACCTGCAGTTGAAGCGCGCCAGATCCCCATCACTGTGGCCGAGATTCCGGCAGCACCCGCTCCGGTTGTCCCCGCTCCGGCCGCTGAAGTCGTGACCGAGGCTCCGGTCGAGACCAAGGCTCCCGTCGCGGAGACGATCGCGGAAACCGCTGAAAAGCCCGCGCGGACCCGCAAGCCTCGGACCAGCCGGAAGAAGCCCGACGTCGCGGAAACGCCCGTAGCCCCAGCCGAAGCAGTCGCAGCCGAGCAGCCCGCGCCAGAGGCCCAACCGGTCGCGGCCGAGGCCCCCGCTGCCGAGCCTGCCGAAAAACCCAAGCGGCGCACCGCAGCGCGCAAGACGGCCACCACGCGCAGCTCCAAGGCAAAAGCCAAGGCCGCGGATGATGTGGCGACGGAAGCGTCCGAGGCCGCGCCCGTCGAAGCAGCTCCCGCAAAGCCCCGCGCTCCGCGCAAGCGGGTCAGGAAGGCCGACGCCGTTGCCCCCGAGCAACCGGCCGATCACGCCCCTGCAGCACCGGCCACCACGGCCGAGTCCTGATCCCGGCCATGCCCGCCGACAAATGCCGGGTCCGCCCGTCTGTTGGCGGGCTGGCCCTTGACCTTGCCCTTGGCGCGCTGGCCGCGCTGGGTCAGGCCCCCTTCGATCTGTGGTATGTGACCGTCATCGCGCTGGCGCTGATTTGCTGGCGCGTTGCACATGCCCGCTCGCCCGGTCGCGCCGCCTGGCACGCGCTGGCGGCCGGATTCGGACAATTTGCGCTGGCGCTGTCCTGGATCGTCGAGCCATTTCTGGTCGAACCCGATATCTATGGCTGGATGGCGCCCTTTGCGCTGTTCTTCATGGCCTTGGGTGGCGCACTGTTCTGGACCCTGCCGGGCTATCTCTCCGCCAGGATCGCAACTGGTCCCAATCGGCAGGCCCTGGCCTTTGCCGCGCTGATGGTCCTGTCGGACTGGATGCGCGGCTGGGTCTTCACCGGACTGCCCTGGGCGCTGACCGGGCATGTCTGGATCCCGACCCCGGCAGGTCAGATGGCTGCCACGTTCGGATCAATCGGACTGTCCGCGCTGACCATGCTGGCGGCGGCAATGCCCAGCGTATTCGCCCGCCCAGAGCACCCCCCGTTGCGCGCCCCCTTAACCGGAGCCGTGCTGTCCACACTGCTGATCGCGACCGCATGGACCGGCGGCATGGCCCGGCTGGCCCGGCCCCTGCCGCCCGATACCGGCTTGCACCTGCGGCTGGTACAGCCCAACGCCACCCAGGCGCTGAAATGGGATCCCTATTGGTCCGAAGTGTTCTTCCGCCGCCTGCTTGAACTGTCCGCCGTCCGCGACGCTGATAGTCCCGCGCCAGACGCGGTGATCTGGCCGGAAACGGCGGTGAACTTTCTGCTCGACAATTCCGGCAGCGCGCCGCAGGACATCGCGGCCTATGCCGGCGCGCCCGTCGTGCTGGGCATCCAGCGGTCCGAGGGCGAGCGCTACTTCAACAGCCTGACCGAGTTTTCGCTGGCCGGGATCGGCCCCATCTACGACAAGTTCCATCTGGTCCCGTTCGGAGAATACACGCCCTGGGGCGATGTCATGGCGCGTTTCGGCATCCGCGCCTTTGCCGCCCAGCACGGTTTTGGCTATTCGCCGGGCACCGGCCCCGAGGTGCTGAAGCTTGGCACCTTGCCGCCCTTCCAGCCGCTCATCTGCTACGAGGCGGTATTCTCGCGCCACCTGATCGCAGGCGATGATCGCCCCGCTTGGCTGCTGCAGGTGACCAACGACGCCTGGTTCGGCAAACTGTCCGGGCCCTGGCAGCACTTGGCACAGGCACGACTTCGCGCGATTGAAAGCGGACTGCCCTTGATGCGGGCCGCGAATACTGGCGTCTCGGCCGTCATCGACGCGCGAGGCGGTGTTCGGGCCACGATGGGCCTCGACCTTGCTGGCAGGATCGACGCGACACTGCCGGGCGCGCTGCCGCCCACGCCCTGGACGCGGTGGGGCGACTGGCCCACAGTGCTGGCCGCGATTGCCACGCTGCTTGGCTTGTCGCTGCGTCGGCGGTTGACTGCCACCAGGGGCTGAATTATCCGTCATCTCTGACCGTCACAACGGCTTCCTGGCGTGGCGGCGTCATCCCAACGGAGCACTCCTAATGGCCAGACAGAATTATGTGTTCACCTCGGAATCCGTGTCCGAGGGGCATCCCGACAAATTGTGCGACCAGGTATCCGATGCGGTGCTGGACGCGCTTCTGGCCGAAGACCCGGCCGCCCGCGTCGCCTGCGAGACCTTCGCCACCACCGGCACGGTCGTGATCGGCGGCGAAATCGGCCTGACCGACCAGAAGAAGCTGGGCGAGTATATGGGCCGCATCGGCCAGATCGCCCGCGATACCATCCGCGACATCGGCTACGAGCAGGAAAAGTTCCACTGGAACACCTGCCACGTCCACAACTATCTGCATGAACAATCGGCCCATATCAGCCAGGGCGTCGATCGCGACGGCGCCGGCGACCAAGGCATCATGTTCGGTTTTGCCGTGGACGAGACGCCCGAGCTGATGCCCGCGCCGATCCAGTATTCCCACGCCATCCTGCGCCGCCTTGCCGAGGCGCGGAAATCCGGTGCCGAACCCATGCTCGGGCCGGACGCCAAGTCCCAGATCAGCCTGCGCTATGAAAATGGCCGCCCGGTCGAGGTGACCAGCCTGGTCCTTTCGCACCAGCACAAGGATGTCAGCCAGAGCTCGGACGACATCCGCGCCATTGTCGAGCCCTATATCCGCGAAGTCCTGCCCGCCGAATGGCTGACCGAGAAGACCGAGTGGTGGGTCAACCCGACCGGGACCTTCGTCATTGGCGGACCTGACGGTGACGCGGGCCTGACCGGGCGCAAGATCATCGTCGACACCTATGGTGGCGCGGCGCCGCATGGTGGCGGCGCCTTCTCGGGCAAGGATCCAACCAAGGTCGACCGTTCGGCCGCCTATGCCGCACGCTATCTGGCCAAGAACGTGGTCGCGGCCGGGCTGGCGCGGAAATGCGTCATCCAGCTCAGCTACGCGATCGGCGTGGCAAAGCCCCTGTCGATCTATGCCGATACCTTCGGCACCAGCGAGATCCCCGAGACCGAGATCGAGCGTGCGATCGCGCAGGCGATGGACCTGACGCCCCGCGGCATCCGCGAGCATCTGGATCTGTGCCGCCCGATCTATCGCCGCACGGCCGCCTATGGCCATTTCGGCCGCGCCCCCGAGGCCGATGGCGGCTTCTCGTGGGAACGCACCGATCTGGCCGAGGCACTGAAACGCGGGCTCTGAAATCACGAAGGCCGGGGCATCCCCCGGCCTTCACTGTTTCCGAAATATCCTGAGGGAGCGCGGGACGCGTGGGGGCATAGCCCCCGCTTCCGTCTTCAATCCTTGAAGCTGCGGCTGTCCTTGACTTGATCCCAGGCCCAGACGACCTCCTGAAGACGCTCCTCGTCCGAGCGGTCGCCGCCATTCATGTCGGGGTGAAGATCCTTCACCAGTGATTTGTATTGCTTGCGGATTTCCGCGCGGGTCCAGCTGTCCTTGGCCTCAAGGATCTCCAGCGCCCGCCGTTCGGTCGGGGGCAGCTTGCGGGTCGCGCGGGCACGAACCTCGGGATTGGTGCCGTTGGCGCCCAAAATCTCCAGCGGGTCGTCGATGCCGTGGCGCGCCCATTTCTGTTCCTGAGTCGCACGGCCAAACGGCTTGGTCGGACGTTCCCACACCGTCGCGTTGTCCAGGAACTCCTGAAACTCGGCTTCGGATTGACCCTGGAAGTAGTTCCAGTTCAGGTTGTATTCGCGCACGTGGTCCTTGCAGAACCAGAAATAGTCGTCCAGCTTGCGCGGAGATTTCGGCGCACGATACTGGCCGGGCTCGTTGCACCCTTCCTTGTCGCATCTGCGTGTCGAAGTCTCGAAGGCGCCGGACATGCCCCTACGACCCTTGGACCGTCTTTTCTTGTCCGAGGCCGCTGACATGTCGAAGCCGAACGGGTCGCTATTGCTCATTTGCCTGCCTTGTCCTGATCGGGACACGCAGTCTAAGCTATTTCGCGCGACATGAAAGGGGCATTGCGGATGATTGCCGACGAGATGAAGAACCGCCTGGAACAACTCGAACCGACCCGTCTCGAGGTGCTGGACGAAAGCGAGGGGCATCGCGGCCACGGCGGCTGGCGCGAGGGGGGCGAGACGCATTTCCGAATCCGCATGGCCAGCCCGCGCTTCGTGGGCCTGACCCACATTGCCCGCCACCGCCTGGTGCACAGCACCCTCGGCGACATCGTGCCCAGAATCCACGCGCTCGCGCTTGAACTGGCGGAAAGATGAACCGTTAGCGCAGACAGCCTTGCGGCCCCGCAAAGTGGCCGCGTAGAAGCCTTGAAAAGCGTAATCACAAGGACTTTCAGCATGACATCGCCCAAGGATTTCAACGACCGGATGCTGTCTCTGGGGCTGGCCCGCGTCAGCGAGGCGGCCGCCCATGCCTCGGCCCGTCTGATCGGCCGCGGCGACGAAAAGGCTGCGGACCAAGCCGCCGTGAACGCCATGCGCGAGCAGCTGAACATGCTGGACATCAAGGGCGTGGTCGTCATCGGCGAGGGCGAGCGGGACGAGGCTCCGATGCTGTACATCGGCGAGGAAGTCGGCACCGGCGAAGGCCCCGAGGTCGACATCGCGCTGGATCCGCTGGAAGGCACCACGCTGACCGCCAAGGACATGCCGAACGCGTTGACCGTGATCGCCATGGCCCCGCGTGGCACGCTGCTGCACGCGCCCGACGTCTACATGGAAAAGCTGGCGATCGGCCCGGGCTATGCCAAGGACATCGTCAGCCTCGACATGACCCCGGCCGAGCGGGTGCGGGCGCTGGCCAAGGCGCGCGGCGTCACCGAAGGCGACATCACGGTCTGCATCCTTGAACGTCCCCGGCATGAGGACCTGATCGCCGAGGTCCGCTCGACCGGTGCCGCGATCCGCCTGATCACCGATGGCGACGTCGCGGGCGTCATCCACTGCGCCGAGGCCGAACTGACCGGCATCGACATGTACATGGGTTCGGGCGGCGCACCCGAGGGCGTGCTGGCAGCTTCGGCGCTGAAATGCATGGGCGGCCAGATGTGGGGCAAGCTGCTGTTCCGCAACGAGGATGAAAAGGGCCGCGCGCGCAAGGCCGGGATCACCGATCTCGACCGCATCTATTCGCGTGACGAACTGGTCACCGCCGACGTGATCTTCGCCGCGACCGGCGTCACCAATGGTTCGATCGTGGCCGGCGTCAAGCGCGAGCCGCATTACCTGCAGACCGAAACCATCCTGATGCGTTCGAAAACCGGATCGGTCCGCCGCATGATCTATCGCAACCCGATCAAGTGATCAGCGCGCTGCGCACTTGAACGAAGGGCGGTCATGGGGGATGAAGCAACCCATGACCGCCTTTCTTTCCGTCGAATCCTCATTGACCGGCCGATTCTGGCGCGGCCCCGACGCCCAGCTTAACCGGGCCGCCGAGGCGCTGGCGCAGGAAAGCCGGTTGCCCCTGCCCGTCACCCGCATCCTCGCCTCGCGCGGGGTTTCCGGTCCCGAGGCGCAATCCTTTCTTGATCCGAAGCTGCGCGACCTGCTGCCCGATCCCCTTGTCCTGCGCGACATGGACAAGGCCGCCGCGCGCATCGTCGAGGCCGTCCTGAAGGGACAGCGCATCGCAATCTTTGCCGATTACGATGTCGACGGCGGCTCTTCCGCGGCATTGCTGATCGACTGGCTGCGTCAGCAGGGCAAGCAGGCCACGCTTTATATCCCCGACCGCATCGACGAAGGCTATGGCCCGAACGTCCCGGCCATCTCGGCGCTGGCGCGGGATCACGACCTGATCGTCTGCGTGGATTGCGGTACGCTCAGCCATGAGGCGCTGGCCGCCGCTGCCCCCCGCGACGTGGTCGTGCTGGACCACCACCAGGGGGCCGAAACGCTGCCTCCGGTGCTGGCCGTGGTCAACCCCAACCGCGTGGACGAAGACGGCGCCCTGGGTCACCTGTGCGCGGCGGGCGTGGTCTTCCTGACCCTGGTGCAATGCAACCGGCTGTTGCGCGATGCCGGCCACGCGCAGCCCGACCTGATCGGGCTGCTGGACCTGGTGGCGCTGGCCACAGTCGCGGACGTGGCGCCGCTGGTGGGGGTGAACCGCGCCTTTGTCCGTCAGGGGCTGGTCATCATGGCGCGGCGTGGCCGTCCGGGGTTGGTCGCGCTTTCCGACGTCGCCCGGCTCGATTCCGCCCCCAGCGCCTTCCACCTGGGGTTCCTGCTGGGACCGCGCATCAACGCCGGGGGCCGCGTCGGTCGCGCCGATCTGGGCGCGCTTTGCCTGTCCTGTACCGACAGCCGCCAGGCCGAACAACTGGCAGCCCAGCTGGATGACCTGAACCGCGACCGTCGCGCCATCGAGGCCGCCGTGCGCGAAGCTGCGCTCGCCCAGATCGAAGCCAGGGGCAGCGACTCGCTGGTCGCATGGGCGGCGGATCAGGGCTGGCATCCCGGTGTCGTCGGCATCGTCGCCGCGCGCGTCAAGGAAGCGACCGGCCTGCCCTCGGTCGTGATCGGCATCGAAGGCGGCATCGGCAAGGGCTCGGCCCGCTCGGTTCCCGGCGTCGATCTTGGCCGGGCGATCCAGCGGCTGGCGACCGAGGGGCTGCTGCTGAAAGGCGGCGGGCACGCCATGGCCGCGGGTCTGACCATCGAAGAGGCGCTGATTCCCGCCGCGATGGCACGCCTGTCCGAACTTCTGGCCCGCGAGATGTCCGAGCGTGCCGGAGCGGAAGAGTTGCGGATTTCGGGCCTGCTCGACCCTGCGGGCGCGACTGTCGAGCTGATGCAGATGCTGGAACGAGCCGGTCCCTTCGGGCAGGCAGCTCCGGCGCCGCGTTTCGCCTTTGCCGACCAGCTGATCGACAGCGCCTCGACAATGGGCGACAGCCACCTGCGCCTGCGCTTTCGCAGTCCCGGCAGCCAGCCGATCGAGGCAGTGGCCTGGGGCGCGATGACCGGCCCCCTTGGTCCCGCCCTGCTGGGCGCCAAGGGTCGGCGCTTTCACCTGGCGGGCAAGCTGGAACTGTCGCAATGGGGTGGGCGCGAACGCGTCAGGCTGCGGCTGGACGATGCTGCGCCGGTCGTCTGACGCAGGAAACAAGGCTGCGGTAAAAAACTTCACCAGAAGGTCATTTTTCCGCTTGCAGGCATCGCGCCCCTGCCCTAAACACCGCCCCACGCCGCAGGGCACTGCCTTGCGGAGATAGAAAGTGGCCCGTTCGTCTATCGGTTAGGACGTCAGGTTTTCAACCTGAAAAGAGGGGTTCGACTCCCCTACGGGCTGCCACTTCTTCCTGAGATGACCGGGATGCGCGCCGCGATCTAGCTGATCGGCGGCGTTTTTTTCTGTCCGTATCCTGCCTGACGCGGCCCGATCGAAAAAAAAGCGTTTACCCACAGAAGAAGTGAAACTGCCTCTTGCGGAGCGCGCCGCGCTGGCCTAAACGCCCTCTCGTCGCCAGATGGTGACGCTGAAGTGGCCCGTTCGTCTATCGGTTAGGACGTCAGGTTTTCAACCTGAAAAGAGGGGTTCGACTCCCCTACGGGCTGCCACTTTATCCCCTCAGAACAAATCCTTGCTCGGACGCCCGTTGATGGATAGGGGCGCTTGCGCGCCCCCGGTCTCAGACTTCCTCGACCCAGCGCATCAGCCACAGCGCGAGCGCCGAACAGACCAGCGTCGCCAGGATGATCGGCCGGGCAGTGCCGTCGAACAGCTGGCCCACGGGGGCCGCGATCAGGACCGCACCGATGGTCGACACGGCCGCAATGACCGACGCCGCCATGCCCGCGACATGTCCCATGCGTTGCAGGGCCATCGCGTTCAGGTTGCCGAAAGTCACGCCCGCCATGAAGAAGACGCTGACCGCCCACATGAAGAAGGCCGGAAAGCGCAGGGCGGGCGGCAGCAGGTCGCCAAGGACCAGCACGCACATCACCGTCGATACGACGACCTGCATGGCATAGGCGCTTCTGACGATGCGCCGCATCCCCAGGCGCAGGACATAGCGCGCGTTCAGCATGGTTCCGGTCCCGCTCAACAGCGCCATGGCAGCAAACCACTTGGGGAAATCCTCACCCCGGCCATAGGTCTCCGAGAAGAGCTGCTGGGCCGAACTGAGCAACGCAAACATCTGGCCGAATCCCAGGGTCATGACGATCGTGACCAGCTGCACCTGCCGGTTGCCCAGCACCTCGCGGGCCGAGGCCATCATGCTGCCAAGCCGCATCGGGCGGCGCTTTGCGGGCGGCAGCGTTTCCTCTTGCCGCAGGTTCATCCAAAGGCTGCCCAGCAACGCCAGCAGAACGAACGAACCAAAGACGCCGCGCCAGCCGACGAAATGGATGATGCCCGCGCCCACCGACGGCGCAACCGCCGGAATCAGGATGAAGATCATCATGACGAAGCTGGTGATCCGCGCCATCTCGCGCCCTTGATACAGGTCCCTGACCAGCGCGAGCGAGACGATACGCGGCCCGGCGGCGCCAAGACCCTGCACGAAGCGCGCGACCAGCAGCATTTCAAGCGAGTTGGCAAAGACGGCAGCGATGGCGGCGACCGCGTAAAGCGCAAATCCCGCCGTAATGATCGGTTTGCGGCCATAGGCATCCGACAGCGGCCCGGCCACGAACAGGCCGACCCCCATTCCGGCCACGAAGGCCGTCAGCACAAGCTGGGCACGGTTGACGTTTTCGGGCGTCAGCGCCGCCGCGATCTCGGGCAGCGCCGGCAGCATCGAATCGATCGAGAAGGCGATGACCGCAAAGATCACGGCCAGCATCGCGATGAATTCGGGCAACGGCTGCTTGTGGACCGGGGGTGCGAGGGGTTCGGACATGATCACCTCTTGTCATGTTGGCAGGCCTCGGGGGGTATCTGCCTTATCCACAGGGCGCAAGGTTGCACCCGCCGTGCCGGGGGATATATCTGGCGCATGACCAGCACCCTGAACCTCATGAAGCTTTGCGTCGGCTGCGACAGCCCGGTCGAGCTGGAAGAATGGCAGAAAAGCCGCTGGGCCGGCGGTCCGGCGCGCCATGTGACCCGGATGTGGCCCAAACGCGAGGCTGAGTTGCTGAACGGCGGCTCGATCTACTGGGTGTTCAAAGGCGTCATGCAGGCCCGCCAACCCCTGCTGGGGCTGGAGGAGGTGGAGGGAGAGGACGGCATCCGCCGCTGCGCCCTGATCCTTGGTCCGGGCCTTGTCCGCACCGCGGCCGTGCCACGTCGTCCGTTCCAGGGCTGGCGCTATCTCAGCGCAACGGACGCGCCACCGGACCTGCCCGCCGGGCGCGGCCAAGAGCCCAGCCTACCCCCGGAAATTGCCCGCGCCCTTGCCGAGATGGGATTGCGCTGAACGACAGCGCGTCCTGCGTGCCATCGCGGTCAGGCACGGGGATGGGATGGAGCGGGTGAATTCCTCACGGCTCTTCTATTTCCCTCCAAAGATACCACATCGATGGCAGCCGTGTCTGAGATGGAGGCGTCAGGTGATCAGGAAGCTCACTTTCGTCGTGTTGGCTTTTGCTGCCATGACGGGAACGGCCCTCGCGGATAGCAAGCCATTGTCCCCCGGACATATCCAGGAAGCTGCGATCCTGGGTCTCAACCCGCATGTATTCAGTCGCATGGATCTCGTTCAGATCGGGGCTGAAACGAGCTGCAGCGACCAGCGTCAACGGATGCGCTATATCCTTGAGAAGAAGGAAAAGGCTGGAGAGGATATCTCCAATCCCTTCACCTCGAGCCGATGGCTAACGCCTGGGGGATGCATGAGGCGAGGTGGCGTGAGCATCGGTATAGGCTTCTGAAATCGGGCTTGGCAGCTCTCTCGGCTGACCAAGCGCGGTCGGGGCCCAGTGAACTCGTCCTGCCACGCGCGCACCCATGCCCCGCGTGGCGGCTACCCTTCATGGTGAGACATCGAAGCGCATTCGGGAAAGTGGTAAACTCGACACGCGAGTCGTTTTTCTGGGTCCGTCATGGCACGGGGAATCGCTGTGGTTCTGGTTGCGGTCTGGGTCTGCCTTGGCAGCGCCGAGGCAATTGCTCAGCATGTTCTGGAGGATCAGGACACCGCAGCTCTCACTGACGCGGAACTCACCGAAGACGCGATGATTGCCGCGATGTTGCGCCCGTGGACTGGCGACCTTGATGGCATGGTGCAGCGGGGATTTGTCCGGATGGGCGTGCCCCAGGAACCGATGACATTTGTCTATGAAGGTGCCAAGCAAAGCGGAATCGCTGTCGAATTCGGGCGCGAGTTCGAGGCTCACCTGCGCAAGACGCTCGGTCCGAAGGCTCAAACGCTGACCGTGGCGCTGATGCCGCTGACGCGAGACAAAATGATCGATGCGCTTGTCGACGGTCGGGTGGACGTTCTGAGCGCCAATCTGACGGTGACACCACGCCGATCCGAGCGGGTGGACTTTGCGGATCCAATGCTGCGCGATGTAAGCGAGCTTTTGGTAACAGGTCCTGCAGCCCCGGACATCGCGACGCTCGACGATCTCGGGACGATTGGAGTGCATGTCCGCCCGTCGAGCAGCTACCACGAGCACCTCGTGGCATTGAATGCGACCCGATCCGGTGCAGGAATGGTGCCAATCCCGATTATTGCAGCTGACGAGGCACTCGAAGACTACGATCTGGCTGAGCTCGTCAATGTAGGCGTCATTCCCGCTGTCATCCTTGACAGTCACAAGGCTGAGCTTTTCAAGCAGATTTTCGAGAACCTCGTCGTGCATGAGGACCTCGTCTTCAGCAAGGACGGCAAAATCGCGTGGGCAATCCGCAAGGGCTCTCCCGAGTTGATGAAGGCGACAAATGCTTTTGTCGCAAAGGCACGCAAGGGCACGGAGCTTGGCAATATCCTGTATCGTCGCTGGATTGCCGATCCGACGCGGCTTGTGAATGCAATCGCTCCGGGCGAGGACACGAAGTTCGTCGAGACGATCGGCTACATCCGGCGGCACGCCACGACTTACGATTTCGATCCCGTCCTCATCGCCGCTCAGGGCTATCAGGAATCGCGCCTGGACCAGTCAAAGCGCAGCGATGCCGGCGCGATCGGGGTGATGCAGGTCATGCCGGCCACCGCACGGGATCCAAACGTCGACATCCCGGACATTCAGGTGGCCGAGAGGAATGTCGAGGCAGGCGTCAAGTATCTGAGGCATCTCCGAATGGTGTATTTCAACGACCCCGCCATAACCCCCTTCGACCAGGCCTGCTTTGCTTTTGCCGCCTATAATGCCGGCCCCGGGAATATTCGCAAAGCGCGCATGCGGGCGGAGAGTATGGGCCTCGATCCCAATGTCTGGTTCGGGAATGTCGAGGTTGCCGCAGGCCGAACGATCAGTCAGGAACCACTTGTCTATGTTCGGAACATCTTGAAATATTACACCACCTACAAGATTTTCCAGGCTGAGCATACCGCCGCACCATCTGCCGACCACGAATGAATGAGCCGAGACGGCCTACATCTGACTGTTGCTGGCTCAATTGAGATGTGATCGATTCCGCCACGCCGCATACGCGAGTAACTGTCGAAGGTTTAGGATCAGCTCCGCTTTATCCGCGCATCAGCTTAGCGGCGCCGCGCCGAACCGAGCAGATAGCCTTTGAGACCGTTCGCCGCGACCGTGCAATAGAAGGTCCATCGTGCGGTTACGGGCGTGCGGACGTCCACAAAGCGTCGGCGGCAAAAGTGCGGGAATTACGCTAGTTCGGCTTTGCAGAAAATAACGAATCTTTAGCCAATCCGACTGAAGGCCTGTAAAATGCCGCGCGCCACCGACTCCCGTCGGAATGGCATTCATTGTGGGAGGTGAAAATGCTGAAACTGCTTCTGACCCTCGCAAGCGGGATCGCGATCCTATCTGTTGTTTCTGCCCAAGCCCAAGATCGCGAGTTGCGCATCGATTGTGGCGCGACTGACGTGATCATGAGCGCGGATCAAGCGTTGATCGTGAAAGAGAATACCGAAATGACTGCGGAAGAGATCGCAACGCGCACGTGCGAAATCTTCAAGGACATCGACGCATCTGCGTATACTGAGCCGACAGACGTGACGGTCAAAATGCCGTCTGGTGCTGAGGTCAAGGCGAAGATGCAAGTCAGCCAGAAGTAATCGCAATTCCTATCCCGAATTGACTTTGCTGCTGGCCGCGAACGGGGCCGGCAGCGCCGCCCCGGCATCGCTTCTGGTTTTGATCACGCATCGGACTCGATCGAGCAATGGCTAAATTGCAAGCTCAGGGAGTTTTCGGTGCCGACCCGGCGGCCCGGCACCAAAGCAAGAGACGGAACCAATGCGCGTCATAACACGATAGTCTTTGACGTAACGGCACCAATTACCGGTGGCCCGTTTTGCAAAATAGCGTCTCACTTCACCATTTCGATCTCGCCCGCTCGCCAGGATTTGTCAAAGAACGACTCCAGTGGGCTGTAGAGGCGAAGGATGACAAACCAGCCCTTTTTCGGATCGGTTTGAATCCAGTTTCCGCGCGCGACGCCGTCCGGCTGCTCCGGCGCGAACCAGATCGTCGTCGAGCCATCGGCTTCCGTCTCGGCCGCTGCCGATGGATAGCTCTGGCTTCCCGCGCGCGGAAAGCGCTGCGGCGTGTCCAACATCGACCGCGACATGTTGTCGTAAATGGTCAGCGACCAGAAATTTTCCGCCGGAATGCCTTTCGGAAGCGTGACCTTATAGGTCTTGGAACCGTCGAAATGGTTCTTGTCCGCATCCGTCGAGGCAAGCAGATACTGCGAGCCTATGCCCGGCAGACGCATCGCCATCGCGGGCGTGATGCCGGTAATGCCGTAGAAGAAGTTCGTCCGGGCGTCCATCGTCCGATAGCCGGTCGGCGGATATGGCTCGACGCCTTGCGCGGTGATCTTCGGGATGGGCGTCTCGAACTCATAGCCGGTATCGAACAGGAAATTGAACCAGGACGAGTCGGGGTAGTAGAACCACTTCGGATCACGCGGGCTGACAAGCAGCGTCCGCGCGGTTGCATTGGCGGTCGCCAGCGCATCGGTCATGATCTTCTTCATGCGCGCATCCGGCGCGAACTGCTGTCCCTTGATGATGCCGATGGACGCCAACGGCCCCATCAGTTCGGCATCAAGCGATGTGGCGGGTTCAGTCTGGACCACTTCGTTCAACAGTTCGAAATAGCTCCAATCGTTCGGCGGAACGGTGTTCATCACCTTGCCGCTGCCCTCGTGGAATACGGTCTCGGGCGGCGGCTTGATCTGCCCGAGTTTCGCCGTTCCGGAAAGGAAATCCGCGATCGGCGTTCCCACGCCCCCGGCCTCGTAGGGGTAGACCTTGGTGAATTTGCGGATGGTCTCGACGACGGGCTTTGGATCTGAGTGGTTGGCAAGAAACGACCGGCCGAACCACAGGACGGTGTTGGTTTTCGCGCGCGAGATGTAATAGCCACCTTCGGGCAGCGGTCCGTCGTAATCGGGCGGGACGATCAGATATTTGCCGCCCTGGCCACGATCCGGACCCGGCACCCCGATATCGATCACCCAACGGAACCAGGCGTCCTGCACCGCCCCCAGAAAATCCGGCGGCGTCTCAAGCACCACGGGCCCCTTGGCAAGATCAAGATAGCCCATCACATAAATCGTGTCGGCATTGGCCGTCAGGAACAGGGACTTTGCATCCATGAGGTCCGAGAAAACGAGAACCTCGTTTTCCTTGATCCCCAACCTTTGCATCTCGTTATGCACGGTCCGGATGCTGACGCCGCGCATGTTGTCCATGAAGGCGCGGTAGGCATAGGTGAAGTCAAGGTTATCGTACAGCTTTTCCGCAGTATCCTTTGTCGGCACGCCATCCCTGAATTCCAGCTTGCCGACCGGCGACTCGACAACCTCTGGCGTTGAAAGGGATGCCGGCACTTCCGGCGCTGTCTGCGCCACGGCCTGCCCCGTCTGCACGCCAGTGTAAAAGCAAGCGACGGCTGCGGAGAGGAGAAGTGTGGGTCCTTGGAAAGCTATGAACCTCGGGAACTTCTGCGACAATCAGGTGCCCTTTCATTCTGGCCATACCTAATGAGGAATCGCACGCCACTGGCAGAGAGTTGAAGTAAGCGACGGCGAAATTTCTGGAATGGTAATCGGATTGCGGGATGGTGCCCGACCACCCGACCAAAGGAAATAGCGTTTCCCAGGGAAATCTTACCGTCAGCCACCCTGGGGGCGGACCGAAGTCCCGTCCCCCGTTAGTCGATGCGAGGTCATGCCAGTCCGCAGACCACGATTTTGGCAACTGCAATCAGAACTTCGCTTTCAGCGGTTCGCCAGTTTTGACGCCCGCATCAAACGCCGACTTCCAGTCTTTGATGAATTTGGCGATCTGGCCCTCCTGCTTCGGGTTCAGCGCATAGGGACGAGGTATCGCGCCGCTGAAGGTGCCGCGCTGCCGGGCGAAGATGATCGGATAGAGCGGATGGAGAGTCCGCATGAACCTCGCGATCCGGCTCGCTGCCTTCTCCAGTCAGAGGGTGAAGGCCAGATTGGTGCGCTTGGGCCCCTGCCCCAGCTCGCGATAAAACACGTCCGGCTCGAACCGCATCTCCGGCTGGCCTTCCTATCGAATTCGCCGCGCGAGGTCTCAACCTCGATCGCGGTGCGGATCTCGTCCTGGCCGACGCCGATCACACGGCCGACACGAGCCGAGCCGATATCAGTCAGCGGCCTTGCGGCGCCCTTGATCCCGGCTGGGTACATGCTGGTCTCCAAATGAAAAAGTCCCGCGCGACGGCGGGCATGTGCTAGAATGAGTTTGGGTCGTTTCAGGCGGAGCCCGCTCGAGCGCTCCCCGGCTCCTCAACGGCAGCACCGTGTACGGGGAGCCGGTTAGCGCTGTGGCCACTGGCAAAGGCGGTTCGGCGGGGATCCCGACAGGTGATCACGACAGAATCGTGATCGGAGTTAGCCCCCGGAACCCGCGGTTCGATTGCTGCGGCGAAAGGCGTTGGGTTTTCCAAAGACAACGAGCCATGCCGTATCTGGATTTCGCGAAACGCGTCACCCCCCCGACGACGGGGTGACAGATCGGGCTGGAAGGGTTGAACCCTAATGCCGCAGGGCCTGGACTGGATGACAGCTGCTGCCCGACCACGTGCGGGTCGCGGTCAGGCCGGCGTAAGCGCATGATTCCGCCCGGCTGCCTGAGCCCCCTCAGTGCATGAACATGACCGCCACCAGGACGACGGCGCGGATCGCGAGCACCTTCAGTGGACAGGCGACCAACGGTCGGGGGCCTTGTCATTTGGAAGCCCCCGGCGACCACGCGGGTGAGCATCGCTTCGAAGACCGCGGCCCCGAGGCTTCCGGTCAGATGGGACAGGGACCCGCCGGACGCGCCGTCGGACCCGGTGATGGTACCCGATGGCAGACCCAGTCAAAGGCTTACCAGAGGTGCGCCAAGCCAGCCAAGGCACAGCTGGTTCCAGACCTCAGCCGCCTTGGGCTAGGCCCTGCTGCGCGAATCCGGCTTCAGCGACACAACGACCCAAGGCCGATCTTCAACCGGCTATAGCGGATCGAGACACGGCGCTTTGAATGGCAGGTGGAACCACGCAAAATCAAGGTCATGGCGGCGGCTATGTGTCAACCGCTCCAGCATCTCAATGGTCGCGATGACCAAAAAGAGGCGCGAAATGATGCACAGAACTCTGGCGTGCCGTCCTGAGCTTGCTGGAGAAATTCTTAGCTACCGCCTGAAATATCTTAATAATTATGGATTTCGGGTGGCTGGAATTTGGAGCGGGTGAAGGGAATCGAACCCTCGTCATCAGCTTGGGAAGCTGCTTCTCTACCATTGAGATACACCCGCGTCGCCGCATCGGATAGCATCAGCCCGGCGGGGATCGCAAGCCCAATCTGACAGGATCCATGTCCGGGCGGCTCCGCCGGCAGGCGAGGCCCCGACCAGCCAGTGAGCGCGCGTGCGCCAGCACTCGCGCTCATTGCCCGCCCCTTGTGCGTGCGGCCACAATCGCGCCGGGCTTGGCAGAATGGGGATTGATCATCGCGATCAACTGGTCGTTATTACGTTACTGGTCAGTACTTTCCCGGAGCCGAACATGTCAGCGCTTGCGCGCCGGATTGCCCGAACCCTTGTCCTGCCGCTCGCAGTGGGACTGGTCCCCGCATCTTCCATGGCCCAGCAAGCGGGGGGAGAGGCGCCACCGACCCCCGTGACCGTGGTGACGCTGCATCCTCAGGACGTGGCCCTGACGACCACCCTGCCCGGCCGCGTGACCGCCTCGGCCACCGCCGAGGTGCGCCCCCAGGTCAATGGTATCGTGGTCGAGCGCATGTTCGGCGAAGGCCGGCGAGTCAAGGTCGGCGATCCGCTGTTTCGCATCGATGCGACCACCTATGAAGCCGCCGTCGCCCAGGCTGAGGCCGCCGTCGCCCAAGCCCGCGCCCAGGCCGAGAATGCCCGCCGCGAGGCCGAGCGGCTGGGCGCCCTGCGCCAGCGCAACGTCGCCAGTGAAAGCACCAACGATTCAGCCATTGCTACCCGCGATGCGGCCGACGCTGCCGTGAAGGTCGCGCAGGCCCAGCTGCAAAGCGCCCGCATCGACCTGGACCGCACCACCGTCCGCGCCGAGCTTGATGGCGAGATCGGGCTTGCGCAGGTCAGCCAGGGCGCACTGGTGACTGCAAGCCAGGCGACGCCCCTGACCGTGATCCGCACCATCGATCCGGTCCATGTCGACGTGACCCAATCCGCCGCCGAAATCATCCGCTGGCGGCGCGAAATGGCGATGCAGGCAGGACCCGACCGCACCGTGACCCTGCGGCTGGCCGATGGCAGCGACTATCAGCAAAAGGGTACGCTGACCGCTGCCGAACCCTATGTGAACGAAACGACGGGCGTAGTCACACTGCGGCTGACCTTCGGCAATCCCGACCGGATACTGTTGCCCGGCATGTATGTTCAGGCCGTGGTCCAGCAGGCCCTGGCGCGCGGAGTCATTCTGGCGCCGCAGGAAGGCGTCTCGCGCGACCGCAGGGGTCAACCCATCGCGATGGTGGTCAATGCCCAGAACCAGGTCGAGCAGCGCGAGTTGACGATCCTGCAGGACAAGGGGAACACCTGGGTCGTCAGCAAGGGCCTGTCCGACGGCGACCGGCTGATCGTCGAGGGGTTGCAGCGCATCGCCCCCGGCATGCCCGTCGCCCCCGAGGAACGCGCCGCCGCCGCACCTGCCGAGGCGACCCCGAACGAGACCCCGCCCGCGGCCGCCACCGAGAAGCCACAGGAAGACGCACCCGCCTCGGAATAGGCCGCGTCAAGCAAGTTCGCACAGGAGCCTGTCATGGCGCGCTTTTTCATCGACCGTCCGGTTTTTGCCTGGGTGATTTCGATCCTCATCATGGGCATCGGCATCCTGTCGGTGATGACACTGCCGGTGGCCCAGTACCCGCAGATCGCGCCCCCAACGGTCGAAATTCGCGCAACCTATCCGGGCGCGTCGGCCGAGACAGTGGCCAATACCGTCACCCAGATCATCGAACAGCAGATGACCGGGCTGGACGGGATGCGCTATTTCTCGTCCAGTTCCAGCTCTGCGGGCACCTCGACGACGACTCTGACCTTTGCGACCGGCACCGATCCGGACATCGCGCAGGTCCAGGTCCAGAACAAGCTGTCGCAGGCCACAAGCCTTCTGCCCGAAGCAGTGCAGCGGCAAGGGGTGACAGTCCAGAAATCCTCGTCCGGCTTCCTGATGGTGATCGCGCTGATCTCGGATGACGGCTCGCTCGAGGAAGTCGACCTGTCGGACTATATGATCTCGAACCTCGTCAACGATCTCAGCCGGGTCGAGGGCGTGGGTTCGGTGCAGGTTTTCGGCGCGCAATACGCGATGCGGATCTGGCTCGATCCGTCCAAGCTGGCGGCCTATCAGCTGACACCGGGCGACGTCGTATCGGCCGTTTCGGCCGAAAACGCTCAGATCTCGGCCGGGGCCTTCGGCACCCAACCCTCGCCCGCGGGACAAATGCTGAACGCGACGATCACCGCGCAGTCGCTGCTGTCAACGCCCGCGGATTTCGAACAGATCGTCCTGCGGGCCGAACCCGATGGCGGGCTGATCCTGCTGAAGGACGTCGCCCGGGTCGAGATCGGCTCGGAGAGCTATGCCACCAGCGCGCGGTTCAACGGCAAGCCCTCGGGCGGGATCGCGATCAGTCTGGCAACCGGCGCCAACGCGCTGGACACGTCCGAACGCATCAAGGCCCGGATGGAAGAGTTCGCACGGTTCTTCCCGGAAGGCGTCAGCTATGTCATCCCCTATGACACCACCCCCTTCGTCCTGATCTCGATCGAAGAGGTGGTCAAGACGCTGGTCGAGGCCATCGTTCTGGTCTTCTTCGTCATGCTGCTGTTCCTGCAGAACTGGCGCGCGACGCTGATCCCGACCCTTGCTGTTCCGGTTGTTATCCTGGGCACGTTCGGCATTCTTGCGGCGCTGGGTTTCACCATCAATACGCTGACCATGCTGGCGCTTGTGCTGGCTATCGGACTTCTGGTCGACGACGCCATCGTCGTCGTCGAGAACGTCGAGCGGATCATGGAGCAAGAGGATCTTGAACCGCGCGAGGCGACCAAGAAATCCATGGGCCAGATCACCGGTGCACTGGTCGGGATCGCACTGGTCCTGTCGGCGGTCTTCGTGCCGATGGCCTTTTTCGGCGGCTCGACGGGGGTCATCTACAAGCAGTTCGCGATCACCATCGCCTCGGCCATGGGGCTGTCGGTCGTGGTCGCCCTGACCCTGACGCCTGCGCTTTGCGCGACGATCCTGCGCAACGAACACGGCCACAAGACCCGCGGCTTCTTCGGCATGTTCAACCGCGGCTTCGACTGGACGATGCACAGCTACAGCGGCTGGGTGAACTGGATCATCCGGCGCCCGCTGCGGATGATGCTGATCTATCTGGCGCTTGGTGCCGCGATGATCTTCCTTTTCCTGCGCACGCCCACCGGCTTCCTGCCGGACGAGGATCAGGGGATCATGTTCGTGCTGGTGCAGGGTCCGACCGGCGCCACGACCGAGCGGACAGAGGCGGTGATCGGCCAGATCCAGAATTATTTCACGACGGCCGAGGCCGAGAACGTCGATTCCATGTTCGGGGTATCCGGCTTCAGCTTTGCCGGGCAGGGTCAGAACATGGGCATCGCCTTCGTCCGGCTGAAGGACTGGGCCGACCGCCCAAGGCCCGACCAGTCCGTGCAGGCCATAGCCGGGCGTGCCTTCCCGGCACTTAGCCAGATCCGGGATGCGATGGTCTTTCCGATCGTGCCGCCCTCGGTGATCGAGCTTGGCAACGTCTCGGGATTCGACTTCTACCTGCAGGCCCGGGCGGGTCAGACGAACGAGCAATTGCTTGAGGCGCGCAACCAGATGCTGGGCATGTCCGCGCAGGACAGTCGCATCGCCTCGGCCCGGCCAAACGGGCTGGAGGACGCGGCGCAGTACAACCTGGACGTCGACTGGCGCAAGGCGGGCGCGATGGGGGTTTCCGCGACCGATGTCGGCAGCCTGCTGTCGGTCGCCTGGGCGGGAAGCTATGTCAACGACTTCCTGGACCGCGGCCGGATCAAGCGCGTCTATGTCCAGGGCCAACCGGATTCGCGCTCCGTGCCGACCGACATCGACAAATGGCGGATCCGTAACAGCTCTGGCGGACTGGTGCCCTTCTCGAACTTCGCCGTGGGCAAGTGGAGCTATGGGCCGCAGGGGCTGTACCGCTATAATGGTGTGCCCGCGATGCAGATCCAGGGCAGCCCTGCCCCCGGCGTTTCCAGCGGTGAAGGCATGGCCGCGGTCGAGGATCTGGCCTCGAAGCTGCCCGAGGGATTCGACGTCGCCTGGACCGGCCTGTCGAAAGAGGAACAGGACGCGGGAAGCCAGACGACGCTGCTTTACACACTGTCGCTGGCCGTGGTCTTCCTGTGCCTTGCCGCGCTTTACGAAAGCTGGTCGATCCCCTTCGCGGTCATGCTGGCCATGCCGATCGGCGTTCTTGGCGCGTTGATCGGGGCCTGGCTGGGTGGCTTCGACAATGGCGTGTTCTTCCAGGTCGGGCTTCTGACGGTGATCGGCCTGACCGGCAAGAACGCCATCCTGATCGTTGAATTTGCACGCGAACAGGCCGAGGAATCCGGCAAGCCCCTTTTCGCCGCCGTGGTCGAGGCCGCGCGCCAGCGCTTCCGCCCGATCATGATGACCTCGGTCGCGTTCTCGCTGGGCGTGCTGCCCTTGGTCCTGTCCAGCGGCGCGGGTGCGAATGGACGCAACACCATCGGCGCGACCGTCCTGGGTGGGACGATATCGGCCACCCTGCTGGGCGTGCTGTTCGTGCCGTTATTCTTCGTGCTGGTCCGTCGCCTGCTGGGTCGCAGCGAGGTCCCCGAGGGCGAACCCGCCAGCAACTGAATATCCGTCGCGCCACGGGACTTGCCCGAAGCCCGGCAGGTAAACTAGTCTTTCTCTGGGGAATGCCGCCTGCTGGCGGCAAGGGAGAACGATGGACGCAACGGGCCAGATCGGCGCGATTGGCAGGACGCGTGGTATGCTGGGGCGACGCCAACTGCGACTGGCAACGATCGCGTTCGCGGGCTCGACCCTTGCGTGGATCGCGATGTTCGCAATCACCGTCTCGGTCGTGATCTGGAACGCCCGCGACTCGGTGCGCAACGAGACGGAATCGGCCTTTGTGCTGGCAAAGGCAGCGGCGACCGTCAGCCTGCCCACATCGTTCGGGCACAAGGACATTCTCGCCGAAGCGACGCGCATCGCGACCGAGCTTCGCAGCCAGCGCCATGTCACGGCCGAATTGCGCGACCCGACCGGCAAACCCATCGACCTGCCGCCGCGCGCCGCCCCGGATCACCCCGCGCCGGAATGGCTGGCAAGGCTGCTGCGGCCACAACCCCTGCGCGATGTCTTTCCGATCGTCCAATACCCCAACATGCTTGGCGTTCTTGAAATCCGGACCGAACCCCAGGACGAGATTGCCGAAGTCTGGCGCGACCTTCGCGTTCTGGTGCCGCTGCTGATGGTCACTGCGCTGGCAGCGATCGGCGTCACCCTTGCAGTCACCGGACTGGTGCAACGCCGCCTTGGCCAGCTTGGGGCCGCGCTGGACCGGATGCGGGACGGAGAACTTGACCAGCGCGCCCCCCAGACCGGACTGGCCGAGGTGAACGCGCTGGCCGACGGGGTAAACGCGCTGGCCGCGCATCTGGCGCTCGAGCGCGCCGAAAACCGGCATCTTCAGGCCCGCATGATGACGCTGGCAGAAAACGAACGCGCGCGCATCGCCTCGGACCTGCATGACGAGATTGGACCACAGCTTTTCGCACTGCAGGCTGCCGTCGGGCAGGCCACGCGCGCCGAGGCCGATCCCGCGCTGGCCGAGACGCTGGCCGCCGTCGCACGCCATTCGGACGCCATCCGCCGAGGTGTGCGGGGCGCCATCGACGATCTGCGCCTGACCCCGACCGAGGGAGTGTCGCTGCCCGACATGATCCAGGAACTGCTGATCGAGTTTGAGGACATGGCCGGGGACACAACCTTTGCGCTGGATGCCGATGCCGCGCCTTGCGAACCCGACGAGGCCGGGCAGATCGCCGTCTATCGCTTCGTGCGCGAAAGCGTGCTGAACGCCCTGCGCCATGCCCGGCCGGGCCATGTCGAGGTCAGCCTGACCGTCGAGGGCGATCATCTGCTGGCTCGGGTCTGCGACGATGGCACCGGTCCCCCGGCACAGGGCCGAACCGGCCTTGGACAGGCCGGGATGCGGGACCGCGCCGCCGCTTTGGGCGCCCGCTGGACGCCTCCCACCCGGCTGGATGGCCGCACATGCACCGAATTCAGGATCCCCTGCCCATGATGACCTTGTCCCCCGCGCCCGCACGCAGTCAGACGCAGCCCCTGCGCGTCCTCATCGTGGACGACCACCCTGTCGTGGCCGAAGGGTGGGACCGGATCACCCATGGCCGGATCGATTGCGAAGTGATCTCGGCCGCGCGCCCGTCAATGGGCTTCCGGGCATGGCGGACCCGGCAGCCCGACGTCATGGTCATCGACCTGACGATGGGGGATTCGAAGCTTGCGGGTGTGCGCCTTGTGCAGCGGCTGCGGGCGGTCGGGGCGGGGCTGCCGATCCTGGTCTTTACCATGCACCGCAGTCCGATCATCGCGCGGCGGGCTTTGCAGGCCGGATGCAATGGGATCATCATGAAGGACTCCCCCTCGGACGAAATCTGCGAGGCGCTGGAGGTAGTGGCGCGAGGCGGCGATTATGTTCCCGCCGACATTGCGCGCAAGATCGCGCTGATGGACCGCCCCGGTGCCGCGCTGTCCCGGCCGCGCCTGACGCCGCGCGAACTGGACATCCTGCGTTCGATTGCCGAGGGCCTATCCTACCGCGAGATCGCCGAGCGGGCGAACATCAGCTACAAGACCGTCTCCAATGTCAGCCAGACACTGAAGGACAAGCTGCGCGCGACCAGTTTCGCCGACCTGGTCGTCAAGGCGATCCGTCATCTGGAAGACACTGGCGACAGGATCTAGCGATGGGGCGATCGCCAGCGAACACGCCCAATGGACATGCGATCCCCAACCGCGCGCAGGTCAAGCGTGCCCTTATCGGCACACAGATCCGCGAACGCCGCCTGTCCCAGGGCTGGCGCCAGACCGAGGTGGCCGAACGCGCCGAAATCTCGGCGGCCTACCTCAACCTGATCGAGCACAACCGCCGCCCCGTGGGCGAGGCGCTGTTGGGGCGGCTGGCCCAGGCCCTTCGGATCGAAGTCGCTGAACTTGCTCTGGACCGCGAGGAAGGTCTTGTGACAGCGCTGCGCGAAGCGGCAGCTCTGGCCCCCGATCGGGTCGCCGCCGTCGAACTGGATCAGATCGCCGAATTCGCCGCCCGCTATCCGGGTTGGGCCAATATCCTGGCCGCTGCGGCCCGGCGTGCTGATGCGCTGGAACGGCGTCTGGTCGCGTTGTCGGACCGCATGACCCGCGATCCCTATCTTCTGGCGACACTGCACGAGGTGCAATCGGCCGTGACCTCGGTGCGCTCGACCGCCTCGATCCTGGCCGAGACGCCGGATATCGAGGCCGACTGGCGCGACCGCTTTCACGCCACGCTGGACATGGACAGCCAGCGCCTGTCCCGGACCGCGCAATCGCTGGTCGCCTATCTCGACACGTTCGAGGATGACGCCGTCCCCATGTCGCCGCAGGAAGAGGTCGAAAGCTGGATCGCCGCCGGCCAGCCAGAGCCGGGAGAGGCGTCGGAACTCGTCTCGGACGCGGCGCGCAAGCTTGCCGGGGATCTGCTGGCGGTCCAGGCCCGAGATCGCATCCATCTGCCCGATGCCGAGTTGGCCGAGGCCGAGCGGCACTCCTTCGGCCTTGATCCGGCGGTCTTGGCGGGACAGATCGGCAAGCCGCTTGATCTGGTGCTGCGTCGGCTGGGCGTCCTGCGCCCCGGCACATGGGCGCAGGCGGGGCTGATCATCTGCGATGGCGCGGGCTCGACCCTTTTCCGGCAGGCGCCCCCAGGATTCGCCCTGCCCCGTCCGGGCGAAGGTTGCGCGCTCTGGCCTCTGTTCGAGGCGCTGGCGCAGCCGCAACTGCCGGTCATGCGCCTGATCGAGACGCCCGGCGGCGCCCGCTTCCTTGCCTGGGCCGTGGCCGAGCGTCTGCTGCCGATGGGATTTGACGGCCCGCCGCTGAGCCGCGCCCAGATGCTGCTTCTGCCCGCCCCACATGAGGATGGCCGCCCCGCCCTGCCCGTCGGCCCCGCCTGCCGCATCTGCCCCCGAGGCTTTTGCCCCGCGCGCCACGAGCCTTCCATCCTGGGACCGGCATGAGGGGCTGGTCATGAGGTTCCGGGCGCGACGCCTGTTCCTGGGCCGCAGGGCCTATCGCCGGCGGCGGATGATCGATGCGACCCGGATCCTGCCGGTCGTCTTCGCCCTGCTGGTGCTGATCCCCCCGATCTGGAGGCCGGGGCTGTTCAGCTTTGCGACCGGGACGATTTGGGTGGCGGTCGGCTGGATGGCCACCATCCTTGTCACCGCCGCCCTGCATCACGCCATCGGCGGCACGGACGAGGACGATGACTCCTGAAAAGCTGGGTCTTGCCGCCATCTTCTATGTCGCTGCGATGTTCCTTCTGGCCCATGCGGCCGACAGGGCCGCGGCGGCGGGGCGCTGGCAATGGATGAACCGGCCCTTCATCTACACGCTGTCGCTGTCGGTCTATTGCTCGGCCTGGACCTTCTATGGCGCGGTCGGCTACGCCACTCGTTCCGGGCTGGAGTTCATGACCATCTACCTTGGACCCGGCATCGTCTTTGCCGGCGCCTGGTGGGGGCTGAGACATCTGGTGCGGGTGGCGCGGATGCATCGCATCACGTCGGTCGCCGACCTGATCTCCAGCCGCTTCGGCAAGTCGGCGGGTCTGGCCGCGCTGGTCACACTGATCGCAGTGACGGCGGCGACGCCCTATATCGCGCTTCAGCTTCAGTCGGTTTCGATGGCGCTCTCCGCCTTTGCCGAGCAAGGCCGTCCCATGCCGGGAAACATCCCGCTTTGGACGGCGGTCGGGCTGGCGGCCTTCACCATCCTCTTCGGCACCCGCAATCTTGCTGCGGATGAACGCCATCACGGCGTCGTCATGGCCATCGCGCTTGAGGCGGTGGTCAAGCTGACGGCCTTCATGGCTGTTGGTGGCTATGTGGTTTGGGGGTTGGCCGATGGCCCCGCCGACGTGCTGGCACGGATCGACCGCATGGCCCTGCGCCCCGAGGCCGCGGGCTGGGTCATCAAGCCCGAACGCTGGCTGGTGCTGATCACCCTAGCCGGGGCAGCGGTTCTGGTCCTGCCCCGCATGTTCCATGTCATGGTGGTCGAGGCGAATGACGACGACCGCCTGCGTCAGGCCGGATGGGCCTTTCCCCTGTACCTCTTCATCCTGTCCTTCCTTGTGCTTCCAATCGCGGTCGTGGGCAGTGACCTTCTGCCGTCGGGCGCAAACCCCGACCTTTACGTCATCGCCCTGCCCCTGTCGCAGGGCCAGAACGCGCTGGCGGCCTTTGCCTTCATCGGCGGCTTTTCTTCAGCCATGTCGATGGCGGTGGTCAGTGCGATCGCGCTGTCGACGATGATGGCGAACCACTGGCTGGTGCCGATGTGGCTGTGGCTGCGCCATGGCGGTTTTCGCGCCCGTCGCCTGCCGGGCGCCGCACGCGAGGACTTGCGTGCCCTGATGCTGAATGCCCGGCGGATCGCGATCCTGTCGATCATGGCCGCGGGCTGGACCTATCACCACCTGTCGGGGGGCACGTCGGCGCTGGCGGTCATGGGGATCGTTGCGTTTTCGGGGATGGCGCAGGTCTTGCCCGCAATGATCTCGGGCCTGGTCTGGCGCGGCGCGACCCGGCGCGGGGCAATGGCGGGGATCGCCTCGGGGTCGCTGATCTGGCTGGGCCTGATCTTTCTGCCGTCGCTGGGACTGGTCCCGCCCCCCGTGATGCCCGGGGGACTGGATGCCTTTGCGGGGGCGGTGCTTCTGTCGCTGGGGCTGAACGTGTCGCTGCTGACGTTGGTGTCGCTGGCCGATTTCCCGAACCCGGTCGAACGGATGCAGGGCCTGTCCTTTGTCCATGCGGTCGCCCCGGACGGATCCGCCGCCGATATGGCGGGCGGCGCGCGGGCCGAGGCTTTGCTGACCCTGGCCGGGCGCCTGTGGGGTGGCGAGCGCGCGCTCGACATCTTTCGCAGCGCCGCGTCCGTGCAGGGAAAGTCGGGCTACCTGCCCGACCTGACGCCACGCTTCCTGTCCGAATTCGAGCGCCTGATCGCGGGGACCGTGGGTGCGGCCACCGCCGCCGCGCTGATGAGCCGCGTGGCCGGACGCGGGGCCGTGACCGTGGCCGACCTGATGGACGTCGCGGGCGAGGCCAGCCGCGCACGCGCCGACAACCTGCGACTTGAATCCGCGACCGAGGAACTGGAGATCACCGCCCGCAAGCTGCGCGAGACCAATGACAAACTGACCGTCCTTTCGACGCAAAAGGACACGTTCCTTGGCCAGATCAGCCACGAATTGCGAACCCCCATGACCTCGATCCGGGCCTTTTCTGAAATCCTGATGGAGCCGGAACTGCCCGATGCCGACCGCACCCGCTTTGCCGGGGTGATCCATGACGAAGCGAGCCGCCTGACCCGGTTGATCGAGGATCTGCTTGACCTGACCGTGCTGGAAGCTGGCGGCCCCCGGCTGACCCCGCGCATCGTGAACCTGCACGAGCTGATCGAGCGCGCGCTGGCCTCGGCCCAGGCGACCGAGGCGCGGCGGGAATTCACCTTGCAGCGCGAACCCGCGGCCGAGCATCTGATGATCATGACCGACGCGGACCGGCTGCTTCAGGTACTGATCAACGTGATCGCCAATGCCCGGAAATATTGCGACGCCGACGTCCCCAGCATCCGCATTGAAGCCCGCCGCCTGAAGGATGGCGGAACCGAAATCGACATCACCGACAACGGCTCGGGCATCCCGCCGGAAAACGAAGCGCTGATCTTCGAAAAATTCTCTCGTCTCAAGGACACGGCGCAGGCGGGCGGCGCGGGCCTGGGGCTGGCGATCTGCCGCGAGATCATGCAGTTCCTGGGCGGAACCATCAGCTATCTGCCCGGGCAAGGCGGCGCCTCGTTCCGCATCGGCCTGCCGCGCTGGCCGGGAAATCCCGACGGCGGGGATCTGGATGGCCCTCTGGACCTGCCGCGCTAAACACTTTCGAAACCACATCCTGCAACTGTCGGGTCAGTGAGAGGCTTGATTCGGACGGGGCATGGACAGCACGGACAGCGCAGCATCGGGAGACAAGACGGGCGACGGGGTGCTGCGGAAATTGATCGCGGAGCGCAGCCGTCTTCGCGCGGGTGCCCCGCCCATGCCCGAACCCGCCGGGACCATCAGTCTTGAACGCGCCATTTCCACGGCGCTGGCGCGCGCGGCCGAGCGGGCGCACCGCCTGCCCGTCTTTGTCGAGAAACTGGCACTGTCGCAGGTGTCGCTACCGGAACTGCCCGAGCTTTTGCCCGAGCGCGCCTTGCTGGCGGTGATCGAGGGTCCGCGCGACCAGCTTGGCGTCATCGCGATCTGCCCCGGCCTGCTGACCTCGCTGATCGAGATGCAGGCGCTTGGCCGGGTCACGTCCCGTCCCGCGGCACCGCGCCGCGCAACCCGGACCGACGCGGCGATCTCAGAGGATTTCGTCAATGGGCTTCTGGCGGAACTGCACCTTGCCGCACGTGGCCAGCAGGAAATGCCCGGCTTTGCCGGCTTTCGCTATGTCACCTATCTGGACGATCCACGCCCGCTTGGCCTGATGCTTGGAGATGGCCAGATGTCGTTCATGTCGCTGGACTTGCGGATCGGCACCTCGGGGCAGCGGCAGGGAAGGATCCAGGTTGCCATGCCTGTTCCGGCAGCCCCCGCCATCTCCGCGACCCGCGCGCCGCTGCTGAACGCCCCGGATGCGCCAGCAGCGCCCGAAGCACCCCGGCTTGACGCCGAAATCTCGCTGGCGCTTTCCGTCCAGCGGGCACCGGTCCACCTGACCGGGATCCTGTGTCGCCGGATGCTGAGCTTGCGCGCTCTGCGCGGGCTGGTGCCCGGCTCGGTTATTCCGCTGCCGCAAAACGCGCTGGATGATGCCCGGATCGAGACTGTGACGGGTCAGCTTGTCGCGCGCGGCAAGCTGGGCGAAGCCGACGGCTTTCACGCGATCCGGCTTGGTCCGGGCATGGGCGCGCGTTTGGACATTCCGGAAACCGGTCGCATCAGGACCGCGACCGAGTCGTTGACCGAGGTCGGGGGGCAGGATCCGTTTCGCGACAGCGAAGCCGCGAAACAGGGGTCGGTCCGGGCCGCAGGATAGTGCCGCAAGCGCCCCTGTCGCGACGGTAAATGCCCCCCAAGGGGGTGCGGGATACAGATTCCCCTTGAAAATCCGGGCTTCCGGTCGCATGTAGCTTGCGCCCGCCGCACTGCGGGTAACCCTTACAGGAGAGAACATGGCCAAGGAAGAAATGCTCGAATTCCCCGGCGTCGTGAAGGAACTCCTGCCCAATGCGACATTCCGGGTCGAGCTTGAGAACGGCCATGAGATCATCGCGCATATGGCAGGAAAGATGCGGAAGAACCGCATCCGGGTTCTGGCCGGCGACAAGGTGCAGGTGGAAATGAACACCTATGACCTGACCAAAGGGCGGATCAACTACCGCTTCAAGTAAGCCCTTGGCTTCGGCTGCGGGCTTTCGCGTGCCAAAGATCAGCGCAGGCGTAAAGACATGACCAACCACGACAATCCCCGCACGGAGCAGACCTCCAGCGGGGTTTTCCACATCCGGCCCCGGCTGGTGTTGGGCTCTGCCAGTCCCCGACGGCTTGAGCTGCTGGCGCAGATCGGCATCATTCCGGATGCGATCCTGCCCGCGGATATCGACGAGACCCCGCACCGGCAGGAAGACGCCCGCGACTATACCCGACGGATGGCGCGGGAAAAGGCAGCAGCCTTGGCGACCAAGGCCGATGGCGCCATCCTTTGCGCCGACACTTCGGTCACGGCGGGGCGCCGCATCCTTGGCAAGCCCGCCGACGCCGACGAGGCGCGCAGCTTCCTGCGCCTGCTGTCGGGCCGCCGTCATCGCGTCCTGACCGCCGTGGCACTTGCCCATGCTGGCCGCCTGCACGAAAGGCTGGTCGAAACCACCATCCGCCTGCGCCCGCTTTCCCCGGCCGAGATCGAGGATTACGTTCGTTCTGGCGAATGGCAGGGCAAGGCAGGCGGCTATGGCATCCAGGGCCGGGCCGGAGGGTTCGTCGCCTGGATCCAGGGATCCTATACCGGCGTCGTCGGCTTGCCTTTGGCCGAAACCGCAACATTGCTGGCCCATGTCGGCATACGGGAGAGCAATCCATGAAGGGACGCCAGATCGTTCTGGGAGAGGTTTTCGGACGCGAGGCCGCGGCCCTGATGCAGGACGGCCAGTTGGACGACCTGATCATCGATACCGGCCACCTGACCCCGCTTGGCCCCGGCGCCGTCTGCCGTGCGCGCGTCGACAGGCTGGTCAAGGGACAGGGCGGCGTCTTCCTGCGCCTGCCCGAGGGCGAAAGCGGCTATCTCCGCGATCGCAGCGGCCTGCGCGAGGGACAATCGGTCCTGGTGCAGGTCAGCGGCAGCGCCGAGGATGGCAAGGCCATCCCCGTCTCGTCCCGCATCAGCTTTCGCGGTCGCCATGTGATCGTGACGCCGGGCATGCCGGGGATCAATGTCTCGCGCCGGATCAAGGACGAGATGCTGCGCCAGACCCTGCAGGATCTGGGCACAGCGGCAACCGAAGGCATGCAAGATCTGGGGCTGGTTTTCCGCAGCGCCGCCGCCTCGGCCGATCCCGATGAGGTGGCCGAGGAACTGAACGGCCTGCTTGAGCTTGCGCAGAATGTCCTGGCAGACCGCGACGGACAGCCCGAGCTGCTGCTTGATTCGCCCGAACCTGCCGTCGCCGCCTGGAACGATTGGGCTGAACCGGAGCCCGACTCGGTCGAAGACGGTCCGAATGCCTTTGAACTGACAGGCGCGACCGATGCCGTCGAATCACTGCTGTCGACGCGATTCGATCTGGGCGGAGGCGCCTGGGCCGAAATCGAATCGCTGCGTGCGCTTGTCGCAGTCGATGTGAATACCGGGTCGGATCATTCCCCCGCCGCAGGTCTCAAGGCGAATATCGCGTTGGCCCGCGATCTTGCGCGCCAGCTGCGCCTGCGTGGTCTGGGCGGACAGGTGGTCGTCGATTTCGCGCCCATGCCGAAGCGCGACCGTGGCACGCTGGAGCAGGTGCTGCGGGCCGCCTTCAAGGCGGAATCGTCCGAAACCGTGCTGATCGGCTGGACCGCGATGGGGCTTTTCGAGATCAGCCGCAAGCGCGACAGATTGCCGCTGCGCCGCATTGCCGGGATGGAGGCGCGCTGATGGCGTGCCCCATTTGCGGCAAGCCGCCCGCTGAAAAATACCGCCCCTTTTGCTCGCGTCGCTGCGCGGATGTCGATCTCGCGCGCTGGCTGCGGGGCGATTACCGCATTCCCGGCGAGCCTGCCGGAAATCATGAAACAGAAGAGTGAAATTTCTCGCTTTTCGCTCTGGACATGGCGGCTGAGCTAGCCTAGTTACGCCCCTGCCGAAAGCGAAAGCAAAGGCGCCCGGATAGCTCAGTTGGTAGAGCAGCGGATTGAAAATCCGCGTGTCGGTGGTTCGAATCCGCCTCCGGGCACCACTCTTTCGGTGTCATCCCAAAAACTTAGATGCGTGACAGCCGGTTGATGGCATGTGACGATGCCGCAAGTTTTCGGCATATGCAGGTCGCAGCGCGGGATCAATTCCGATGAAGAAGGCAAGCCCCCGGATTGGCGATCCTGACGGCCGCGTGCGGCATTGGAACCAATGCTCCGGCGATCGGGACGCCGAACCCGGCATCGGCCCATTGCGTCACTCTGGGTGGCAAGGTCGAGATTCGCAAAGAGGCCGGGGGCGAAGTCGGCTATTGCCACCTGCCCGACGGCCGCGTGGTCGAGGAGTGGGCGCTGTTTCGCGCCCAGACCCCAAAAACCTGATCCGTCCCGGCCTTAAAGGACCGAGATCATGCCGCCATCGGCAAAGATGATCTGGCCGGAAACGTAATCCGACGCACGCGACGCCAGGAAGATCGCGACCCCCTGAAGCTCTTCCGGCTGGCCCCAGCGGCGCATCGGGACGCGCCCCTTGACCCAGGAATCGAACTCGGGATTGGCCAGCAGCGCCTCGTTCATGTCGGTGACCATATAGCCCGGCCCGATCGCGTTCGACTGGATGCCAAGCGCGCCCCATTCTGCGGCCATCGCCTTGGTCAGCATCTTGATGCCGCCCTTGGCCACCGTATAGGGCGCGACGGTCGCACGCGCCAATTCCGAGGTCAGCGACCCGATATTGATGACCTTGCCATATCCGCGCGCTGCCATGCGCTTGGCCGCCTCTCGTCCCACGACGAAGGCCGAGGTCAGGTTGGTATCGATGACACGCTGCCAATCCGCAGTCTCAAGTTCCAGCATCGGGCGGCGGAACTGGATGCCCGCGTTGTTGACCAGAATGTCGACCTCGACCCCGTCGCGGTCCAGCACCTGGAAGGCGGCGGTGACCGCGGATTCGTCGGTGACGTCGAAAACAGAGGTCAGGACCTGATGCCCCTGCCCGCGCATCTCGGCCGCTGCCGCCTCAAGCCGATCGGCATTGACCCCGTTCAGGATAATGCGCGCCCCGGCCCCAGCCAGCCCCTCGGCAATGGCGCGGCCCAATCCGCGCGACGAGCCGGTGACAAGGGCGGTGCGGCCGGTCAGGTCGAAAAGTTGCGTGCTCAATTCTGGTCCTCCGATGTTTGGCGGCGATCAATGTATACATTGCATCGGCAGTGACCATTGCCTTTTTACGCGAACGAGCGCATAAGCCTGCGCTTTCCAAAGCCGCAGGACCGCCGTGACCCAGACCGCCCGCCCGCTGACGAACGTTTCGGCCCTGGTCGAGGCCGGGCTTGTTCCTCGCACCGAAGCCGCGGAGATGGAAAAGGTCGCGCGCGAATTTCGCATCCGGGTCACGCCCGAGATGCAGCAGGCAATGACAAGCGGCCCGAATGACCCCGTCGCGGCCCAATTCCTGCCCGACCGGCACGAGTTGGTCATCCGCACCGAGGAGCTTGCCGACCCGATCAGCGACGAAGCCTTCAGCCCGACGCCCGGCCTGACCCATCGCTATCCCGACCGCGTGATTTTGCACATCACCCGCACCTGCGAAGTCTATTGCCGCTTCTGTTTCCGCCGCGAGGTCGTGGGCGAGGAAGGCACCCTGCCCGAGCCCGATCTGGCCGCCGCGCTGGACTATATCGCCCGCACCCCTGCCATTCACGAAGTCATTCTGACCGGGGGCGATCCGATGGTGCTGTCCGCCCGCCGTATCGCGGCGCTGATGCGCCGCTTGGAGGCGATCCCGCATCTGGACGTGCTGCGCTTTCACACCCGGATCCCGGTCGTTGCCCCCCATCGCATCGACGCGGCCATGCTGGAAGCGCTGCAAAGCGACCGGCTGGCGGTCTGGGTCGTCCTGCACACCAACCATGCGCAAGAGTTGACGCCGGACGCCTCCGCCGCCCTCAAGCGCCTGTCGCAGGCGGGCATTCCCCTTTTGTCCCAGACGGTGCTTCTGAAGGGCGTGAACGCCGATGCTGGGACGCTGGCCGACCTGTTCCGGGCGCTGATCCGCAACCGGGTGAAGCCCTATTACCTGCATCATTGCGATCTCGCGCGCGGCACCAGCCATTTCCGCACCACCATCGCCGAGGGGCAAAAGATCATGGCGGCGCTGCGGGGGCGACTGTCGGGGACTTGCCTGCCGACCTATGTGCTGGATCTGCCGGGGGGACACGGCAAGGCGCCCCTGGGCCTTGGCCATGTCGACGAGGTCGCGCCGGGCGAATACCGCATCCGCGACTGGCGCGGCCGGGTCCACGACTATCACGACCTCGACGAGGCAGGCGGCCCGGTGAACGGCCACCCGTCGAGTTCGGCCTAGGAACTATTGCAGGAAGCTGCGGACGATCTGGTCGGTCGCCTCGGGGTTCTCCTCCATGATCCAATGGCCGGAACCTGGCACGACCGCCTCCTGCACGTCCTCGGCCGCGAAGCGCATCACCGTCGCCATCATCGGGCCGAATGACTTCTCGCCCCCGACGGCAAGGACCGGCATCTTGAGCTTGCCCTTGGCGAGGAAGGCCTGATTGTCGATCGCGTCCTGATCGAAGGCCGCGAACTGGGCAAAGCCCGAATGCATCGCGCCGGGCATGGCATAGAGCGCAGCGTAATGTTCGCGCGCGGGCTCCGAGAAGCGCGCGGGCGTGGCCGAGAACTCGTTCCAGAACCGGTCGAGGTAGATGCGCTCGCGACCCGCGACCAGCCGCTCCATATCCGGCCCGCCAAAGCGGAAATGCCAGAGCAGCGGGTTCTTCAGCACCTCCTCCCACGGCCCGATCCCGGGAATGGGTGCGTCGATCACCGCAAGCTTGGTAACGCGGTCGGGATACTGTGCCGCAAAGGCGTAGGCGACCATATTGCCGATGTCATGGGCAACGATTGCCGTCTGATCGACCTTGAACGCGTCCAGAACCCCGGCCAGATCGCCCGCCTGCGTCTTCTTGTCGAAGCCGCCCGCTGGTTTCGACGACAGCCCGAGCCCGCGCAAATCCGGCACGATCACGAGGTGATCGCGGGCCAGATCCTCGGCCATCGGAACCCACATGTCGCCGGTCTCGCCATAGCCATGCACCAGCATGACCGCGGGACCGGCGCCTCCGACGCGGACGTGGATGGTCGCACCATTGGTCGCGATGTCCTGGGTCTTGAATTCGGCGGGATAGTCGAAGTTCTGCGCATCAGCGGGCACGGCCATGAGCCAGGCGAGAAGCGCAACGGAAATGAGACGCATGTATCACCTAATTTTTGAACGATATTTCGTGGAGCCTTGACAAGAATCCCGTCCGAGACGGTCGCACCATCGATCAGACGTGGGGAATTTCTCTTACCGCGCGGATCTTGCGTCAATAGGCTTGACGGAAGCCCCGCCGCCACTGCCCGAATAATAGGATCTCATGTCCCGCGGCATTGCCCCCAAGACCGATCAGGAAATGAATAGGCCCGGTCAAAACCGGGCCCTTCAGATCAGACTGCCGAGGCACGCATCGCCTTGCGGCGCGCCACCCTCTCGCGGATCGCCTCGACATCCGTGATCGGGGTCGCGGCGAAAAGCTCGCGCGTATAAGGGTGCTTCGGATTGGCGAAGACCTCCTCGCGCGTGCCCTGCTCGACCGCCTCGCCCTTGTTCATCACCAGCACGTCATCGGCGATGTAACGCACGACGGACAGATCGTGGCTGATGAAGACATAGGCCAGATTGAACTCGGACTGGATGTCCGCCAGCAGGTTCAGCACCTGCGCCTGCACCGAGAGGTCCAGCGCCGAGACCGGCTCGTCCAGCACCAGCAGCGTGGGGTTCAGCATCAGGGCCCGCGCAATCGCGATCCGCTGGCGCTGACCGCCCGAGAACATGTGCGGATAGCGGTTGAAATGCTCGGCCGGCAAGCCGACCTTGACCAGCATGTCGCGCGCCCGCTCGCGCCGTTCGGCGGCCGGAACGTCGGTGTTCAGCAGCAGCGGCTCCATCAGCACGTCGCCGATCTTCTGGCGCGGGTTCAGACTGCCATAGGGGTTCTGGAACACCATCTGGACCTTGGAGCGCATCTCGCGCGTCGGCTTGTCCTTGGCGATGTCGATGGGCTTGCCCTCGATCTTCAGCTCACCGCCCGAGGCTTCGTCGATCAGCGCAATGATGCGCGCCAGCGTCGACTTGCCAGAGCCGGATTCACCGACGATCGCCAGCGTCTTTCCCCGCTCGACCGAAAAGCTGATCCCCTTGACCGCCCGAACGGTCCGGGCTGGCCGGAAAAGCGAGCCGGGAACGTGATAGTCGCGGATGATATTCTTGCCTTCGACGATCACGGTCATTGCTGCACCTCGCCTTCAAGGAAGCTACCGACCGTGGGAAGGCGGTCACCCGTCGCGTTTTCGGGCAAGGCCGACAGCAGCGCGCGAGTATAGGGATGCTTCGGGGCCTCGAACAGCGAGAGGACATCGGCCTCTTCCATCTTCTTGCCCTTGTACTGGACCTGCACGCGGTCCGCCGTCTCGGCCACCACGCCCATGTCATGGGTGATGAGGATCAGCGCCATGCCGGTTTCCTCTTGCAGTTCCATCAGCAGGTCCAGGATCTGCTTCTGGATGGTCACGTCCAGCGCAGTCGTCGGCTCGTCCGCGATCAGCAGGCGCGGGCCGGTGGCGATGGCCATGGCGATCATCACGCGCTGGCATTGCCCACCCGACATCTGGTGCGGATAGGATTTCAGCTTTTCTTCCGGGTCGGGAATGCCGACCTGGCGGAACAGTTCGAGCGCGCGGGCGCGGGCGGCTTTCTTCGACAGCCCCGCATTGAAGCGCAGGACTTCCTCGATCTGGTAGCCGGTGGTGAAGGACGGGTTCAGCGACGCGATCGGTTCCTGGAAGATCATGGTGATCTCGCGCCCGATGATCTTGCGCCGCTCTTTGGGGGACATGTGCAGCATGTCCTTGCCGTCGAAAGTCATCTCGTCGGCGGTGACCATCGCGGTGTCGGGCAGAAGCCCCATTGCCGCCAGCATCGAGACGGATTTGCCCGAACCGGATTCGCCCACGATCGCCAGAACTTCGCCCTTGTCGACGCGCACATCGATCCCGTCGACAGCGGTGAAGCTGCCGGTCGAGGTCGCGAAGCGGACGGTGAGATTGCGAATGGTAAGAAGTGCCATGCCTCAGCTCCGCTTCAGTTTCGGGTCAAGCGCATCCCGCAGGCCATCGCCCATCAGGTTGATCGCAAGGACCGAGATCAGGATGGCAAGGCCGGGGAAGGTCACGACCCACCAGGCGCGCAGGATGAACTCCCGCGCTTCGGCCAGCATCGTGCCCCATTCCGAGGCCGGGGGCTGCGCGCCCATGCCCAGGAAGCCAAGCGCGGCCGAATCGAGAACCGCGGACGAAAAGCTCAGCGTCGCCTGGACGATCAGCGGCGCAAGGCAGTTCGGCAGGATAGTCTTGAACATCAGGCGCATGTTTCCCGCCCCGGCGACACGGGCGGCGGTGACATATTCGCGGGCCTTCTCGCCCATCACCGCAGCGCGGGTCAGACGCGCGAAATGCGGCTGATAGACGATGGCGATGGCGATCATCGCATTGGTCAGGCCCGGCCCCAGGATCGCGACCAGCACCAGTGCAAGCAGCAGCGACGGGAATGCCAGCACGACGTCCATGACGCGCATGATGACGGCATCGACCCAACCGCCGAAATAGCCGGCAAGCAGGCCGATGATGATGCCACCGGTCAGCGCGATGGCAACGACCACGATGCCGATGAACAGCGAATATTGCGCCCCGAAGATCAGGCGAGACAGCATGTCCCGGCCAACGGCGTCAGTGCCCAGGAGAAACTCGGGACGACCACCCGTCTGCCAGAAGGGCGGCGCCAGCAGCGCGTCGCGATATTGGTGGGTCGGGTCATGCGGCGCCAGAATCGGCGCGAAGACTGCCGTCAGCACCAGCAACACGAAAACGGCAAGACCGATGACGGCCCCGCGGTTCTGGCTGAAGTAGAACCAGAACTCCTTGAACATCCGGCGACGGATGGCCGAGTCCGAGATTTTGACGGAGGTATCGGTCATTTGTGGCGGATCCTCGGGTTGATGAGACCATAGGTCAGGTCCACGATCAGGTTCACGATCATCACGATGCCCGCGATCAGCAGCAGGCCCGACTGGACCACCGGATAATCACGGCGCGAGATCGAATCGATCATCCACTTGCCGATCCCCGGCCACGAGAAGATCGTCTCGGTCAGGATCGCACCCGCCATCAGCACGCCGACCTGAAGGCCGATGGTGGTGATGACCGGGATCATCGCGTTGCGAAGCGCGTGAACACCGATGACGCGGCGCATCGACAGGCCCTTGGCCTTGGCGGTGCGGACGTAATCCTCGCCCATGACCTCAAGCATGGCCGAACGGGTCTGGCGCGCGATGACGGCCAGCGGGATCGTCGCCAGCACGATCGATGGCAGGATCAGGTGGCTGACGGCCGAAAGGAATGCCCCCTTCTGCCCCGACAGCAGGCTGTCGATCAGCATGAATCCCGTCACCGGGGGGAAGAAGTACATCAGCGAGATGCGGCCCGAAACCGGGGTCCATTGCAGGATGCCCGAGAAGAAGATGATCAGCAGCAGCCCCCACCAGAAGATCGGCATGGAAAAACCGACAAGGGCGCCGGTCATCGAAATCTGGTCGAACCACGATCCACGCTTGATCGCGGCCAGGACGCCCACGGGGACGCCGATCAGGGTCGCGATGATGATGGCCACGATGGCAAGCTCGACCGTCGCGGGGAACAGCGTCAGGAACTCGGCCAGAACGGGCTTCTTGGTCACGATCGAATGGCCCAGGTCGCCATGAAGCAGATCGCCAAGATAGGTGAAATACTGGTGCCAGATCGGCTGGTCATAGCCAAGCTGGGCAGAGATCTGGGCATAGCGTTCGGGCGAGACGCCGCGTTCGCCTGCCATCAGCAGGACCGGATCGCCCGGCAGCAGCCGGATGAAACCGAAGGCAACCAATGTGATCCCAAGCATTGTCGGGATCAGATAGAGAAGCTTCGAGAATATGAATTTGATCATAGAACCCTAACCTAAGGGCCGCGCAGGGGGGAAACCCCTGCACGGCCTCATGACTTACAAACCGGTTTTGCCTTACTCGGCGATATCCACCGTATCGAAGGCATAGTCACCCAGGGGCGACTGCACGAAACCGGTCACATTCTTGGCCATCGGCACATATTGCACCGAATGGGCCAGCGTCGCCCAGGGAGCCTGATCCTTGAAGATCACCTGAGCCTCTTCGTAAAGTTTGGTGCGCTCGGCGACGTCCGAGGTCTTCTTGGCATTGGCAAGGAGGTCCGAGAACTCCTTGTTGCACCAGAAGGCGCGGTTCGCACCGCCCGGCGTCGCCGCCGCGCAGGAGAGCAGCACCGACAGGAAGTTGTCCGGATCGCCGTTGTCACCGGTCCAACCCAGGATGACGGCGCCCTTGCGGCCCTCTTCCATGGATTTCTTCAGGTATTCGCCCCATTCGTAGCTGACGATATCGACCTTGACGCCGACCTTGGCGAAGTCGCTTTGGATCAGTTCGGCCGCGCGACGGGCGTTCGGCATATAGGGACGCTGCACCGGCATCGCCCAGACTTCCATGCTCAGATCCTTGACGCCGGCATCTTCCAGCATCTTCTTCGCGGCTTCGGGATCATAGGCGTCGTCTTTGACCGCGTCGTTATAGGACCACATGGTCGGCGGGATCGGGTTCTTGGCGACTTCGGCGCTGCCCTGATAGACCGCGTCGATCATCGCCTTCTTGTCGATCGCCATGTTCAGGGCCTTGCGGACCTCGGGCTTGTCGAAAGGCGCGACGGTGGTGTTATAGGCGACATAGCCGACGTTCAGGCCAGCCTGCTCATCCACCTTCAGGTTCGGATCGGCCTTGATCGCGGCCAGGTCGGCGGGCGCCGGATAAGGCATCAGGTGGCATTCGCCAGCCTTCAGCTTCTGCAGGCGAACCGAAGCGTCGGGCGTGATGGCAAAGACCAGATCGTCGATCTTGGGCGCTTCGCCCCAGTAATCGGCGTTCTTCTGGTAACGGATCACCGCGTCCTTCTGATAGGCCACGAACTTGAACGGCCCGGTGCCGATCGGCGCGTTGTTCAGGTCCTCCATCGTGCCGGCGGCTTGCAGCGCATCGGCATATTCCTTGGACAGGATCGAGACGAAGGGCATCGCGACGTTGGCCAGGAACGGCGCTTCGGGATGGTTCAGGGTGAATTTCACCGTGTTGTCGTCGACCTTCTCGATCGACTTGATCAGCTTGTCCATCTCCATCGAGCTGTAATACTCGTAGGTCAGGCCCGAGATATAGGCGTGCCACGGATCATCCGCGTTGGCCTGGCGGTTGAAGCTGAACACCACGTCATCGGCATTGAAGTCGCGCGACGGCGTGAACTTGTCGTTCGACTGGAACTTGACGCCCTTGCGCAGGTGGAAGGTATAGGTCAGCCCGTCATCCGACACTTCCCAGCTTTCGGCCAGCGCGGGTTCGACTTCGGTCGTGCCGGGCTTGAACTGGACAAGGCGGTTGTAGATCGCGTGGGCCGAGGCATCGAAGGTCGTGCCGGCGGTATAGGGTGCCGGATCGAAGCCCTCGGGCGAGCCTTCCGAGCAATAGACGAAGGTCTTTGCATGCAGCGGCGCAGCGGCCATCAGCGCAAGCGCGGATGCGGCGAGGAACCGGGTAGAGAAGATGGACATTTAATTACCTCCCATGTCGACGTTATTCTTCGCGCCTGATGCAAACGAAAGCGGCCAAGAGATCAAGTGGCAGCTTACGCGCGCCCGCCGATTCTTTTCATCTGACGTAACGGCATCGTGAAAAAAGACGTGGCTTTCGTCAATTCGCCATAACGACAGGTTCTTACTCGACCACCCGGGGCAATCGCGCCAATCTGCCGGGCGTGGCGACGCAAGGCCGCGCAGGACGGAGAAAAGACCTTGACCGCAATCCCCGAGCCAGGCCGCCGGACCGCAGGCAATGCCCGCGTTCTGATAGTCGCGGATCTGCATCTCGACCAGTGGAAACATGACGGACTGGACCCGCTGGAGCAACTTGACGCAACGGAATGGCAATCGCTGGACGGTGTCATCGTCGCCGGTGATCTGTCGAACGCCGCGATGCGCAAATGGCCGCGCTTCCTTGACCGACTGGCAAAGTGCGCACCACCCGGAACCGTCCATGTCATGCCGGGGAACCACGACTACTATGACCTGGATCCCGAAGCAGACCCCGCGCTGGCCGAGCTGTGCCGCCAGCATGGCGTGGGGTTCGCCCAGATGGCCGAGTTGCGGATCGCCGGAGAACTCTTCCTGTGCGCAACCTTGTGGTCGGACTTCGTGCTGCCCGCGGATCCGAAGGGGATGGACGACTTTCGCCGCATCCGATCACCTGCGGGCGGCCCGCTGCAAATCGGTGATCTGCAGGCTGTCCATCGACGCCATCTTGCATGGCTGGACGAACGGCTGACCGCCTGCGAGGGGCGGGCGACCGTCGTGACCCATCACCTGCCGCACCCGTCGCTGCTGCCCCCGGATTACCGCCATCCGGGCGGCTTTGCCTCGGATCTGGGGTGGTTGATGCGTAAGCATCGCCCCCGAGAATGGCTGTTCGGACATGCGCATGGCGCGCCCGATGCGATCATCGAAGAAGTGCCTTGCCGGAACGTGGCGCTGGGTCCCCCCTCGTTCAGGGGACCGGATGCGTCGGCGCGCCTGAACGAATTGATCCGCTGATCCGCGCCTGCTGCATCTCGCGCAGGATGCGGGCGCTGGTGTTGGCACCATCGAGGTCCAGTGCCGGGCGTGCGCGCCCCGAACGTCCCAGCGCGATGCGGATCGCGTCGGCCAGCGCCTCGGCCGTCAGCCCCCGTTCGGGCAGGACCAGCGCCAGCCCACGCGCGGCCAGCTTTTCGGCGCGCAGGGTCTGCTCGGTCTCTCCACCCGAGGCAAAGGGGACCAGCACCGCTTCGCAGCCCGCGCGCAGCACGTCGCCCACGGTATTGTAGCCCGCCTGCGAGACCGAGACGCGGGCGCTGGCCATCAGCCCGGCAAGGTTCGCGCGAAAGCGATGGACAGCAAGCCGGTCCGAGGCCAGGGCGCTGAACGCCTCGAACTCTGGCTGCGGCAGGTTTGGCCCGGTCAGGACGCACCAGTTCAGGTCCAAGGGCAGCAGCGCGCGCGCCTGCATCGCGCAGCGGATCAGATCCGCACCCACCGCACCGCCCCCCGCAGACAGGACGATGTCATGGCGCTCATCCGTGGCGGCCGGCGGAGGGGGTGTCACAAGCCCGGTATATCGCAGCTTCGGAGCAATCCTTGCGGCCAGCGGAAAGCTTTCCTCGATCCGCGAAAAGGCGGGATCGCCATGCACCAGCACCGCATCGAAATCGGCTAGCGCGGCGACCGTCTCCTCGTCACGGCCGGGCTTGCGGTTGGCCTGCAGGATGTCGCGGACCGAACTGAGGATCAGGGGCGGATTCGCGCGGTCCCGCGCAACCCGGATCAGGGGAAGAAGCTCGAACCGGACCTGGCGGCGGCCGAACGGAAATGCCTCGATCAGCAGCACATCCGGGTCAAGCGCCGCAAAGGCGTCAAGCAGCAGCGCGCGGCGGTGTTCGCGGAATGTGTCATCGACCGCCCTGCCCTCGGCATCGACCAGATCGCCAAAACCCTCTTGCCCCACGGCCATCGCGGGCAACGCCAGATGGGCGATGCCCGGGGCGGGGAAGCCCGGCACCGGCAATCCGCCCGTTACCACCGTCACTTGCGCGCCATCCGCGGCCAAGGCCTCGGCAATGCGGCTTGCCCGGGCCAGATGGCCGATCCCAAGCAAGTGCTGGACATAGAACATCACGCGCATGAACAGCCCTCTTTCGCCGCACCCAGAAGCGCGCGAAGGTCGCGGACACTGACGGCGGAATCGAAATCGCGGCGCACCCGCGCCTCGGCCGCGGCACCCAGCCTTGCCCGCAGCGCGGGATCGCGCATCGACCGCTCCAGCGCATGGGCCAGTGCCCCTGCATCCTCGGGCGGGACCAGCAGGCCGTTTTCGCCGTCGCTGAACAGTTCGGGAATGCCGGAAATCGCGCTGCCGATACAGCACAGGCGCTGGCTTGCGGCCTCTACCAGCACATTCGGCAGGCCGTCGCGGTCGCCGTCGGCGGCGATGCGGCAGGGCAGCACGAAAAGGTCGCTGTCGCGGTAAAGCTCCAGCACCTCGCGTTGGGGCAGCGCGCCGCGCCAGATGATCCGATCCGCGATCCCCAATTCGCGCGCCAGGGGCTTCAGCCGCTCGGCCTCGGGGCCCCCGCCGATATGTTCGAAGCGCCAGGCAAGATCGGGGGGCAGTTGGGCAAGCGCCCGCATCAGAATGTCATATCCCTTTTTTGGCACCAGTCGCCCGACGCTGACCAGCCGGACGGGGTCGGTGGGATCGCTGCCGTCGCGGTCCGAATGCGCCCGGTCCGTCGCGCCGAAACGCGCAAGATCCAGCCCGTGATAGCTGAGATGCACGCGCGCCGGGTCCGGGGCCAGGGAACGCAGATGCTCCCACCCCGAGCGCGTGCAGGTCACGCACCACTCCGCATGGCCCAGCTTGGCGCTCAGATCCCAGTCGGGCGAAGTCCAGATGTCCTTGGCATGGGCCGAGACCGTCCAGCCCGTCCCGATGATCCTGCTGGCATAGCTGCCGACCGAGGCGGGGGTGTGCAGGAAATGCACATGCAGCCATTCCGCATCGGCGGGCCATTCCGCCGCCAGCACAGCGGCCTGCCCAAAGCGGCGGATGCGGTTGCGGCTGGGATCACGGACGAGGTCCGCAAGAAATCGTCGCCCCGCCTGCCAGAAGCCGCGTCGACCCGCGACGCGGGCTATCCCGCGCAGCACACGCAGCGGTTCGTGATGCAGGTATTCGGGCAGGTATGTCACCGGCGCCTCGATCTCATCATGGATCGGATGACGGCGGGTATCGGTCGGATGCCGCATCGAGACCAGCCGAAGCTGCATCCCGGCCTTTTCCAGCCCACGCAGTTCCTGCGCAATGAAGGTTTCCGAAAGGCGTGGATAGCCTTTCAGCAGAACGACTATCTTTCCCCGGCTCATCAGATCGCGAGCGCCTCGGAGACCCGCTTGGGCCGCAGCCATTCACCGACGATGCGGATGATGTTCGGCAACCCGTCCAGATCAGGATGCGGATAACCGACCGAGGGCGGCAGTTGCGTCGACAGCGCCCGGATCTTTCCCGCCATTTGCACATGGTCCGCCGCCTCTTCCGGCAGCAGCATGGTCGCGGCGTTCAGCTCGCTGGCGCGGCAGGCGCGGATCAGCTGTTCCTCTCGGGGTTCGGTGCGCGGGACCATCAGCGTCGGCTTGTCGAAGGACAGGACTTCGCACCAGGTGTTATAGCCGCTCATGCAGACCACGGCCTCGGCATGGGCCATCAGATCTTCCATCCGCGGCGAGAAATCCATGATCTCGATCGTCGGGATCTCGGCGGCCGCATCGCGAAACTCGCTGCGCTGTTCCGCCGGCATATAGGGCCCAAGGACGATCAGCGCCCGCTGCGGCAAATCGGGATGATGGCGATAGGCCCGGATCACGTCGCGGACCAGATCGGCCCCGTCGCCGCCCCCGCCGGGCGTCACCAGAACATAGGGCTGCTTCGCCGCCCGCGGAACCGCCCCCCGCGACCGCCGCTTGAGAAAGCCGACATAGCGCATCCGCTCGCGCAACTCGGCAGGCACGACCACCCCGGCCAGCGGATCGTGAAAGCCGCGCGGGCCATAGACCCAGATATCGTCGAAATACTTGCAGATGCGCGGGATCAGGTTCTTGCGCTTCCACTCGGCCGCCAGAAGCTGGGGCGCGTCCATGACCTCGCGCAGGCCAAGCACCAGCCTGCAACCTTCGTCCTTGAGCCAGGCCAGGGTCTCTTCGACCTCGCCATGCAGGCCCATCGGCTCCTTGTCGACGATGAAGACATCGGGTCGAAAGCTGCGTGCGGTTTCCAGGATCATCGCACGGCGCATCTTCAGCGTGTCGGACAGGTCCACATGCTCGGCCAGCGAGGTATATTCCCCGTTCCGCAGCTTGATGACGCTGGGGATCTTCACGAAGTCGACGCGGGCGCGATAGTCGAAAGCCCCCGCGATCGGCGCGCCCGAGATGATCAGCACCTGCAGCCCGCTATACGCCTCGACCAGCGCATTCGCGATGGCGCGGCAGCGGCGCAGATGGCCCAGTCCAAATGTGTCGTGGCTGTAAAGCAGGACGCGCGCGTCCCTGAGGCGAGTGGTCATGAGGCTCTCTTAGCGCAGGGGGTCGGCGGCGTCACGCAATCCGTCACCCAGGAAGTTGAAGGCGAGAATGACAAGCGTGACGGGGATCACGGGGAACAGAAGCCAGGGATACAGCGCCAGCGTGTTGACGCTGCGCGCCTCGGTCAGAAGGATGCCCCAACTGGTGATGGGGGGGCGCAGGCCAAGGCCAAGAAAGCTCAGCGCGGTCTCGCCCAGGATCATTCCCGGAATGGTCAGCGTGGCCGAAGCGACCAGGTGCGACATGAAGCCCGGCACAAGGTGCCGCCCGATGATGCGGCCAGGACTGGCGCCAAGGATCTGCGCGGCCTGGACATAGTCTTCCTCGCGCAGCGCCAGCAGCTTCGATCTGACGGCGCGGGCAAGGCCGGTCCAGTCCAGCATTCCCAGGATCACGGTGATCCCGGCATAGACCAGCAGCGGGCTCCAGGTCACCGGCATGATCGCGGCCAGCGCCATCCAAAGCGGGATCGAGGGGATGGATTGCAGCACCTCGATCATGCGCTGGACGATGGCGTCGATCCAGCCGCCGTAATAGCCCGCAAGCCCGCCGATCACGATGCCCAGCACGAAGCTCATCGCGACGCCCAGAATGCCGATGGTCAGCGAGATCCGCGCGCCGTGGATGATCCGTGACAGGATGTCGCGACCCAACCGGTCGGTGCCGAGCAGGAACACGGTTCCGTTTTCGGGCGGGCAGACCAGATGCCGCTGGCCCGGAACCAGCCCCATCAGCAGGTACTCGTCGCCCCGGCAGAAAAAGCGCAGCTTCTGCGGGTTGCTGCGATCCTCGGTATAGACCCGGCGCAGGTTTTCCATGTCCAGCGTCATGCTGCGGCCATAGACGAAGGGGCCGACGAAGCTGCCCTCGTGGAACAGGTGGACGCGCTGGGGCGGCGCATAGATGTTGGCGGTGTCTCGGCTGTGCAAGCCGTAAGGCGCGAGAAACTCGGCAAAGATCGCAGACAGATAGATCAGGACCAGAAACACCGCCGATAGCAGCGCGATCCGGTGCCGCCGGAACTTCCACCACATGATCCGCAATTGCGAGGCCTCGGCCAGCTTGCCGCCTTCGGCCGCCTGATCGGCGACGGGGTCGAATGGCGCCTGCGAAACGCTGTGCGGCAGGGGCGCGCCGGGTGGGGGAAGTCCGATCACTTGGTCGCCCCTCCGGCCAGCCTGATGCGCGGATCAAGGATCGCCAGCGCGATATCCGAGACGAGGACGCCGATGACGGTCAGGAAGGCCAGGAACATCAGGAACGACCCCGCCAGATACATGTCCTGCGATTGCAGCGCCCGGATCAGCAGCGGCCCCGTGGTTTCCAGCGACAGCACGATCGCCGTGATCTCGGCCCCCGAGACGATGGCGGGCAGGATCGAGCCGATATCCGAGATGAAGAAGTTCAGCGCCAGTCGCAGCGGGTATTTGACCAGCACGCGAAAGGGATGCAGACCCTTGGCGCGGGCGGTGACGACATACTGCTTGCCCAGCTCGTCCAGCAGGTTCGCGCGCAACCGCCGCGCCATCCCCGCGGTGCCCGCCGTCCCGATGATCAGCACCGGGATCCAAAGATGCGACATGATCGAGCGCGCCTTTTCCCAGCTCATCGGCTGGTTCACGAATTCTCGGTCCATCAGGTGGCCGATCGACACGCCGAACCAGACATTGGCGAAATACATCAGGATCAGCGCCAGCATGAAATTCGGAATGGCGATACCCAGCAGGCCTAGGAAGGTCAGGCCGTAATCGCCCCAGCTGTATTGATGCGTCGCCGAATAGATGCCGATCGGAAAGGCAATCACCCAGGTCACGATGATCGTCACCATCGAGACCAGCACCGTCAGCCACATGCGGCTGGCCACCACCTCGCTGACCGGCATCCGGTATTCGAAGGAATAGCCGAAATCGCCGTGCAACATTCCCGTGACCCAGTGCAGGTAACGGACAGGCATCGGCTGATCGAAGCCGTAACGGGCCTTCAGATCCTCGATCTCCTGCAGGTCCGCTTCCTCGCCCATGGCGCGCAGTTCCTGCACATAGCTTTCGAAATAGTCGCCGGGGGGCAGCTCGATGATGGTAAAGACCAGCATCGAGATCAGCACCAGCGTCGGGACCATCACCGCGACGCGCCAGATCAGATAGCGGATCATGCCGTACCCTCCCGCGGCTCATTCTCCAGCCAGAATGTATCGGGCATGTAGATCCCCAGATACGCAGTCGGGTCATAGCCATACAGAGCCTTCTGCGGCATGTTGCGCAGATCGGCGCGGCGCACCACCGGTTGCAGGGTCTGGTTGACCGTGCCGATGGTAAAGACCTGTTCGCCCCACAGCTCCAGGATCCGCCGCCAGACATCTTCTCGGCGAAAGACCTCGGCGCTGGATTGCCATTCCTTGTAGAGCGCCAGCAATTCCTGCGCGGCAGGCAGGTCCGGCGCCTCGCCCGCAGTACCGCCCGAGAGGTGATGGACGCTCCACAGCGGCCATTGTATCTGGTCGTCCGAGACCGGGGCAAAGGCCGTGGGCGGCGTGTCGGCATTCGGGATGCCGTTGTCCAGCCCCTCCCACGCGGCCATGACCACCTGCCCGGCCATGACCCGGCTGCGGAACAGGTCACGCTGGCTGACACGAGGGATCAGCTGGATCCCGATCTCGCGCCAATGGCCGTCGATCAGTTGAAGCAGGTCGGTCTGCAGGCTGCTTTCGCCGGTGGTTTCGACGATCAGCTGCATCGGCCGCCCGTCCGACAGGCGGCGCAGGCCCCGGCCCTCACGCACGAAGCCCGCCTCGTCCAGCAGGCGGTTGGCCTGATCGGGATCATGCGTGGCCCAAAGCGTCGCAAGCTCGGGGCGAAAGAACGGGCTTTCGGGCAGGACGGTATTCGCCCCTTCCGCCGCCAGCCCGAAAAAAACGACCATGTTGATTTCGTGCCGGTCGACGCCCAGTGACAGCGCGCGGCGAAAGCGCAGGTCGCGCATCGCGTCGCGCCACGGCAGGTCGCGGCAGTTCAGGTTCGGAACCAGCGCCATGCGCGAGCCCTGGATCCGCTTCCACAGGTCCAGCCGGATCGGGAACCGCTTCTCGGCCTGCTTGAGATAGGTGTAATCCGCAAAATCAAGGCCCAGCATCTGAAGATCGGAATCTCCCGCGCCCGTCTTGGCCGGAATCAGGTCCGAGGAGCTGACGTTCAGCTCCAACCGGTCGACATAGGGCAATTGCTGCCCGGTGTGGTCGACGCGGTGAAAATAAGGATTGCGGTCGAACACGAACTGGTCGGCGGGCGGCACGGTCATCGGCATCCATGCCTCAAGCGTCGGCAATGCCGGGTTCTCGGGGCGGTTCTGGCGCGACATCTTCTGCATCAAGGCCACCCAGTCATCGACACGTTCGGCGATGACATGGCGCTTGAGTTCCTCGGGTGTCTGATAATCCGCGTGGAACTGGCGCAGATAGGCCGCCGGCAACACCAGTCGCGGCGGAACCGGCGCCGCCAGCCGCGACAGGAAGGCCGGGTTCGGGCTGTCCCAGGAATAGCGCACCGTCAGGTCGTCCAGCACCTCGAAACGCGGCGGATCCCCGGCGGCGCGCATCTCGGCCGGGGGACCGCTGCGCGACATTTCGGGATGAAGGGCGATATCTTCCCATGCGAAACGGAAATCCTCGGCCGTCAGGGGGCTGCCATCCGACCAGCGGTGCCCACGCCGCAGGCGGAAGGTAAAGATACGCTCGTTCGCGACGTGAAAGCGTTCCAGAATATCCGGCTGGATGATGAAGTTCCGATCATAGCCCACCAGCCGCGAATAGCTCATCACAGGGACGTGCCTGATGTCGCGCGCGCCGCCGATCAGCATGCGCAGGCGACCGCCATAGCGGCCGGGGGCGCTTTCCTCTCCCTCAAGGCGGATGACGCGGGGGATCATCGGCAGCCGGTGCCCGACCGGGGGCAGCTCGCCCGACAGAATGCGGGCGTGAAGCGAGGGAGGGCCGCGAAAAATCTGCGGCTCGGCCCGCAACGCGCCGGGCACGGTCGCACCCGCCGCCAGCAGGGCCAGCGCTTCGCGGCGCGACAGGCGGGTCATGCCATGATCTCCGCCCGCGACGCGTCCGGGCGCACCAACACCAGATGGCCCGATCCCAGGTCCATCGGCTCAAGCGCCGGTCCGTGGAATGCGGGTGCCCAGCCCGAGGGCTTGGCGTTGGCGCCCAGCGCCGCAAAATCCAGCGGCCGGTCCAGGTCGGGATAAGGCACCGCCGCCAGCAGCGCGCGGGTATAAGGATGGACGGGATTCTTCATGATGATCTCGCGCGGGCCGATCTCGACAATCCGGCCGGCCTGCATCACCGCCACGTCGTCGGACATGTAGTTCACGACCGCAAGGTTATGCGAGATGAACAGATAGGTCAGCCCCAGGTCGCGCTGCAGATCCTTGAGCAGGTTCAGCACCTGCGCCTGGACAGAAACATCCAGCGCCGAAGTCGCCTCGTCGCAGACAATCAGTTCGGGGCCCAGCGCCAGTGCGCGGGCGATACCGATCCTTTGGCGCTGCCCGCCCGAGAAGCTGTGCGGATAGCGCGCAAGATCGCGCTCGGGCAGGCCGACGGCACGGATCAGGTCGCGGGCCAGGTCGCGGCGGCTGGCGCGGTCGCCGACACCATGCACCTCCAGCGGTTCGGTCAGGATGTTGCCGATCGTCATATGCGGCGAAAGGGATGAGACCGGATCCTGAAAAACCATCTGCACACGGCGCCGCAGCGCCATCAACTCATCCCCCTTGGCGGCCAGCATGTCCTGTCCGTCCAGCAGCACTTGCCCCGCATCCGGAGTGATGGCGCGGACGATCAGCTTGCCCACCGTGGTCTTGCCCGACCCGGATTCGCCGACCAGCCCCAGAGTGCGCCCGCGCCGGATTGTGAAGCCCACATCCGACACCACGCGGACCGGAGGGGGCGTGCGGAACATCCCGCCATCGCGGGGTCGAAACGACTTGGTCAGGCCGCTGACCTCAAGCAGGGGTCCATCCCCTTGCTTGGGGCGCGCTACGCCCAGCGCCGAACCGTCGACCTTGACCGGCACCAGCGGTCGCAGCCTTTCCCCCGGCGCCATGTCGAAATGCGGAACCGCCTGCATCAGCGCTTGCAGATAGGGATGGCTGGGACGGCGGAAGATCGGCTCGGTCGGACCAGATTCCACGACCTCTCCGCGATACATCACCACCACCTCGTCGGCGAGGTTCGCCACCACGCCAAGGTCATGGGTAATCAGCAGGATCGCCATGCCCCTTTGTTCCTGCAGTTTGCGCAGCAGGTTCAGAAGCTGCCCCTGAATGGTCACGTCCAGTGCGGTCGTCGGTTCGTCGGCGATCAGCAGGGCCGGATCGCAGATCAGCGCCTGCGCGACCATCGCCCTTTGGCGCATCCCCCCCGACATCTCGAAGGGATAGCGTCCCACGACCTGCCGAGGATGCGAGAAGCCGACATCCGCCAGCATCTGCTCGATCCGTTCGGCGCGCTCGCGCGGGGACAGGACGGAATGGATGCGCAGCGCCTCGTCGATCTGGTTGCCGATGGTGTGGACGGGGGAAAAGGAACTCATCGGTTCCTGAAAGATCATCCCGATGCGGTTTCCCCGGATGGCCCGCATCCGGGTACCATCGGGCGGCAGCGTCGCCAGGTCGACCACCCCATGGTCCTGAAGATGCGGATCGTCGAACAGGATGCGTCCCGAAGTTTCGGCATGGGTCGGATGCAGCCCCATGATCGCGCGGCCAATCACCGATTTGCCCGAGCCTGACTGCCCCACCAGTGTCGTGATCCGTCCCGGCAGCACACGCAGCGAAGCGCCGCGCACGGCGTCGATCCGGCCCCCATAGAACGAGAACCCCACGTTGAGGTTCTCGATGCGCAATAGATCTCGGCTTTGGGTCATCTGGGCCGGGCCGTTCTCGGCTGTAAATCCTTGGCGGGAATGCTAGTCAAGCATCCGGGGTCTGTCCATGCCGGTTCGTGATGCGCGCCGTCGAGGGATGGCGCGGGACATCAGAAAGGCATCCGGATCATGGCGGAAGGCAGGGACAAGCACTGGTTCGACGCGCAGCTTGAAGTGCTGGCGCAGCTGACCCGTACCGGCCGGTTCGACGATGCGCGCACCCTGGCCCAGCTGCTTGAGGCAGAACCGACTGTAACGGGTGATGCACCCATGGGTCCCCTTACACTTGCCGGCCTGCCCCGGCGCCTTCATGCGGCACTTCTGCACCTTGCACGGGCCGAGGGTCGCCTGATCGACAAGCTGGGCTGGCAGGCAAGCCAGGGACCGGCGCTTGACGCGCTTCTGCCAATGGCGGTGCTTGACCCGATGGAACGCAGACAGGCGGCAGAGATGGCCCTGGCACCCGTTCCCCGCATCCTGCACCAGATCTGGATCGGCTCCCTGCCCCGCCCCCCGTCGCTGGTCGCCTGGCAGGCATGGTGTGCACGACAGGGGCGCGCCTATTGCCTGTGGGACGAAGCGGCGCTGGAGCGGATCGGCGCCACCGACCATCCGGTCTATCGCCGAATGCTGGCCGAGGGGGATTACCCCGGTGCCGTCGATGTCGCCCGCTATCTGGTGCTTGATGCCCAAGGGGGCATCTATCTGGATGCAGATTTCTATCCCGCGCGCGATGACATGGATTTCGATCACTTCCTGCCCCCCTGCGGCCTGTCCTCTCTGGCCGAGGATACGCCCCGCGTCACCGGGCGCGGGCCGGTCCTGCTGACGAATGCGCTGATCTCGACTCCGCAGGCCCATCCAGCGTTGCGCGCGTTGATCCGCACCCTGCCCGATGCCGTGGCGGCCTTGCCCCGCGCGCCTGCGTGGTGGGTGACGGGTCCGCTGATCTTCACGCTGTTCGCCCGGCTTTGCCCCGCGTCGATGGCCGCGCATGACATTCTGGCCGGGCATCTGCCCCGCCGCGCACCCATGGCCGAACTTCAAAGGTTCAGGGACCGATCCGGTCTGCTGATCGACTGGAAAAGCTGGTAACGCCTTTGGAGAGCAAGTCGGGCATCATCTCCTCGGGGGTGATCCAGCGGCAATGTGGTCCCGCGGTCATCCCCATCAGCAGGTCAAGAAACTGCCACACCGCTTCGTCGTGATCCAGGTGATGGGTCAGGATGCCGATGGGACGGTCGATCTGCGCCCGAAGTGCCAGCTTCTGCCACAAGAGCGCGGGATCACGCAGACTGCGCCGCGCACGCCAGTCGATCGGGTCGATATCGGCATTCAGGACCGGCAGCGCCCGTGCGTTGATCCTGCCATAGGCGGAAAGGGCGCGGATACCGATGCCCGGCAGCCCCTCGGCCACGGCGGGTGCAATGCGGTTCCACGGCGGCACAAGCAGGTCCAGCACCCGGCCCGGAAAGACCCGGCCCAGCAGGTCCCTGCCCTCTGCCAGTTCCGCCAGCACCTCGGCCGCGGGACGATGGGGGCCAAGCTCCTGCTTCTTTTCTCGGGGACCGGCATGGTTCCGGTGCGACCAGCCATGCAGGGCGACGCGCGCATCCCCCGTCAGCAGCCCTCCCAGAGCCGGGTCAAGCCCCGCCGGCACCACCGCCAGCGTCGGGGGAACCCCATGCCGCTCGCAGAGCGAGATCAGCCGCTCAAGCCTTGGTCCGGGCCGGGTGGCGTCATCGTCGCGCAGCCAGAAGCGCAGGACCCGGCCCTGATCGGAGGCGGCGGCAAGGGCGCGGCGAAATACCTGGATCATCGCTGCACCTTTTCAAGGATCGAGTCGAGAAGGACGGCCGCACGCTCAAGGCTGCGCTCGCCTTGCGCAAAGCGCCGCGCCGCCACGGCCATCCGCTCGCGGCGGGCAGGATCTGCCAGCAGTCCGGTCACCGCAGCGGCATAGGCCGACACGTCGCCTTCGGGCGTCAGCAGTCCGGTTTCGCCGTCCTGCACCACCTCGGGAACACCAGCGGTATTTTCACTGATGACCGGCAGACCAGCCGCCTGCGCCTCAAGCGCGGCAAGGCCAAAGGCCTCGCCATGCCCCGGCCACAGGTAAAGCGACCCCTGCGCCAGAAGCGCCGCAAGTTGCGGCTGGTCCAGCTGGCCATGAAAGACGACGCGGGGACCAAGATACGCGAAGGCTGCTTCAACCTCGGGGCGTGCCGGGCCATCCCCGGCGATCGACAGCCGCCAGTCGCCGGGCACCCTGCCCAGTGCCCGCGCCAGCGCGCAATAGCTGGACAACTTATCCCCCGGACGCATCATGGCTGCGGTGACAAGATGGCCCGCAACCGGCCGGGGCGCGGCCATGAAGGGCGCGACATCGATAAAGGGCGGCAGGCGACGGACACCGACGCCCAGCGCCTCAAGCCCCGCCGCATCCCGTGCAGTCAGCGAGACGTTCGCCGCAGCGGATTTCAGTATCCCCGCGACCTCGGACTGCGCCACGGCCCAGTCGCCAAAATTGCGCCGGCGCGACCACGACGCCTCGACCGTGGCATGGGCAACCCCGAAGCAGCGGCAAAGCACCGGCCCGATCAGGTCGGGGGATTTGTAATAGGGGTGATAGCACAGCCACAGGTCCGGCGCGCCCTGCATCCGCCAAAGCCGGTCGATCCGCGTGATTTCGGCCGCGGCAGCGCTGCGCGCGTCGGTCAGAAGTCCGTGATCCGGCGCCTTCAGGAACACCCGCAGATCCGATGCCAGCCGCACTTCGTGGCCCGCAAGTGCCAAGGCGCGCATCAGCAGGCGCGCCATCGTCCGGTCCCCGGAAGGAACCGGATGATCCGGGGATTTCAGCGGGGCGTAAAGGGCAATCCTCATCTGGTCGGGCCATGTCGGGCTGGGAACGGGTGGACGGCGAAGGAGCCATGCGACACAAGCACTTGCAATCGTCGGACGCAATCGCCAACGATCCGAAACGACCCCTCGTGACGCCGTCCCGGCAGCGTCGCGACCGGGCGCCAGGCAGGAATAGCGATGGAACAAGGTCTCACCCGGTTCATCTGGACCTATACGCGACGTTCGCAGATCTGGATTCTGTTCATCGTCGTCATCTCGATGATTCCCTATTACATCTCGTTTGACCTGCCCAAGCAGATCGTCAACGGCCCCATCCAGGGCCAGGGGTTCGAAACCGCCACCTCGACCCAGATCTTCATGCGCATCGCCCCTGACTTGCCGGTCTTCGGCCAGGTGGTGCTTTTCGAAGGCGTACCGCTGGAGCGGATGCCGATGCTGATGGCGCTAAGCTTCACCTTCCTGTCGCTGGTCATCATCAACGGGCTCTTCAAGTATTACATCAACACCTTCAAGGGCCGCATGGGCGAACGCCTGCTGCGCCGGGTGCGTTATCAGCTGGTCGATCGCATCCTGCGCTTTCCGCCCCAGCAGTTCCGACGCATCAAGCCCGCCGAAGCCGCCAGCATGATCAAGGACGAGGTCGAGCCGCTGGGCGGCTTTACCGGCGACGCCTTTGTGCAGCCGGTGATGCTGACCGGGCAGGCGCTGATGGCGATGATCTTCATCTGCGTGCAGAACCTGTGGCTGGGCGCGGTCGCGGGTTTCATCGCCGGCATCCAGGTCGCGATCATTCCCCGCATGCGCCGCCGCCTGATCGAGTTGGGACGCCAGCGGCAATTGACCGCGCGCGAGCTTTCGGGCCGCATCGGCGAGCTGATGGACGGGATCTCGACCATCCACGCGATGGACACGACCAATTACGAACGCGCCGATATCAGCGCCCGGCTGGGCCGGATCTTCAAGATCCGCTACGACCTGTATCAGTGGAAGTTCATGGTCAAGTTCCTGAACAACTTCCTGGCACAGATCACGCCCTTCGTCTTCTATTCGTTCGGTGGCTACCTGACGATCAAGGGAGAGCTGGATGTGGGCCAGCTTGTCGCCGTCATCAACGCCTACAAGGACTTGCCCGGCCCCCTGAAAGAGCTGATCGACTGGGACCAGGCCCGTCAGGATGTGCGCGTGAAATGCGAAACCGTGGTCGAGCAGTTCCGTGCCCCCATGCTGATCGACGAGCGCCTGCATTGCCTCAGCCTGGAAACGGGGGCGCTTGGAGCCCCGCTGACCGCCTCGGCGCTTGAGGTGCAGGAGGACGGCGCTGGCGAAAAGCTGCTGGACCGGGTGTCGCTGTCCTTTGCGCATGGCGAGACGGTAGCAATGATCGACAATACCGGCTCGGGGGCCGAGGTGATGGCGGCCGTCATGGGCCGCGCGGTCTGGCCGACCAGCGGCCGCATGACCGTCGCGGGCGAGCCGATCGAGGACATGCCCGAATACCTGCTGGGCCGCCGCATCACCTATATCACGCAGCAGGATTACTTCTTTCAGGGCAGCCTTTACGACAACCTGCTTTATGGCCTGCGCCACGCGCCCTATTCCGTCCCCGAGGCAACGGATGCGCTGGCCGCCCGGCGGGCTCGCTGGGAACTGACCGAAGCTCGCGCCTCGGGCAATGCCGAATTCCCGGTGGATGCGGACTGGATCGATCGGGCGCTGGTCCCCCCCACGGCCGACGGGGCGCGCGATCTTGACGCGGCCATCGTCTCCGCGCTTGAGACGACCGGGCTTGCGCCGGATGTCATGGGCATGGGCCTGCGCGCCCGGCTGGCACCGGGAGAGCACGAGCATCTGAAATCCGTCATCGTCAGCCTGCGCCACCGCTTGCGTGCGGATCAGGCCAGCGGGGCCGCCAAGATCCCGATCGAGCATTTCGATACCCAGCGCTACAACTCGCGCGCCAGTCTGGGCGAGAACCTGCTGTTCGGCGAGCTTGCCTCGCCCGATGCGGGCACGACCATCCTGCGCAGCGACGCTGCCCGCAAGATCGGGGACGATCTTGGGCTGGCAGGCGATCTGTTCGACCTTGGCCACGAAATGGCCGAGAACATTCTGGAACTGGTCGGCGACGAGGGCGAGGACGAAACGCTTTTCGCGCAGATGCCCTTCCTGAACCCGCAGGACATCCCCGAACTGCGCCAGCTCGTCGCCCGCACCCATCGCGGCAGGCTGGTGGATGCAAAGCCCGACGACCGGTTCCGGATGCTGACGCTGAGCCTGTCCTATAATGAGGTGCAGATGCGGCTGGGCCTGCTCAGCGACGCGCTGAGCGACAAGGTGGTCAAGGCCCGCGCCATGCTGGCCGAGGCGCTGCCAAAGGAACTGCGCGCGCTGATCACCCCCTATCAGCCCGACACCTATAACGACGCCGCCCGCGTGATCGAGAACATCCTGTTCGGCAAGCTTGCCCGCAACAACCCCGAGACGCAGCGCAAGCTGTTCGACCTGATCGTGGGATACCTGCGCCAGGCGGGCGTCTCGCAGGACATCCTGCGCCTTGGCCTGGGAGAGGACGTTGGCATTTCCGGGCGCCGCCTGAACCTTGCGCAGCGTCAAAGGCTGAGCCTGGCGCGCGCGCTGATCCGGCAATCCGAGTATTATGTGCTGAACAAGGCGCTTTCCGCGGTTGACCCTCGCCAGCACGAGGCTATCGTTGGGGCGACCCTGCAAGCCCTGCAACGCCACGAGGAAAAGCCGGCGGTGATCTGGGTGCTGTCGAACACGCGCATGGCCCACCTGTTCCAGCGCGTCATCATCTTCGACCGCGGCAGCGTCGAGTTCGACGGAAGCTTCTGCGATCTGAAAGCGGCGCAGAAGTCGGACAGCACGATGGTGTTTACATGAGGCCCGAGATGGCGCTGAGTGACGAAGTGAACGCGCTGCGACAGGCACCGCTGTTCTCCTGCATCGAGATCGGGCGGTTGAAGAAACTGGCCTTCGCGTCCCATCGGGTGCATTTTGACAAGGGCGAAGTGCTGTTTCGCAAGGGCGACGATGCCGATACGGCCTATATCATCATCGCTGGCCGGGTCGATGTGCTGTCGGATGACGACGGGCGCGCGATCAAGGTGGCCGAGCTTGGCGTCGGCGACATCATCGGCGAAATCGCCCTGCTTTGCGGCGGCAGCCGCACGGCCACCGTGCGCGCCGCCGAGAACCTTGACGTGCTTTCAATTGAACCAAAGTATTTCCTGAAGATCCTTTCGGAAGACAGCAGCATATGCGTGCACATGATGCGCGTGCTGGCGGAGCGTCTGGCATGGACGACCGAACAGCTTATCGCGGCCAGGGCACTCGCTTCCCCCGATCCGGAAAGGACCGGCAAAGCGTGATGCCATCTCGGCTTGCTGCCCGTTCCCGCCGCGCCGCCCCTGCAGCGCGACGGCCCTGCCGGATGGTGCGATCATGAGCGCGGTTTCCCCCGATGGCGCGGGCGGTGCCTTTCCGGGACGCAGCGGTCCGGCCATGCTTCTGGCGCGGCAGATCTCGGGCAGCGTGATCCTGTGCTTCGTCATCATGCACCTGACGAACCATTCGCTGCTCATCGCCTCGATTCCGCTGGCCGAGGATGCGCGACAATGGCTGGCCATGCCGTGGCGCACGCTGCCGGGCACGGTGCTGTTCTATGGCTCTTGCCTGATCCATGCCGGGCTGTCGCTTTGGACGCTGTATTCGCGGCGAACGCTGCAGATGCCGCTGGGCGAGTTGATCCTTCTGATCCTGGGCCTGCTGATCCCTTATCTGCTGATCGACCACGCGATGGCGATGCGCCTGCAGGAACCGCTGCGCGGGCTTGAACCCAGCTACCGGATGGTGCTGACAGCGCAGTGGCACGACAACCCGATCATGTCGATCCAGCAATCCGTGGCACTGGTGATCGTCTGGGTTCACGGCTGCTATGGTCTTGGGCGCGTGCTGGCGACCAATCCCGGCTTCCGGCGCATCCGCACCGGTATCGTCGCCGCGGCGGTCCTGCTGCCGGTGCTGGCGCTGATCGGCTATGGCGTGGCGGGGGTCGAGACGGTGGACCGCATCGCGCGAGAAGAAATGTCGATGCATCCCCCTCTGCCCCCCTTGCCCGAGGCCTATCTTGGCTCGAACCGGATCGCGATGATCTCGACCGGGCTGCGAACGGGATGGATCCTGCTGATCGCGATGGTCCTGATCCTGCGCCAGCTGCGCGCGTTCCTGGGACGGTCGGGCCAGATCGAGATCAGCTATCTGGGCGGCGAACAGGCGCGCGCCAATCCCGGCATGTCGATCCTTGAGGCAAGCTGGGCGAATGGCATCGCGCATTATTCGGTCTGCGGTGGAAACGGGCGCTGTTCGACCTGCAGGGTGCGGATCATGGCCAGCGACGAGCCCCTGCCGCTGCCCAGCCCGCTTGAGGCCGCGACGCTGGCGCGGATCCAGGCCGGGCCGGATGTGCGACTGGCCTGCCAGCTGCGCCCCCGCGCCGCCGTCACCGTCGCACGCCTGGTCGAGCCGCCCCGGACCCATGCCGCCGAAGGGCAGGCCATGCCGCCCCGCGAACATGAAATCGCGGTCCTGTTCTGCGACCTGCGCAGCTTCACCACGCTGAGCGAGCGGCATCTGCCCTATGACGTGGTCTTTCTGCTGAACCTGTATTTCGACATTGTCGGCAACGCCGTCGCGGCGAATGGCGGCAGGGTCGACAAGTTCATCGGCGACGGGGCGATGGCCGTCTTCGGGATCGACACCGACCTGAACGTCGCCAGCCAGTCGGCGCTGCGCAGCGCCGCCCAGATCCGGCGCAATGTCGGCGCCCTGAATGAGGAGCTGATAAGGAATATGGGCGTGCGCATCGACGTGGGCATCGGCATCCATGCCGGTTCCGCCATCATCGGCAGCATGGGTTTTTCCGGCAATCTCAGCGAAACCGCGATCGGCGATACGGTCAACGTGGCCAGCCGGCTTGAAGGGGTGTCCAAGGACCTGCACGCCCCGATCGTCGCCTCGCAAGAGGTCATGCAGGCGCAGGACCGTCCCTGGGCCGACCTGGCCGGGCAGATGGTGCAGGTGCGTGGACGCGAAAGCGGGTTGATCGTCTATCCGCTGCAAGACGCGGAAAGTGCGCGCTTCCTGTGACACCGGCGCCCGGCCTGCCGGTCGCCGCTATGGTGCGGTCAGGCGTGCCGTGCTAGGTCGGGTCCGACGCTGCGAACGAGGCCCCGATGCTTGACGAACTGCTGAAGAAGATCGCGGACAGGACGGCACGCGTCGGCATCGTCGGGCTGGGATATGTCGGCATTCCACTGGCCATGCGCATCACCGAGATCGGGCTGCCGGTCCTTGGCTTCGACATCCTGCCCGAGCGCGTGCGCCAGCTTCATTCCGGGGAAAGCCCGATCCGCCACATCCCCGCCGACGCGATCCGCGCCATGCGCGCGCGCGGGTTCGAGGCAACCTGCGATTACAGCCGCGCCGCAGAATGCGACGCGCTGCTGATCTGCGTGCCAACGCCGCTGGACAAGCACCGCGAACCCGACCTGCAATTCGTCACTTCGACGATGGATTCCCTTGGGCCTTATCTGCGCGCGGGCCAGCTTCTGGCCCTGGAAAGCACGACCTGGCCAGGCACCACCGCCGAAGTGCTTGCACCCCAGCTGGTCGCGGCCGGGCTGACCCCCGGTCAGGACGCCTTCCTTGCCTATTCGCCGGAACGCGAAGATCCCGGCAATCCCGATTTCGACACCAGCCGCATCCCGAAGGTCGTTGGCGCGGATGACGAAGCCTCGCAACGCGCGGGCGTGGCGCTTTACTCGACCTTCATCGACACGGTGGTTCCGGTCAGTTCGTCCCGCGCGGCTGAAATGGTCAAGCTGCTGGAGAACATCTATCGCGCCGTGAATATCGGGCTGGTGAACGAATTGAAGATCGTCGCCCAGCGCATGGGGCTGGACATCTTCGAGGTGATCGACGCCGCCGCAACCAAACCCTTCGGTTTCAAGGCCTTCTATCCCGGACCGGGCATCGGTGGCCATTGCATCCCCGTCGATCCCTTCTACCTGACGTGGAAGGCGCGGGAATACGGCATCCACACCCGGTTCATCGAACTTGCGGGAGAGGTCAATGCCTCGATGCCCGAATATGTCGTCGGCAAGACGCTGCATGCGCTGAACGCGCGCGGCCTTGTCATGTCACGCGCCCGGCTGCTGGTCCTTGGCATCGCCTATAAGCGGGACGTGGACGACGTGCGCGAAAGCCCCTCGGTCCTGGTGATGGAGCGGCTGCGCGACTGGGGCGCGCATATCGATTACGCGGATGGTCAGGTGCCGGTCTTTCCGGTCATGCGCGAACATTCCTTTGACCTCGCCTCGGTCGAACTTACGCCCCAGACCGTCGCCTCGTATGACGCGGTGCTGATCCTGACCGATCACAGCGATGTGGATTACGCGATGCTGCGCGACCATGCGCGGTTGATCATCGATGCGCGGGGCCGGTTCAGCAACCAGCCCGCGCCCCATATCATTCCCGCGTAAAGGGACCGCGCCACCGGAGCGGTCCCGGGCAGGTCACAGGAAATCGTCGCGCCGCGGCGTGAAGCAGTCGATCAGCTCACCCGTCTCGATGCATTCGCAGCCATGACGCAGGCCCGAGCCGATGACGATGCTGTCCCCCGGCCCCAGCTCAAGCACCTCGTCGCCGCGGAAAAAGCGGAAACGGCCGCTGGCGACATAGGTCGATTGGGTGTGCGGATGGTCATGCAAGGCGCCGACGGCACCGGCCTGAAAGCGGAAGGACACAACCATCAGGTCGGGATCTTCCGCCAGAACCTGCCGGGCGACCCCGTCCGAAGGATGGGCGACGGGATATTCGGGTCGGGTCATGGCTTGCTCCTTGGTGATTTCCGGTTCCGTGGTCATGCCTGCCGGGTCTCGGCCGTCTCGGCAACCGATTTCGCAAGCAGCACGCCTTCGGCATGGGCCATCATCAGCGGACCGACCCCCTTGGCATCATCGGCCACCACCTCTTCGGTCAGGTAATAGGCGGGCGTTCCGTCGCGATAGACGCCGCCGAACCCGCCCAGCCCGGCCACCCGGCAGATGCCTTCAAGGCGCGTAACCCCGTCATGGGCAACCAACCGCCCCGTCTCAAGCCCGCGCAGGGCGGCAAGCCCCGCGGCGCGCAGGCGGAGTGCATCCGCACCCTGCGCCTGCCCCGTCCGCGCCGCCCGCAGGAAGGCATAGGCCAGCATCGCCGAGGCCGAGCTTTCGTCGTAATTCCCGACAAGTCCCGGCGCCTCCAGCACCTGCGGCCAAAGACCGCTCCGACCCTGTAGATCGGCCAGCTTCAACAGCATCCGCAAGCTGCGCTGGCGAAGCGCGGTCACCTCGTCACCCGGGGGCAGGATCGCCAGGACGTCGACCAGCGCCATCGCCAGCCAGCCCATCGCACGCGCCCAGACGGCCGGGGACTGGCCGGTCGTGGGGTCGGCCCATGCCTGCTGGCGGCTTTCGTCGTAGCCGTGGACATGCAGCCCCGAGGCGGTCTCGGTCAGATCCAGCGCCGTGCGGAACTGCAACAGGGCATCCGCGATCCGCGCCTGCTCGTTGGTTGCAAGCGCGTATTCGACCTGAAAGGGCAGCGCCATGTAAAGGCCGTCCAGCCAGACCTGGTGATGGTAGCGCAGCTTGTGCCAATAGTTCCCGGTGCCGATCCTCGGATGCCGGTCCAGCTGCCCGACCAGCCGCCGCGCCGCCGCCATGTAGCGGGGATCCCCCGTCTCGCGCGCCATGGGCATCAGCACGCGCCCCGCCAGGATATTGTCGATGTTGAATTCCTCGACCCGATATCCTGCAAGCGCACCATCCGGCGCGATCTGCGCATCTGCCAGACGGTGAAGATGCCCGCGCCAGCGCCGGTCCCCCGTCGCCTCGGCCAGCAGGTCCAGACCGCGATAGACGCAGCCATCCTCATAGCACCACGCCCCCTTCTTGTAGGCACGGTAGGATTGGCAGAAGGCGTCGAAATATTCAGTCGGGGACATGGGTCACCTCTTGCAGGGTAATCGGTGCGGTCGAAATCAGGCCCGGATCGTCGCAATCCAGATCGGCCTGTTCGGCCAGCAGGGTTTCGTGAAGCATGGGACGAATGTGATCGGCCATGTCGGGCAGCGCGGGCAGCGCCGCGGGATCAAGGGATTCGATCTGCAGGTTCCGGACCCGGATGTTCCGGATCGGGGCCTCGGCCAGTCCAAGGAAACATCCGGCCGCATGGGCAAGGTCGCGGATGGTCACGTCCTCGACCAGAATGCCGTCGATACGGGGCGTGGTCGCGTCCACGGGCGCGGGCGCGCGATCCTGCACCCGATGCGCGTGACCGTCGGCATCGCAATGGTAATGCGCATTGACCGAGATCGCGGTCCCGACGCCGTCCATCCGCACCCGGCGCATGGCGATGCCCGACACCGCGCCGCCCCGTCCCCTGCGGGTCTTGATGCGAAGCCCCCGATCGGTTCCCCGCATCTCGCAATCCTCGATCGCGACATCATGGACGCCGCCCGACATTTCCGAGCCGATCACCAGCCCGCCATGCCCGCGCTGCATCAGGCAATGCCGGATGCGGATGCCGCGCGTTTCCCGTAGATGGTCATCTTCGCCCAAGGGTCCGCGCTTGCCCGCCTTGACCGCGATGCAATCGTCGCCAACCGAAAAACGAATGCCGGCGATCAGCACGTTGCGGCACATTTCCGGGTTGAACCCATCGGTGTTCGGACTGTCCGGCGGGGCATCGACCTGCAATCCGGCGGCGACCAGATCGCTGCATCCCTGCGGGTGGATGGTCCAGCTTGGCGCATTGCGGATGGAAAAGCCCAGCAGCGTGACATCGTAGCAATCGACAAGATGCAGCCCGCGCGGGCGCCGCGCTCCGTCCCGCGTGCCCTTGGGCCATATCCACCAGTCGCCCTGTGCACCGCCGCCATCCAGCATGCCCGGCCCCTCGATCACCAGGCGCTCGGCCCCGATCGCATGCAACGGGGCGGCAAAGCAGGCGGCGGGCAGTCCTTCCCAGCTTCCCAGCATCCTGCCCTGCCCGTCGCGGGCAGGCAGGATCGGCCAGCCGCGCCGGTCCGACGGCGCGCGCAGGACCGCCCCGTGTGACAGGTGCAGCACCATGTCCGAACGAAGCGCGACCGGCATCGCCAGCCAGTCACCCGGCGGCACGACCAGCGTGCCGCCCCGCGGCAGATTGGCGATCGCGGCGACAAGACGCGACGCGTTTCCCCTCGCGGCATCCAGATCGCCCGGATCCCGCGCCGGGACCAGGCCTGCCGCGACATGCATCCCGGCACAGACGCGGGTGCGAAATTCGATTTCGTCCATCCCTGCGACCCGCAGGCGGTAAGGGGTGTCTGGCTCCAGCCTGTCCAGCATCAGGATCGCGACATCCGCGATGCCCCGGCGATCTGAACCGTCGGGCACAATCAAGGACCAGCCCAGCGGACGGGGCAGATGATACAAGGCACCGCTGACGGGAAGCCGCAAGGCAGCGGCCCGCGCCGTCACGGCGAGGGGGATGGGTTTCACGATCTTGCCTTTCAGAGGCCCGCCACGCGACACGGCGCGGCGGGCGGATGCGTCAGTCGAATTCGGCCAGGACGTCGTTCACGCCGTCGATGATCTGCTGGGCCGCATCTTCGGCGCCAAGCTGGCCATAGGCGTATTCTTCGAGCGTATCGATGAAGATGCCCCGGATCTCGGGATGTTCGTTGAAGGGCGAAACTGTCGGCCCCGAGGCCGCGACCACGATCTCGTTCGCGGCGCGTACCTCCGGCTCACCCTGCCCAGCCAGACGTTCGGCCGCGACCTTGGACGATGGCAGCCCCCGCGATGTGCCCAGCGCGTCGATCCCTTCCGGTTCGTTCAGCAGGCAGTTCAGGATCTGCGCTGCGGCCTCGGGATGTTTCGAGTTCTTCGAGATCGACAGCAGCATCGACGGCTTGCGATAGACGCCATCCGTCACCGCGCCCTCGACATGCAGCATCGGCACCGGCTTCAGGATCTGACCCTCTTGCAGAGGGTCGGCATATTTCGAATAGGTCGAATCCCATTCATAGGATCCCGCGATCTTGCCAGCGGCCCAGTCCGGCTTTTCGAACAGGTTCACGTTTCCGTCCGAAGCCTCTTCCTTCTGCGACCGCAGCGCGCCGATCTCGACCAGATGGCCAAGGAAGGCGATGCCCTGGGTCAGTTCTTCGGGTGTCCAGGCGACGCGGTTGGTCTTGGGATCGACCATGTCCTTTCCGGTCTTCTGCACCACGGCCAGCGTCACAAGAAGCTGTGCAGTCTCTTTTACCGCGTTGAAGGTATAGTAATCGTCGCCCAGCTTTTCCTTGATCGTCTTCGTCGCGGCCTCAAGTTCGGGCCAGCTGGTCGGAATGGCGACGCCCGCCTTCTGGAAGGTGGTCTCGTTGAAGAAGAAGGCGCGCCCGGTGGTCGAAACCGAGATCCCCTGCAAAATGCCGTTGACCGAGGCCGAGTCCAGATCCGCGTCGCTCCATTGCGTCAGGTCCAGCCCCTTGAGTTGGCGCAGGTCGGCAAAGCCCGTGCCATCGCGCGAGAACAGCGGCAGCCACGGCCAGTTGACCTGGACGATATCGGCCTCGGTCCCGCCAGCCATCTGGGTGGTCAGCTTTTCCAGATAGCCGTCGAAGCCGGTGAATTCGCCCTTGATGACGTGGCCATGCTTGGCGCCACAGACCTCAAGCGCCTTCTGCGTCGCGACATGGCGGCTGTCGCCGCCCCACCAAGACATGCGCAGTTCATCGGCCGAAGCGACCTGAACCAGCGTGATCGTTGCCAGGGCGGTGCCGGCCAGCACCCCCGCAAAGCGGTTCGATTTCATGTGTTTCCTCCTCTGTAGCCCCGGTCTCAGGCGGCCAGCCTGCGGCGATGCAGCGACACGTTGCTGCCATCGGCCTTGTCGAAGATGTGGATATGGTCTGGAACCGGCTTCAGGCCGATGAACTCGGCTTGGCCCAGTTGCTCGAATTCGCCAGCACCGACCACGGCGACGATCTTCTGCCCCTCCATCTCGGCATGAAGATAAACCTCGTGTCCCATGAACTCTGCGTTGGTCAGGCGCGCGCGAAAGCCCGCGGGGTCCAGTGCCAGATGCTGCGGACGGATGCCCAGCACCGCGTCGCGTGGCTGGCTTGCAAGCCGCGCCAGAACGTCCTCGGCCAGCGCCAGCCGCTGCGAACCGATGCTGAATTCGCCACCCTGAAGCTGACCCTCCAGCAGGTTCATCTCGGGGCTGCCGATGAAGCCCGCGACGAACAGGTTCGCCGGGTGGGCATAAAGCTCCTTCGGAGTGGCGACCTGCATGATGCGGCCCGCCTGCATGACGCAGATGCGGTCGCCCATCGTCATCGCCTCGGTCTGGTCGTGGGTGACATAGATCACCGTCGAGGACAGCCCTTCGGCCTTCAGACGCCGGTGCAGCTCGGTGATGCGGACCCGCATCGAGGCGCGCAGCTTGGCGTCAAGGTTCGACAGCGGCTCGTCGAACAGGAAAACGCCCGGCTTCTTGATCAGGGCGCGCCCCAGCGCCACTCGCTGCGCCTGTCCACCCGACAGTTGCTTGGGCAGCCGGTCAAGCAAAGGCTCGATCTCAAGAATGCGGGCCACATCGTTGATCGCGCTTGCGATTTCAGGCTTCGACTTGCCCGCGATCTTCAGCCCGAAGGCCAGGTTCCCCCGCACCTTCATATGCGGGTAAAGCGCATAGTTCTGGAAGACCATCGCGATCGAGCGCTTGCCCGGCGGCAGGTCGTTGACGCGCTGGCCGCCGATGACGACCTCGCCCCCGGTGATATCCTCAAGTCCGGCGATCATGCGCAACGTGGTCGATTTCGCGCAGCCCGAGGGGCCGACGAAAACCATGAACTCTCCGTCCTCGATATCAAGGTTGATGCCGTGGACGGCCTTGACCGTGCCGCCATAGACTTTTTCGACGTTGCGAAGCTGGACGCGTGCCATCAGCCCTTAACCCCCCCTGCGGAAATGCCCTCGATGAAATAGCGCTGCGCGGCGAAGAAGATGATCAGCGCGGGCGCGATGGTCAGGACCGACATCGCCAGGATGCGGTTCCATTCGAAGGCTTCAGTTGTATCGATTGACAGTTTCAGCGCGAGGCTGACCGGATATTTGTCCACCGAGGACAGATAGATCAGCGGCCCAAGGAAATCGTTCATGGTCCACATGAACTGGAACAGGCAGACCGAAATCAGCGCCGGGGCCAGCATCGGCACCACGATATAGACCAGCGTCTGCAGGCTGTTGGCCCCGTCGACCCGCGCCGCCTCCTCCATGTCCGAGGGCAGCGAGCGCAGGAACTGCACCAGCATGAAGACGAAGAACGCATCCCCCGCCAGCGCCGAGGGCACCCAAAGCGGCAGGAAGCTGTCCAGCCAGCCCAGGTCGCGGAACAGGATGTATTGCGGGATGCGCGTCACCACGTTCGGCAGCAGAAGCGTCCCGATCACCGTCGCGAACAGCAGCTTCTTCAGCGGGAAGTCAAAGCGCGCGAATGCATAGGCCGCCATCGTGCAGCTGATCGCCGTGCCGATGGTCTTGGGCAGGATGATCAGGAACGAGTTCCAGAAGAACCGGCCGAAGGTATACGGAGTCGAGGTCTGCCAACCCTTCACATAGCCGTCGAGCGTCGGGTTTTGCGGCAGGAAACCCGCGCCCGAGAAGATCTCGGAATTGGTCTTGAAGCTGGCTCCGACCAGCCAGATCAGCGGGTAAAGCATCATCAGCCCGACCGCGAACAGCAGGACATAGCGGATCGTGGCCGAGACCAGCCGAAGCCGGGCGCGACGGGCGGCCTGGGCCTCGTTGAAGCTGTCCATATCCAGCATGGCATTGACGTCCATGGGTCAGCTCCTTTTGTCGCCGGCGTAATAGACCCACTTTTTCGACGACCAGAAGGCGATCAGGGTCAGGACCATGATGATGCCGAACAGCACCCAGGCGATGGCAGAGGCGTAGCCCATGTTGAACTTCTTGAACGCCTCTTCGTAGATATACAGCGGCAGCAGATAGGTCGATTTCAGCGGACCGCCCTGCGTGATGATATAGGGGCCGTTGAACTCCTGGAACGCCTGGACCATCTGCATGATCAGGTTGAAGAAGATCACCGGCGTCAGCAGCGGCAGCGTGATCGCGAAGAACACCCTCGTCTTGCTGGCCCCGTCGATGGCCGCGGCCTCATACAGCGATTTGTCGATGGACTGCAGCGCGGCCAAAAAGATCACCATGGCCGAGCCGAACTGCCAGCAGCGCAGCAGCGTGATGGTGAAAAGCGCGTTGGTCGGATCGCCGAACCAGTCGACCGGCCCCAGTCCGATGCCTGCCAGCATCATGTTCACCAGCCCCTCGGACGCGAACATATAGCGCCACAGCACCGCGATCGCGATGGATCCGCCCAGGATCGAGGGAACATAGAACGCGGTGCGGAAGAAATTGATGAAGCGCAGCCGGTAATTCAGGATCGCCGCGATGAAAAGCGCGAAGCCCAGCTTCAGCGGAACGGTCAGGAACACATAGGTCAGCGTCACCCACAGCGACTTGTCAAAGGTGCGGTCGCGGGTGAACAGCTTCGTGTAATTCGCCAGCCCGGTCCATCGCGGCTCGGTCATCAGGTCATAGCGCGTGAAGCTGAGATAAAAGGACGCCAGGAACGGGATCGCGGTGAAGACCAGAAGCCCGATCACATAGGGGGCCAGATAGGCCAGCCCCAGAAAGCGCTGCGACTTCATGCCGGACCCCTTTCCGGGCGGGCAGACATGCCTGTCCTTGTTGCGGAATCGTGCAAGTGTTTCCTCCGGACCGGGTGCTGTCGACCGGGACCGTCAAGTGCGGCCCGGGCACTGGCTGTCCCGATCTCCTCCCTGTTAATGTCGATCCGTGGATCGTTCTCCGGGGATCACTTAACCGCAATCAGCACGCAGACTGAATTGACAAACGAGGGAAAAAAGATGGACGAAATCGAAGGCGGCATTCTGGCCGCCATTCCTCCTTCGGCGCTGACACTGACGCTGACCCGCGCGGCGATCCGGATGGAGCATTCGACGACCTGGGCCATCGACAAGATCAACCCCGTCGACGACCTGATCCTCTGCCTTGAGGGTCGCGGCATCTATCGCATCGAAGACGAGACCAGGATCATGGAGCCGGGCGACGCGATGCTGATCCGCCGCGGCCAGCGCTTTCAAGGCCGGAACGAGGGACCAGGCACCTATCGGGGGGTCGCGCAGCATTTCACGCTGGACATCTATGGCCGCCACGACCTGATCGGGCAGATGGACCTGCATCCGCGCCTGCGCCTGTCGCGCTGGTCGCTGCTTGAGCCGATGGCGCGTCATTACCGGCAAAGCGCACCGCCGGAATCGGTGACGCTTGGGCAGCATCACCTGTTCATGGTGCTGCTGATTGCTTTCATCGAGGACGCCTTCATCGGTTGGCGGGACAGCGCCACCTATCTGCCAGAGGGGGCCCATGCGCTGGATCTGGCGGTGATGAAGGCCGCTACCATGATATCGGCCAATCCCATCGATCCGGGGATCGCGGTCCGCGCGGTAGAGGCCGCGCCCTATAACCCGGATTACTTCCTGCGCGAATTCCAGCGCCGTGTCGGCCGCACTCCACGAAAATACCAAGAATACCGCCGCATGGAGCGCGCCATGCATCACCTGGAATCAGGCCTGAGCGTCGCAGCGACCGCCGCCGAGATCGGCTATTCCGATCCCTATTATTTCTCGCGCATGTTCAAGAGGACGCTGGGGCTTTCCCCGCGCGAACACATGCGCCGGATCGAGAAAAGCCGCCATGGCGGGTTGATGCGTCTGGACGAACCCGAACAGGCAGAGCGCCTGGCCGGAAACTGAAAGGCCCGCCGGGTGGCGGGCCTTTCGCGTCATCTGAAGACCGCCGGCAGCCAAAGTGACAGCGCCGGGATGTATGTGACCATCATCAGCACCACCAGTCCCGCGGCATAGAAGGGCCAGACGCTGCGCATCGCCTCCCATATGCTGATGCGGGCGACAGCGGCGGCGACGAATTGCACCGGCCCTAGCGGCGGCGTGTTCAGGCCGATCCCAAGGTTCAGGATCATGATGACCCCGAAATGCACCGGATCGACACCGAAGGCCGTGACCACCGGCAGGAAGATCGGCGTCGTGATGATGATCAGCGGCGACATGTCCATGAAGGTGCCAAGGACAAGCAGCACGATGTTGATCATCAGCAGGATCACGAAGGGATTGTTCGAAACCGACTGCATCCACTGAAGCGAGATCTGTGCGACATGCAGATAGGCCATCAACCATCCGAACGCCCCCGCCATGCCGATGATCAGCAGCACCATCGCGGTGGTGCGGACCGCCTGCTGCGTCGCATGGACGAAATCGCTCCAGCTGAGGCTGCGATAGACAAAGGCCGTGACAAGCAGGGCATAGATCACCGCGATGCACGAGCTTTCCGTCGCCGTGAAGATGCCCGAGCGTACGCCGCCGAAGATGATCGCGATCAGCAGCATTCCCGGCAGCGATTCCAGCAGGAAGCGGAAGACGCGGGCAAAGCCCGGAAAGGCCTCGGTCGGGTAGCCGCGCTTGCGGGCGACGATATAGGCCGTGATCGACAGCGCCACCGCCAGCAGCAGGCCCGGGATGATCCCTGCCGTGAACAGGTCGGCGATGGAAATCTTGCCGCCGCCCGAGATCGAATAGATGATCATGTTGTGGCTGGGCGGCAGCAACAGGGCGATCAGCGCCGCCATCGACGTCACGTTGACGGCGTAATCCGCACCATAGCCGCGCGCCTTCATCTGCGGGATCATGATGCCGCCGACCGCCGCCGCCTCGGCCACGGCCGAACCTGAAATGCCGCCGAACAGGGTTGAGGCCGCGATGTTGACCTGCCCCAGACCGCCCCGGACATGACCGATCAGCGAACCCGCGAAGGCCACGATCTTGGCCGCGATCCCGCCCCTGACCATCAGGTCACCCGCGAAGATGAAGAACGGAATGGCCATCAGCGTGAAGACCGAAATGCCCGCTGATACCCGCTGGAACACGACCAGTGCGGGAATCCCGAGATAGCCGACCGTCGCAAGGCTTGATATCCCAAGGCAGAAGGCGATCGGCGTGCCGATCAGCATAAGTACGGTGAAGACACCGAAAAGGATAAGATATTCCATGTCAGGTGCCCGTCCTCATGCCTCGGTCATCAGCACGTCTTCGGCATCCGGCTCGGTTTCGAGCTTTCTGCCGGTCAGGCGCAACAGGATCTGCTCAAGCACAAACAGCGTGATGAGAACGCCCCCGACGAACAGTGGCATATAGCTCATCCCGCCCGGCAGGCGGATCACCGGCAGCGTAGCGCCCCAGGTCTTGGCCATCAGCTGCCAGCCATAGACCGACATGCCGACGCCAAAGACCAGCACTGACAAGTCGGAGGCCAGCCGCAGCCAGGTGCCGAAGCTTTCGGGCAGGAAATGCATCAGCACGTCGAAGCCCATGTGGAAATTCTCATGCACGCCGACGGCCGATCCCAGAAAGATGAACCAGCTCATCAGCAGGATCGCGGTCGGCTCGACCCAAAGCAGACTGTCATTCATGACATAGCGCATGAAGACCTGCGCGAAGACGATGACCGTCATCGTGGTCAGGCCAAGGCCGGCCAGCCACAGGCTTCCCCTGGCCAGCACGGCATTCAGCCGGGACAATGCGGCAATTCCCTGTCCCATTCCTTCCCCCATATTGCGGGTTTGAAAAAAGGCCCGCGGCATGTGCCGCGGGCCGCTGGGCTCACTGGGTATCCTGGATGCGCTTGACCAGATCCTTGGCCTCGGGCGTGGTCACGTATTTCTCATAGACCGGAACCATCGCCTCGATGAAGGCGGTCTTGTCGACATCACGCGTGACCTCGGCCCCCGAGGCGATGACCTTGTCCTCGCTGGCCTTTTCCTGGTCGGCCCACAGCTTGCGCTGCAGAGTTGCCGAATTCTTCGCCGCATCGCGCAGGACGGCCTGATCCTCGGGGGATAGCTTTTCCCAACTGGTCTTCGACATTGCGACCAGTTCCGGCACGATCAGGTGCTGGTCAAGCGTGAAGAACTTGGCCACCTCGGCATGGCCCGAGCTGTCATAGCTGGGGAAGTTGTTCTCGGCCCCGTCGATGACGCCGGTCTGGATCGAGGAATAGACCTCGCCATAGGGCATCGGCGTGGCATTCGCGCCCAGGGCCGACATCATGTCCACGAAGACGTCGTTCTGCATGACGCGGAACTTCATCCCCTTCAGGTCGTCGACCGTCTTGATCGCCTTTTTCGAGTTGTAGAAGCTGCGTGCGCCCCCGTCGTAATAGGCCAGCAGCACCAGGTCATGGGGCTCGAATTCCTTGGCGATCTCGTCACCGATCGGGCCGTCCAGAACCTTGTGAAGGTGATCTTCCGAGCGATACAGATAGGGCAGCGAGACGGTCTGCGTCACCGGCACGATGTCGTTGAACGAGCCGAAGCTGGCGCGGACCATGTCGATCACGCCGAACTGGGTCTGTTCGATCGCGTCCTTTTCCTCGCCAAGCTGGGACGAGGGAAAGACTTCGATGCAGATGCGGCCCTGGGTCTTGTCCTTGACCTCGGCCGCCATCGCCTTGACGCCCTCGACCGTCGGATAGCCGTCGGGATGCGTGTCGGACGAGCGCAGCGTCACCTCGCAATCGGCCGCGACGGCGGCGCTGGCGCCGGCCGCAAGGATGGTTCCGCAAATCAGCAATGTGCGGGTCAGTTTCATTCTTCTTCCTCCCTTTGTTTGCGGACCCGTTCCTCCGGTCCGCTTCGTTATCGCCTCAAACGGGCGGTATTCGGTAAAGCTCCTCTGGATTGGAGACGAGTACGCGGTCTCGCGCCCCTTCGGGCAGCCAGTCCAGCACCAACTCGGCCAATTCGATCTCGTCGGGATAATCCTCAGTCCGCGCGATGCCATTGTGCGGCCAGTTCGTGCCCCAGACGATCCGTTCCGGCGCGTGGGCGGCAATGCGGCGCGACAGTCCCTCGATATCTGCAAAGGGCCAGCCCTGCTGGCTGCTTTCATAGACGCCCGCGAACTTGAACCAGCAGTTGCCCTTGTCGATCAGTTGCAGCACGGCGTCGATCTGGGGCGCATCGGGCGTGGCACCACGGAAGAACTTGCCGTGATGGTCCAGAACCCAGCGCGATTTCAGTGCCATCAGGCGCGGCAGATGGGTCAGGATGTCCGAGCCGTTGAACTGAACCGCCATCATCCAGCCCGCGGCATGGGCGCGGGCATCGACCTCCTCAAGATGGTCCAGGTTCAGTGCCCCGCCGGGCAGATCCATGATCCGCGCCCCGACCACACGCCGCGCGGACAGCTCTGCCATCTGCCGGTCGTCCGTCGTGCCGTCGATGACCGCGACGCCCCAGGCGCAATCCCGCATCTCGTCCAGACAGGCCAGCAGGTTGCCGTTGTCTTTCTGATGCGCATTGCCTTGGGTGATGATGACGCGGTCGACGCCCATCCACTCCATGACCTGCCGATAAGCCGCGGCATCGGGCAGCGGATCCTGCGGAAGGCCCGGCCCGCCGGGCAACGCAGGATAGCCCGGAAGATACATGTGCATCTGCGTGTCAACCGCCCCCTTGGGAAAGGGAGCGGTCGAAGGTAGGCCCGTCAGTTTTCGCGCGATCATGCGTCTTTCATCCTGAATTCAGCCAAGGCATCGCGGTTGATCTCGATGCCAAGGCCGGGTGCCGAGGGGATGGCGACCAGCCCCTTCACCGCCTCGATCGGGGTCTTCAGCACGGCTTGGCGGAAGGGGTTGTGGGTGCGGTCGAACTCCATGATCGGCTCGACCGGGTTCACACGCACGGGGTCCGGCACCTGGGCCGCCATGAATTGCAGCGCCGCGGCGATATGAACGCCCGTGCCCCAGACATGGGGAACGATGCGGACGCCGTGCAGGCTGGCCAGAGCCGCGATCTTCATCGCCTCGGACAGGCCGCCGCAACCGGCGATGTCGGGTTGCAGGATGTCGACCGCGCGGGACTGGATCGCGGGCCACATGCCCCAGCGGGTATGCCAGGTTTCCCCCCCGGCGACCGGGATCGGCTGGCCCGCGCGCACCTCGGCATAGGCGGAAAGCTGTTCGGGAACCACCGGCTCCTCGAACCAGTCGATGTCGTATTCGGCGGCGGCACGGCCGACGCGGATCGCCTCAGACACGGTATAGCCGTGGTTCGCATCGATCATCAGCCGCATGTCGGGGCCAATGGCCTCGCGCACGGCGCGGATCACGCGCAGATCCTCGGCAGGGTCGAAGCCGATCTTGATCTTGCATGCGTGGAAGCCTTCGGCCCGGCGCTGCGCCATCTCGGTCGCATTGTCCTCGACACGGTCGACGCCGTCGCGCTTGAAGCTGCCGGTGGCATAGGCGCGCACGCTGTCGCGCCAACGCCCGCCCAGCAGGGTCGAGACCGGCACGCCCAGCGCCTTGCCCTTGATATCCCACAGCGCCATGTCCAGACCGGACAGCGCCGTGATGGTCAGGCCACGCTGCCCTTGATCGCGCAGCGCATTGTAAAGCGTGGCCCAATGCCGCTCGGTCGCCAGCGGGTCCTGGCCGATCAGCCAGGGCGCATAGGCGGCGACCACCGCGGCATTCGGGCGTGCGGGGCCAAGGCATTCGCCCCAGCCCACTGTGCCGTCATCGCATTCCACCTCGACCAGGACATGCGCCCGGCGGTCGAACCGCATGGACGCGCTTTCGAACGGCACGTCCAGACGATGCTCCAGCAGGTGGGTGCGGATGCCGGCGATCTTCATCAGGCGGCGGCCTTGCGCTGATAGGGCGCGATCAGCGCAGCCATCATGTCGATCTCGGCCGGGGTCAGGTCGGTCAGCGGCGAACGCACCGGACCCGCGTCAAAGCCCTGCAGACGCACGCCCGCCTTGATCGCCGATACCGCATAGCCCTTTTGACGGTTGCGGATCGCCATGAAGGGATAGAAGAACTCGTTCAGGATGCGCTCGCAATTCGCGCGGTCGCCACCCCGAAGCGAGCGGTAGAATTCGTTTGCCAGCGCCGGAACGAAGTTGAACACCGCCGAGGAATAGGTGGTGAAACCCGCGCCCAGATAGGCTTCGGCAAACAGCTCCGCCGTGGGCATGCCGCCCAGATACATCAGCCGCTCGCCCATCTTGGCGGTGACCTGGCGGACAAGACCGATGTCGCCGGTGCCGTCCTTGAAGCCGATCAGGTTCGGGCATTCGTCGCAAAGGCGCGCCAGCGTGTCGGGCTGCAGCACCGCGTTGTCGCGGTTATAGACCATGACCCCGAAGCCGACCGATTGGCAGACTTTCTTCACATGGGCGTAGAGCCCCTCTTGCGGCGCGTCGATCAGGTAGTGCGGCAGCAGCAGGATGCCGTCCGCGCCCGCCTTTTCGACCGAGCGGGCAATCTCGACCGCCATTTCGGTGCCGTAACCGCAGCCCGAGACGATGGCCGTCTTGCCGGCGACTTCCTTGGCGGCGGCGACGATTTCGGGGATTTCCGACGGGGCCAGCGAGAAGAACTCGCCCGTGCCGCCCGCCGCGAACAGGACCGGAGCGTCATAGCCAGCAAGCCATTCGACATGCGCGCGATAGCTGTCGCCGGCGAATTTTCCCTGGGCGTCAAAATGGGTCACGGGGAAGGACAGCAGGCCAGAGCCAAGCGCGGATTTCAGCTGTTCGGGCGTCATGGGGAATCCTCTTCTGATGCTGCCGGACGATTACACGAGTCGTCCGGCCTGTGTCAACAACTTATCATACAACTTGTGTGATGACCTATCGAGCGAGCCAGCCGCCGTCGACATTCAGCACCGCGCCATGAACATATGCGGCGGCGGGAGAGCACAGATAGACCGCGGTACCGGCGATATCCTCGGGATGACCCCAGCGCCCGGCCGGGATGCGCTCGAGGATCGAGCGGCTGCGATCGGGATCGTTGCGCAGCGCCTCGGTATTGTTGGTCTCGATATAGCCCGGCGCGATCGCGTTGACGTTGACGCCCTTGGCGGCCCATTCATTCGCCATCAGCTTCGTCAGCCCCGCGACACCATGCTTGCTGGCGGTATACGACGGCACGCGAATGCCGCCTTGGAAGCTCAGCAGCGAGGCGATGTTGACAATGCTGCCCGGCTTGCCCTGCCCGATCAGCTCTTTGGCAAAGGCCTGACAGGTAAAGAAGACCGCCTTGAGGTTGACGTCCATCACGTCGTCCCAATCGGCCTCGCCGAACTCGACCGCATCGGCGCGACGGATGATCCCGGCATTGTTGATCAGGACATCGTAGCCCTGCCCCGCGAAGATGTCCTTCGCGGCCAGCGGATCGGCAAAATCGATCAGCAACTCGCTGCCCTTGCCCCCTGCCGCAGCGATCTGCGACAGGGTTTCTTCGGTGCTGCGACGCGCGGCACAGACAACCTCGGCCCCGGCCTGCGCCAGACCCACGGCAATCGCCTGGCCCAGCCCGGTATTGGCACCGGTCACCAGCGCCTTGCGACCTTCCAGCGAGAACGGATTCAACGCAGATCCTCCGGCTGGATGAAGTCCATGTCGGTGTAATCGACGTTGTCTCCCGCCATCGCCCAGATGAAGGTATAAGAGCCGATGCCCGCGCCCGAGTGGATCGACCAGGGCGGAGAAATCGCACCTTCTTCATTGCCGATGAACAGGTGACGCGTTTCCTGCGGCTCGCCCATCAGATGCAGGACACGCGATTGCGGCTCCATGCCGAAATACAGATAGGCTTCCATCCGGCGGTCGTGGATGTGGCTGGGAATGGTGTTCCATACAGAACCATCCTCAAGCCGGGTATAGCCCAGCACAAGCTGGCAGCTTTCCATGACCAGCGGGTGGATGAACTGGTTGATCGTGCGCTTGTTCGAGGTCTCGCTTGCCCCCAGCTTCACCTGCTTGCTGTCGGCAAGGCGGACCAGCTTGTTGGGATAGGTGTGATGCGCAGGGCAGGATGTGATATAGAACCGCCCCTGCCCCGAGAACGTCACCGCGCCCGCGCCCATGCCCAGGTAAAGCACGTCGCCACGTTCCAGCGTCCAGCTTTCGCCGCCCGCGGCAACCGTGCCCGTATCGCCAACGTTGACGATGCCCATTTCGCGACGGTCAAGGAAGTTGGGCGTCTTGGTCTCGTCCACCTGATCCAGCACGAGGCTGCCGCCCGCGGGCACCGCTGCCCCCATCACGAAGCGGTCGTAATGGGTATAGATCAGCCGGATCTCGCCATCGCGGAACATGTCCGACGCCAGGAAATGGCGGCGCAGGGCATTGGTATCCATGCCCTTGGCCTGTTCGGGATGGACAGCGTGACGGGTCTCGACGGTCAGCATCGAATCCTCCTGTAGGAGTTACATCATATAGGTTGACACTTGTTGTATTATATGTTGACTGCGTCAAGGTCCATCGGTCGATGAGAAGCGGCATCCCGCCCCCACCGCCGCGGGACCAGGGACACCAGGCAGGGGGCCTACATGGTCAAGCGACTTCTCATCACCGGCGCAGCGGGCACCTTGGGCCGCGCGCTGACACCGCAATTGCGTGAATTCGCGGAAGTCCTGCGGCTGTCGGACATTACCCCCGTCCCTGACACCCTGCCCGGCGACGAAGTCGTGCAATGCGACCTTGGCGATGCTGCCGCAGTCGATGCACTGGTCAAGGATTGCGACGCGATCCTGCATCTGGGTGGGATCTCGGTCGAGACGCCCTTTGCCCCGATCCTTCAGGCCAACATCATCGGGCTTTACAACCTTTACGAAGCTGCCCGCGCGCATGGTCAGCCGCGCATCCTGTTCGCCAGCTCGAACCACACCATCGGCTTCTATCCGCAGACGGAGCGGCTGACCGCGGATGTCCCCTTCCGACCGGACGGGCTTTACGGCGTCTCCAAGGTCTTCGGAGAGGCGATCGCCCGCATGTATTTCGAGAAGTTCGGCCAGGAAACCGCGCTGGTCAGGATCGGATCCTGCACGGCCGAGCCTGAAAACCACCGAATGCTGGCCAGCTGGTTCTCGCGCGGGGATTTCCTGTCGCTGATCCGCGCGGTCTTTACCGTGCCAAACCTCGGGTGCCCGGTGATCTGGGGCGCCTCCGCCAATGACGCAAGCTGGTGGGACAACAGCCACCTGGACTGGCTGGGCTGGACCCCCAAGGACAATGCCGAGGAATACCGCGCCCGCATCGACGCCAGCACGCCACGCCCGCCGGCCGATGCACCGCTGATGAAATACCAGGGCGGCGTCTTCACGCAGTTCCCGATCTACAAGGAAGACGAACCGCGCGGCTGACCCGGCCCCTCGGGGCTTCAATCGGGGGCGGCGGGGGATTATCCGGTGCCAGACATGGTGGACAAGGAATGGGCCCAAGGATGAAAACCGAAGACGGCGTCACGCCCCCCGGCGCAACGCTGGTGGTCACGGTGCGCGACGAATTGCGCCGCCAGATCCAGTCGGGCGTTTACAAGGCGGGCGACCGCCTGCCTTCGGAATCCCGGCTGACGCAGGATTTCGGCGTCAGCCGCACGGTCATCCGTGAAGCCGTCGCCGCCCTGCGGGCCGATGGCATTGTCGAGCCGAAGCAGGGCGCGGGCGTCTTTGTCCTGGCCGCGGCGGAAACCACGCCCCAGTTCCGCGACATCGATACCGACCGCGTCTCGTCGATCATCGAGATCCTGGAACTGCGCACCGCACTGGAAGGCGACGCGGCCGCTCTTGCCGCGCAGCGCCGCTCTCCCGCGCAAGAGGAAGACATCATCGAGGCGTTTCAGCGCCTGACCACGCTTGCCCGCGAAGACAAGCCTACCGCCGATGCCGATTTCGCCTTTCACCTGGCGATCGCACAGGCGGCCAACAATCCCCGATTCAGCGAGATGCTCAGCCTGATCGGCATCGCCATAATCCCGCGCCGGATGCTGCACCGCGATGGCGACATCTCGACCCCGCCGGATTACACGCGCGTGTTGGAGCAGGAACACGGTGCGATCCTGTCGGCCATCCAGAATGCCGACCCGGACGAGGCACGCCGCGCCATGCGGACCCATCTGAAGAACAGCCAGACCCGATACCGCGAACAGCTTCGGCTGGCGCGTGGGCAGGGCTGAACCGCCCCGCCCTTTGCCCGTCGATCAGGCGGGATGGTGCAGCCTTGGGGTGACGAACAGCGCAGGGCCCGCGCCCCGTGCGATCCCTGCTGGCCCTTTCAGCGCCTTGGCGACAGCCAGCACAGCAAGATCGGCCAGCGGCTCGACCACGACCACCAGCATATAGGCCGCGCCAAAGCTGGCGATCGCCGCCAGGTTCCCGGCCCCCGCCCCTGCGCCATAGACGGCCCAGAAGGCGACCCACAGCACGACACCCCCCTGATAGGCAGTGGATAGCGCCAGGGCCTGCCGATACTTCAGATCGACATAGGCCGTTCCCGGCGCGACGATGCGCGCGGCCAGCGCCCGCACCGCGAACAGCGGGAACATCAGCGTTGTCACGTTCATCCCGTATTGCGGCAAGTCGAAGGGAGCGAAGAACATCCCCTGGATCAGCAGCCCCAGCGCCAGCCCGATGGCTGCGGGCGCCGCGCCGAACAGCAGGAAGATCGTCGATCCAAGGATCAGGTGCACCTCGGACACTCCGACCGGGTGATGCGGCAGCACCTCGAAAAAGACGAAGACGGCGGCGGTGGCCAGCGTTGAGCGCAGCGCAAGTGAGGCTGCCCCCTCGGCCCGCAGCGATGCGGCGGCCAGTTTCAGCGTATAGGCCCCAGCCGCTGCGGCTGTGGCGTAGCTCAGGATGATCTTGGCCCCTGAGACGAGGCCCGGTTCGATATGCATGGTCGTTTCTCCTTACCGTCATCCCCGACGGCGGTTGCGATGTGGCGCGAGGTCGGTCTCCTGACTCGCGGGTCGCAGCCTTGCCTCGCCTTCCCATGACCGCAGGTCACAGTGGCAGTTCAGGTTCGGCTCGCCGCTCACAGTCGCGGGGGCGGTTGGATTCGGGATATCCCGTCCTGTTCCCATGTCGTCCGCATTGCGGTCGACACCTCGTGCCCGGCCAACATTCCGGCATGATTTGGCCGGGTCAACCGCAAACCGGATGCCCTGCCCGATTCGGGGGAACAAATCGGGCCAAACCGACGTTTGATGGGGCCAATCTCCATTCCGGTCCGGATGACATGTCCCCTTCCCGCCGCTTCTTCCCGCCTTTCGCATCGCAGGTCCCGCGGGGATGACGGCCTTGGCCCTATGGTGGAGCGCGCCGGGTGAAGCCCGGATCCAGCCCGCCGCCTTGGGCCACGGCGTTCTTGTCGAGACCGCTTTTTCCGGCATCAGTCGTGGGACCGAGCGGCTGATCTCTCAGGGTCGGGTGCCCCCCGACGAGGCCTGGCGGATGCGCGCGCCATTTCAGGAAGGCGATTTCCCCTTTCCAGTGAAATACGGCTATGCCGCCGTCGGGCAAGCGACCGAGGGCGCCATGGCGGGGCGTTCTGTGTTCGCGCTTTTTCCCCATCAGGACCGGTTTCGTCTGCCCGAAGCGCAGCTTCTTCCCCTGCCGGATGCCGTGCCGCCGGGCCGCGCAGTGCTGGCGGCGAACATGGAAACCGCACTGAACGTATTGTGGGACAGCGGGGCTGCGGCGGGGGACAGGATTGCAATTTTCGGCGCAGGCCTTGTCGGGCTGTTGATCGGCGCACTCGCCACCCGGCTCCCGGGGGCAGAGGTCGTGATGATCGACCCCCTGCCCGCACGGCGTCCCTTGGCCGAGGCTCTGGGCTGCACCTTTTGCGCACCCAGCAATGCGCCTCAGGACCAGGATGTCGCGATCAACTGCAGCGCCTCGGCCGAAGGACTGGTGGGGGCGCTGGCCGTGGCGGGCATGGATGCCACCGTGGTCGAGGCAAGTTGGCACGGCGACCGGCCGGTTGCCCTGCCGCTGGGCGCGACATTCCACAGCCGTCGGCTGCGCCTTGTCAGCTCGCAGGTCGGCGGCCTGCCCCCGGCCCGCGCCCCGCGCTGGAGCCACGGGCGTCGGTTGGCCAAGGCCATCTCGCTGCTGGACGATCCCCGGCTTGACCTGCTGATTTCGGGCGAGACCCCTTTTCGGCAGATGCCGCAGGCCTTTCCGGCCATCCTCGCCGATCCCGACACGCTTTGCCATCGCATCCGGTACTGACCGGGAAAGGAGCCGCATGTTCGCCGTCGAAGTCCGCGACCACATCATGATCGCCCATTCGCTGCCTCACCCGGCCTTCGGTCCGGCGCAGGCAATGCATGGAGCGACCTATACCGTCGACGTGGCCTTCTGCGCCGAGACGTTGGACGAAACCGGGGTCGTGGTCGATATCGGTCTTGCCAGTCAGGCGCTGGCCGGGGCGCTGGCCACGCTGCGCTACAAGAACCTTGACGAAGTGCCGGAATTTCAGGGGAAATTCACCACGACCGAGTTCCTATGCCAGATCGTCTTCGACCGGATAGCGACCTCTGTCCGGGCCGGAGAGCTGGGTGACCAGGGTCGCATCGCGCGCCTGCGGGTGACGCTGCAGGAAAGCCATCTCGCCTCGGCCTGGTATGAGGGTGCGATCTGACATGGCATTTCCCGCGACATGGCTTGACCTGCGCGAACCGGCCGACCGGCAGGCCCGCGACGGCGCGCTGCTGCGAAAGGCCGCCACTGCCGCCGGGCCATGCCCGCTGATCGTGGATCTGGGCTGCGGCACAGGGGCGACGATGCGCGCCATGTCGGGGCTTTTGCCGGGCGGCGCGCACTGGCGCATGGTGGACAGCGACCCCGACCTGCTTGCCCGAATTCCGGCCGGTGACGGCATCACCCTGCATCCGGGCGATCTGGGCGATCAGGCCCGCCTGCCGCTGGACGGCGCGACTATGGTGACGGCCTCGGCCCTGCTTGATCTTTGCCCGGCGGATTGGATCGCGGACCTGGCCGGGGAACTGGCGACGCGCTCGCTGCCCTTTTATGCCGCGCTGACCTTTGACGGCGCGATGGAGTGGCGCCCGGAACTGCCCGGGGACGCTGTCGTCACCGCCGCCTTCAACCGCCATCAGCAGGGTGACAAGGGGCTTGGCGCCGCCTCTGGACCCGAGGCTGCGGCACATGCGGTGGAACTGTTCGATGCGTCGGGCTTTGTGGTCCACAGCGCGCCCAGCGCCTGGCAGCTTGGCCCGGACCAGAGGGAATTGCAGGTCGAACTGCTGCAAGGCATTGCGACCGCCGCGGCCGAGGCCGGTTGCGAGGCAACCGAAACCTGGCTTCAATCGCGGATTGCGGCCATCGCCAAGGGTGCATGCCGGGTCGGCCATACCGACATGCTGGCCCTGCCGCCCCGCGCGGCATGACTGAAAAGGGGGGAACATGATGCAGCGCATCGAGGTCACGCCGCGGATCTGGCAACGGATCCTGAACCTTCGCTCGGCGCGAGGCAAAGAGGCACTGAACGGCCATCTGTCCGCGGAAGAGGAAGCGGCCTTGCAGTTGTACGGACCCCTTGCGCGCCGCGATGCCGGCCCGCTGACGCTGGCTCAGATCGGGCAATCGCTGGATGGTCGCATCGCCACCCCCTCGGGTGACGCGCGCGACGTGTCGGGACCGGACGGACTTTCGCATCTGCACAGGTTGCGGGCGCTGGTCGACGGGGTGGTGATCGGCGTCCGGACCGCGCTGCATGACGATCCCCGCCTGACCGTGCGCCATTGCGAAGGTGGCGACCCCGCCCGCATCGTCATCGACCCACAGGGCCGCCTGCCGGACGAGGCCATGCCGCTGCGTGGGGACGGGATCCGCCGCATCATCGTGCAGGGCGTCGACCGTCCCCGGCCCCGAGGGATCGAGGTGATCCGGCTGACGCCCAGCGGGGGCTGGATTTCTCCGGCCGCGATCATGACCGCCTTGCGGCGCGCCGGGCTTGGTACGCTGCTGGTCGAGGGCGGGGGGCGCACCATCGCCGGTTTCCTTGAAGCCGGGCTGATCGACCGGCTGCTGGTGACTGTCGCGCCGGTCATCATTGGGGCCGGTCCGCAGGGGCTGACTACGCGCGACCCGATCCAGACGCTTGCGCAGGCGATGCGGCCGGAAACGCGTGTCTATTCGCTTGGCAGCGACATTCTTTTCGATTGCAATCTGGGAAGGTCGCTGGGTCGAGAAAAGGCCGTGCCCCCGGCCCGACAGGACGCGGCGCTGCAGTCCTGAAGCGGCCCTGTCCTTCATCGGGACATCCCAGCCACGATAGGGTTCACCTGACAGGCCGAAACGCCTCGATCTGGTCCGGGTCGATTTCATAGGTCGGCGTGACCGTGACCCGACCACGGTCGCCGCTTTCGCCCAGCGCACGTCAGGCCCGGTAGCGGTCAGCCCATAGGCGGGATCAGGTCGCGCCCTTCGCCCTGGCCCAGCCGTGCGCACCGGGTCAGCGGGATCGCCATTACCGCGCCCCCGGCGGCCAGAACCAGCGCCAGCCGTGCCGAGGTCAATGAGGCGACCTGTCCCCAAAAGGTCGCGCCCGCCGCCATGCTGCCGTAAAAAACCATCAGCGCGACCGACAGGCCGCGCGCCCGGACCCAGTTCGCCAGTGCCATCTGGGCCGAGACATTCAGGCTGGTCAGCACCGTAATCCAGCCGAAGCCCGCCAGCAGTGCCGCTACAATCGCGGGCACGCTGCCCCAGGCCAGACCCATCAGAAGCATCGCGGTCGCGGCGACAATCGTGCCGCCCTCAGTCAGGCGGTTGATGCCGACCTTTTCGCGGATATACGGCAGCAGCAGCGCGCCAATCACCGCGCCCGCTCCGACCGCGCCCAGAAGCAGCCCGTAAAGGCTGGCGCTCCCGCCCGGCAGGCTGCGCGCGATCAGCGGCAGCAACGCCCAGTAAGCGCTGGCGAAGCTGAAGAAGCCAAAGGCCCGCAACAGGGTCGCCTTCAGCGCATCGTTATGCGCGGCATGGCGCAATCCGGTCAGGATCGATTCCGCGAAAGGCTCGGCCGGCAGGTGGTGCGGCGGCGCAGGCGCGGGCCGCCACATCATGAGCGCCGCGACGATCGCCATCGTGCCGATCGCGCTGGCGATAAACGGAGATGCCAGCCCGATCGAGGAGATCAGCACCCCCGCCACAATCGGTCCGACGGCGCGGCCGATTTTGACCCCCAGAGAATTCAGCGCAATGGCCGGTGACAGATGCTCGCGCGGGACCAGCATGGGCACCAGGGCCTGCATGGCCGGGGCCATGAAGGCCGTACCGGTCCCCAGGGCAAAGGCGAAGGCCAGCAGCAGGCGTGCCGACATCAGCCCGGTCGCTGTCACGATCGCCAGCGCGGTCACGACCAGCAGCACCATCAGGTTCACCCCGATCAGGTAGCGGCGCTTGTCGACGCGGTCGGCCAAGGCCCCCGCCAGCAGGACGAACAGGAAGACGGGCGCCGTCGTCGCCGCCTGCACCAGCGCGATTTTGGATGGTGAATGGCTCAGCTCGGTCATCAGCCAGCCCGCACCGACATCGTTCATCCATGTCCCGATGTTCGAAATCAGCGTAACCGTCCACAGAAGTGAGAAGGCCGGATAGCGAAACGGGCTCCAGGCCGAGGGGCGCGCGGGATCGGGTGAATGCGCGCGCCGGGTCTGGTCGGGGATCTGCATGGCAAGCCTTTCTGCTGGACCGCGAAACAGGCAATCACAGGCATGGCCTGACCTGTCAGCGGCGGCAAGCGCGACGGTGCGTGACCTCGGCCGCGATCGTGGTCTCAGCAGATGCGCCGGCGGATCCCATGCGGGGTTGCCCGCCGGCTGGCGGATGGTCCGGCCGCCCTGATCGGAAGCCGCGTGCAATCGACAGCTCGGCAGATCGGCGTGGCATCCCGCGCCGAGCCGTCCTGTATGCCCGCTTGGATCCGCGTATGAACCGGCCTGCCTTCGCCCCTGCCCCAGCGTCGAACAAGGGATCGGAGCTGGGGGACGCGCAAGCAGAGGCTACCGCTTGCGGTCAGCGTTCTTGCCCTGCCGCGATCTGCGGTTCAGAGGGCGTTGATGAAGGCCAGAACGTCGTGGTTGAACTGTTCGGGGTCAGTCTCGGCCAAGCCGTGCGGTTTGCCGGGATAGACCTTCAGCGTGCCATTGGGCACCAGGTTCACGGCCTTTTTCGCCGCCGCCCCGATCGGCACGATCTGGTCGTCATCGCCGTGGATGAACAGCACCGGCACGTCGATCTTCTTCAGGTCTTCGGTGTAATCGACTTCCGAGAACTCATGGATGCAGTCGTACAGCCCCTTCAGGCCGCCCATCATCCCCTGCAGCCAGAAGGAATCGCGCAGACCGGTGCCGACCGTCACGCCGTCGCGGTTGAAGCCGTAGAAGGGAAGCGCCAGATCCTTGAAGAATTGCGAGCGGTTCGCGGCCACCCCGGCGCGGATACTGTCGAAGACATCGACAGGCAAGCCGTCGGGATTGGCGGTGGTCTTCAGCATCAGCGGCGGCACGGCGCCAACCAGCACGGCAGCTGAAACCCGCGACGTTCCGTGACGACCCAGATAATGCGCGACCTCGCCCCCGCCGGTGGAATGACCGATCAGGATCGCGTCCTTCAGGTCCAGCGACTCGATCAGGTCGGCAAGGTCATCCGCATAGCGGTCCATGTTGTTGCCGTCCCAGGTCTGCTGCGAGCGGCCGTGGCTGCGGCGATCATGGGCAATGACGCGAAAGCCCCTTTCGCCGAAGAACAGCATCTGCGTTTCCCAGGCATCGGCGGTCAGCGGCCAACCATGGGAAAACAGGATCGGGCGACCCTCGCCGAAGCTCTTGTAAAAGATCTGGATGCCGTCGGATGTGGTGACAAAACTCATTTCGCCATGCTCCATGTTCGTCATTGGATCCGGGGAACCCGGACGTGCGGATATGTTAGCGTCGACAGTCGCGGGCAATCTTGCAGGGAAATGCGCGGGCTTTCACGTTCGTCCGCACGCCTTCGTTGCGTCAGCGGGCGCGTTCGCGCCAGCGGCCGGGAGAGGCCCCCTCGATCCGCCCGAATACGCGGGTGAAATGGCTCTGGTCCGAAAAGCCGCAGGTCAGCGCGATTTCGACCAGCGACAGGTCGGTCGTGGCGAGCAAGCGGCGGGCATGATCGATCCGCTGGTTCAACACCCATTGATAGGGCGTGACCCCGGTGGAATCGCGAAAGGCGCGGAAGAAGCCGTGGCGGGACAGGTTCAGCGCCTCGGCGATGTTGCCGATCGAGGGGCGCTCTCCATCGTCGGACATCAGCATGTCCTTGGCCCGCCGAATGGCAAGGGGTGGCAGCGGGCACGCCTCGGGTCCCGCCGTCCCGGTCGGGGCCGAGCGATGCTGGTGCAGCAGATGCGCGCCGATCGCCATCGCCATCTGTTCGACGAAAAGCGGGTCGAACTCTCCCGGCTGGGCCAGGGCGGGCAGCAGGGCCTGCGCAAGATGGCGCAGGATCTGGTCACGCTTGCCCTGCACGCGCGTCAGGTCGCGGCCCCTGCCCCGGTCGGTGATTTGCTCGGCATTGTCCAGGAATCCGGTCGAAAGCTCGATCAGGAAGAAATCGAAGCTGCCATCCAGTTCGGCGGCATAATCCTCGTCGAAATCGCGGATATAGATGTCGCCCCGGTCGAAAATCCGGTCCTGGCGGCGTCGGGCCTCTCCTCCGCGGCGATGATGCCCGTCAACCAGCGAGACGCCGACCAGCAGCCCGCGATCCTGCGCCGGGGTCGCCACCCGGCTGCGATAGGTGCCGGCCGCGGATTTGCGGCGAAAGGTCAACCCCTCGGTGCACAGCACATGGTCCGCCGACAGGCTGGCTGTCGAGCAGCCCAGGGAATCCATTGCGGTGGCGCGCTGCGGCACCGTTTGAACCATTGTGTCCATCGACTTTCCTTTTGCTGACGAGCTTTCAGCGCAACACGGAAAACAGCCATTCACACCACTGGATGATCGTGTCGCCCTGGACCCGCCGTTGTCCGGCAGGGGTCGCTGTCATGGCTTGCCCTCATCCCGCCAGCCCGGAACCGCAGCCTGTCGCGGCAATATCGCGACCCACGGCGGCCCCTTGGACCTTTGGCCGGATCCTAGCATCACGGCGCGCTGTTAACCTTCAGTTTCCTGATTATCTTGAAAAAATGATCACGTCCCCATGACGATCGTCGCCCTTTTGCCCAGTCCTTGTGCAAAGTTCGGCGACGTCTAATGAAAATCGCGGCTGGGGAACAGGCGTGCGGTCTGGTGGCGGGGATGAGTCGCGGCCGGCAGGCGGGTCTGGTCGCCGCCACCCCCACCAAAGCTGACCTCGCCCCGACCAAGGGCGGTCAGCAGGTCCGAGACATCCTGGACCCATTCGGCGATGATGTGGATGACTTGGCCTTCACGCTCGATCCGGCCGGTGATGCGCAGAAGCCGACCCGCGATGATCTCGCGCCGGAAGCGTTCATAGGTCCGTTTCCAGACCACGACATTGGCGCAGCCGGTCTCATCCTCAAGCGTCAGGAAGATTACTCCCGAAGCCGTGCCGGGGCGCTGGCGGGTGATGACCAGCCCCGCCACCGTGACCCGGCCCGTATCCAGCCGGTCATGCGCCGTCACGCCGGGCATGTGGGGACGCAAAAGCTGCATGGGGTGGGCGCGCAGCGACAGGCGGGTGGACAGGTAGTCCTCGATCATCTCTTCTCCCACGCCCATGCGAGGCAAAATGACGGCCGGTTCCTTGCCCCCCTCGCCATCGGCGCCGAAAAGCGGCAGCGGGGTCGAACGCAGCGCCTTGGCCTGCCAAAGCGCCTCGCGCCGGGTCATCGACAGGCAGGCGAAGGCATCGGCCTCAGCCAGCCGCTCCAGCGTCTCGGCGGGAACGCCGGCCCGCCGCCACAGGCTTTCGACATCGGGATAGCCATTGCCGCGCGCCAGACCGATCCAAAGCCCATGCTCTTCGCGGATGCCCTTGATCTGACGGAACCCCAGCCGCAGGGCCAGCGCGCCGTCGTCCCGCCGCTCCAGCGTGCAATCCCATTCGGAGTGATTGACCGAGACGCCCCGCACCTCGACCCCGTGATCGCGCGCATCGCGCACAAGCTGGGCGGGGGCGTAAAACCCCATCGGCTGGCTGTTCAGCAGCGCGCAGGTGAACGCTGCCTGATAATGACATTTCAGCCAGGCCGAGACAAAGACCAGCCGCGCAAAGCTGGCCGCGTGGCTTTGCGGAAAACCATAAGAGCTGAACCCCTCGATCTGGGCAAAGCAGCGCTCGGCGAATTCGGGATCGTGATTGCGGGCGATCATCCCGCCAATGAACCTGTCCTTGAGCTGCCCGATGGTGCCCATCTTCTTGAAGGTGGCCAGCGCGCGCCGCATCTGGTCCGCCTCCGAGGCCGAGAACCCCGCCCCGACCATGGCGATCTGCATGGCCTGTTCCTGAAACAGCGGAACGCCATAGGTCTTTTCCAGGATCGGCTGCAGCGCCCCCATGTCGGGCACGGCCTCTTTCCCCTGCTTGCGCTGAATGAAGGGATGGACCATCCCGCCCTGGATCGGGCCGGGGCGCACGATGGCAACCTCGCAGACCAGATCATAGATGTTCTTGGGCTGCATCCGGGGCAGGAAGTTCATCTGCGCCCGGCTTTCCACCTGAAACACCCCCACCGCATCGGCCCGCGACAGCATCTCGTAGGTGGGGGTATCCCTTGGCGGCATCGACAGGTCGGCATCGACGCCTTCATGGTCCTTGAGCAGCCGGAACGCCTTGCGGATGCAGGTCAGCATGCCCAAGCCCAGCACATCGACCTTGAGGATGTTCAGTGCGTCGATGTCGTCCTTGTCCCATTCGATGACGGTGCGATCCTCCATCGCGGCATTCTCGATCGGGCAAAGCTCATCCAGGCGTCCCTGCGTGATGACGAAGCCGCCGACATGCTGGCTGAGATGGCGGGGAAAGCTGATGAGCTGCTCGATCAGCGCCAGCGTCAGCCGCACGCGACGGTCCGCCAGCGACAGTCCCGCATTCCGCACGCGGTCGTTATCCGGTGCTTCCGAGGACCAGCCCCAGATCTGGCCCGAAAGCCGCGCGATCACGTCCTGCGACAGCCCCATGACCTTGCCCACCTCGCGGATGGCGGCGCGCGAACGGAAATGGATCACCGTCGCCGTCAGCCCTGCGCGGTGGCGACCGTATTTTTCATAGATATGCTGGATCACCTCTTCACGCCGTTCATGTTCGAAATCGACATCGATATCGGGCGGCTCCTCCCGTTCCCTCGAGATGAACCGCTCGAAGATCAGGTCGATATCCTCGGGGGCGACCTCGGTGATGTGAAGGGCATAGCAGATCAGCGAATTCGCCGCCGAACCCCGCCCCTGGCACAGGATGCCCTGGCTGCGGGCAAAGGTCACGATATCGGCGACGGTCAGGAAATAGGGGGCGTATTCCACCTCGGCCACAAGAGCCAGCTCGGTTTGAAGCCGCGCCACGATCTCGGGCCTGGGACCGGCGGGATAGCGGCGGGCAAGACCTTCGGTCGCCAGCCGCTCCAGCCGCGTCTGCGCGGGTTCATCGGCAGCTTCGTGGGGATATTCGTATTTCAGTTCCTGCAGGTCGAACCTGCAGCGATCGGCGATCTCGACCGTCCGGGCAATCGCATCGGGATACCGCTGAAACAGGTGGGCCATCTCTTCGGCAGATTTCAGGCGACGCTCGGCATTGGGCAGGCGGTTCCGGCCAAGCCTGTCGATGGTCACGCCCAGACGCATGCACGTCAGCACATCGGCCAGCGGGCGGCGGAAGGCGCGGTGCATCAGCACGTCCCCGACCGCCACCATCGGGATGCCCGCAGCGGTGGCAACCCCGGCAAGCCGATCAAGCCTTTCCTGGTCCCGCCCGTCATAGCGCGGCGCCGCGCCAAGATAGACGTTCCCCGGAAAAGCCTGCACGACCTGGGGCGCGGGATCCGTCAGGGCGATCAATATCATGTCCCTACCCCAATCCAGCAGATCGTCCCCGGTCAGATGGCATTGACCCTTTTGCGCCCGCCGCTTGCCCGCCGACAGCATCCGCGACAGCCGTCCCCATGCCGCCTTGTCGGTGGGCAGGGCTAGCCATTCGGCCCCATCCTCAAGCACAAGGCGGCTACCCACGATCAGCTTTGGCAGATGTTCGAAGATCGGTGGCGGGGTTTCTGCGGAGGAAGGGTTCAGCGGCTGGCGGCTGGAATGGTCCATGATCTGGCGCGAGCGGATGACCACACCCTTGTCCGGCACCGCCTGGTCACGCACCCGCGCCAGTTCCCGCAAGGCCTTCCACGCCCGCACCACCCCCGCGACCGAGTTGCGGTCGGTGACGGCCACGGCCTCAAGCCCCAGTTCGGCCGCGCGCACCACCAGTTCCTCGGGATGCGACGCGCCCGTCAGGAAGGTGAAATTCGTCATCAGGCACAGTTCCGCATATCTCATGCGAATTGCCCCTGCACATACCAGGCCGGGGCCTGCGGCGTGTGAAACAGCCACAGGCGCGGCCCCTGACGCGTCTGCACCCTCCAGTAATCGCGCAGGCCCGAGGCCCAGGCGGGATCCTCCTCCCACCAGTCGGGGGCGATGCGTTGGGGACCGGTGGCGCGATAGGATTCGAATTTCTCCCCCCGCCATTGGAAGCTGTCGGGCGGTGCGCCCCCCACCCTTTCGGGGGGAAAGATCACCGCTGGCAGACCCGGAGGTAGCGGGCCCGGCTTTGCCTCAGTCGCGGGGACAAGGCGAAAGCTGCGTTCGGGAAGCAGGCTGTCTGTCGGTTCGATCCGCAGGATGTTGTGAAATCCCAACCGGTTCCCAAGGCGCGTGATCAGATCGGCCATCGCATCCTCCTGGGTCGGGCTGCTGCCCATCTGCGCGGGGGCCAGCGGCTCGGCCAGCGTGGCGACAAGGCGCAGGGCATCGATGCCGAACCCGGCATCCACCGTCTCTAGCTTCGGGGCGAAAAGGCGCGCGATGCGGTCGGGATCGCGCAGGGGCTGGGCCAGGCCGATCTCGACAGGAATGGTGGCGCGGTCCACCCGCCGCAATTCCAGCCGCAGACGACGCGCGCCCATCTGGTGGCGCGACAGGGTAGCGCAAAGGCGGTCCAGCAGACGCGTCAGCCCCGCCATCACGTCGGCATGCAGCCCGATCGGGTCGGGCAAAGCCATGCGCACGGCAAATCGAGGTGTCGCCGCCGGGGCCGCGACCGGCTCGGGCTGGCGACCCAGAAGCTGGTCCAGCCGCAAAGCCAGTTCCGGGCCGAACCGCTGGATCAGGGGGGCGCGCGGCAGCGCCAGCAAGTCGCCCACGCGCTTCAGCCCAAGACGCCCCAGCCCCTCGGCCATTATCGGTTCGATCCGCAGGGCCGCAACCGGCAGGTCGGGAATGGTGCCGCCATGCCGCGCCAGCGCATGGGCCGCGCCGCGCGTCCCGGCAATGGCGCTGCGGCTGGTAAAGCCCGCCCGGTCCAGCCGCCTATGCAGGTCCAGCCGCAGCGCCTCTTCGCCGCCGAACAGATGCGCCGCGCCGGTGATATCCGCGATCAATCCGTCCGGCCCGTCCACCGCCACATGCGGCGCATAGCGCACGGCCCAGCGGCGCAGAATCTCCTGCACCTTGGCGATCCCCTCGGCCGGGCGGGTCACCAGTTGAGGGCAGATCGCACGGGCATCGGCCAGCGCCATCCCGCGATGCAGGCCGGCCCGCTCGGCAGCAAGGTTCAAGCATTGCACGTGATCGGCATTCCCCGATCTTTGGATCAGGGCGAACGCGCCCTCAACCGGGCTGGCCCGCAAGGCCGCTTCGCTGGCCAGTCGCGGAAACCATATGGAAAGCAGCCGACGTGCCATCCCAATCCAAGGTCCAGCTTCCCGTTGTTCCCTTTTTGTTCTTTATAAGATCCCAGCGATGCAGAGTCGAGTCTCCCGCCAGGGGCCTGCAATCCCAGCGCGTTTCCGTGGCCGGACTGCCGGCCTCCGGGCGGATCAGAAGCAGCCCGGTCGAGCCGCCTGCCTCTGCCCCCAGTTGCAGGCGTCGGCCGGCCATCAGGCTCAGGCGCTGGTCCGGCTGGGCGATGACCAAGGCGCGCGGCATGCTGCGCAGCGCCTCTTCGGCCGCCCAAAGGATATCGGTGCCTTCGGCATGGATGACCGTCATCCCCGGAAACAGTGGCATTTCGGATTGCCGCTTGGCACGCACCCAGACCGCATGGGGACGCCGCTGCGCTTGCCAGATCGCAAAGATCACGCGCCCACTGCCCTGTGCCTCATGCACACGGGAAGGAAGAAGGGCAAAGGGCAACGCATGCAGCATGCCCAGATCATAGGGCAACGCGCAAACGAGAACAATTGCGGAACATTCGCCATCGAAATCGCCTCGCCGCCTTGTCAAAGCGGCAGGTCGCAGCCGGGATCTGCCGACTTCTGTCGGATCATCCTTTTCCCCGGCCCGCCCGATCAGCTGATGCCAAGGGGTTTCGTGAACAGGATCCATTCGCTGGCATCGACATCCCAGTCGCCCTTGACGACCGGACGACGGGCAACCTCGCGATAGCCCTTCGCAGTATAAAGGCGCAGCGCATCCTGATGCGTGTCTTCGGCGATCAGGCTGATGGTGTCATGACCGGCGGCGGCTGCGACCGCTTCTGCATGTGCCAGCAAAGCGCTGCCCAATCCCTTGCCACGAAAGGCTTCATAGGTTGCCAGGACGTTCAGATACCACGACCCCGGTGCCAGCGCCTCAAGCTCTAGCAGTGGGACAAAGATCGGCGGCGTGTCCGGCTCGATCGGACCGGGCTCCTCCTCGGCGGCATAGCCCAGCAGGCAGGCGCCGACCGCGCCATCGATCTCGGCCAGCCAGGCGTTGTGATAGGAGAAATTTCCGATCTCGCGCGCCGCGCGCTCCTGCCCGAACGCCCAGGGGTCGCCGTCCGGACCAACCGTCTTTCGCCAGAAATGCAGCGGCAAGTCATCCGCCGCCATGTTGATGAAACGCACCAGATGCGCGGCATCCGATGACCTTGCCTTGCGGATGTCCATGCTGGATCCCCGTCCCTGCCTGCGCCCTTCGCGCAATCCACTCATTGACGATTTGATGCCCGCTCGCCAGCCCCTTCGGCAATCGCGCCCCACTCCGATCGTCTGGCTTGCGCATGACGCGGGGGCCGCCTACCAAATGCCTTGACCCAGGACGCGCCTTGCGAGGACAGATATGAGCGATACGGTTTTCCGCTTCCCCGAACCGGGCCCCGAGCCCATCACCACCGACCTAGAGGGTTGGACCAAGGTCGAGGGCAACCCGACCATGCGCTACTGGGTGCAGCACACCTCGCTGGATGGCAGCATGATCTCAGGTACCTGGGAAGCGACGACCGGCACCTGGCACGCAACCTACCAGTTCTATGAATTCGTCCACCTGATCGAGGGCCGCATCACCATCACCCCCGAGGGTGGCGAGCCGGTCACCCTGAACCCCGGCGACGCCTTCGTGGTCGAGCCGAGTTTCAAGGGCACCTGGACCATCGAAGAGCCAGTGCGCAAGCACTTCGCCATCAAGTTGAAATAGGCCGGGCGACAGCCGCGCCGATCCGTCCGCGCCCCGAAAGGGGCTGACGCCCTTTCGGGATACGCCCCATGAGCACCGCCGACCTGATCCTGACGAATGCCCGCGTCCTGACCATGGACCCGGACCATCCCCGCGCCGAGGCGGTGGCGATTGCCGGGGACCGCATCCTTGCGGTGGGCAGCGCAGCACAGATCTGGACGCTGGCCGGACCGGCGACAAAGGTCATCGATGCGGCCGGGCAAACGCTGCTGCCCGGCTTTTTCGAAGGCCATGTGCATGTGGGTCTGGGCGGCGCGGACCTGACGCATCTGCATATCGGGCACCTTCATGGGGCCGAGGCGGTCGGCAAAGCCTTCCGCAGCTTTGCCGCCGCGAACCCCGGCATGCCCCTGCTTATGGCGCAAGAGGCGCATTACGGCATCCTCGACAAGCCCGCGACACGCCACGATCTTGACGCGATGATCGCTGACCGCCCCATCGCGATGATGTCGCCAGATCTGCATACCGTCTGGGCCAACACCGCCGCGCTGCGGGCTGCCGGGCTGCTCAACGGCGCCGAGATGCCGCATGGCCATGAGGTCGTCATGGGCGATGACGGCCTCGCCACCGGCGAGTTGCGCGAGTTCGAAGCCTTCGGCCCGCTGATCGCCCATGCGGGCGAAGGGCGCATCAACCTTGGCATTGCCACGGGCGAGGAACCCCACCCTCGGCCGACCGGGGCCGAACGCGCCGCCGACAAGGCGCTGCTGCTGAAGGGGATGATGCATTGCGCCGCGCATGGCGTGACCAGTCTCGTCAACATGGACGGCAACCGCTACACGCTCGAACTGCTGGCCGAGATGCGGGCCGAGGGCAACCTGCCCCTGCGAGTGAAGGTGCCGTTCCATTTCAAGCCGCATATGGGGCTGGACGCGCTGGACCGCGCCTCGGCCATGGCGGCGGAGTTCGACGATGACTGGATCAGCTCCGGCTTCGTAAAGATGTTCATGGACGGGGTGATCGACAGCAGAACGGCCTATCTGCTGCAAGACTATCCCGACCAGCCCGGCCATCGGTCAGAGCCGCTGTTTCCGCCGGAACGCTTCGACGAGATCGCCACAGAGATCGACCGGCGCGGCCTTCAGATTGCGGTCCATGCCATCGGCGACGGTGCGGTACGGACGGTGATCGACGGCTATCAGGCGGCCCGCGCTGCCAACGGCGCGCGCGACAGCCGCCACCGCATCGAACATATCGAGCTGATCGACCCCGCCGATGTCCCCCGACTGGGCGCGCTAGGTATCACCGCCAGCCTGCAACCGCCTCACGCACCCGGAGCGATGGATTTCCCGCTGCAACCGACGCTTTCGCGGATCGGGGCAGAGCGCTGGGGGGATGCCTATCTGTGCCGCAGCTTGGCCGAGGCAGGCGCACACATCGCCTTTTCCAGTGATTGGCCAGTGGCGGACGTCTCGGTGCTGCGCGGAATCGCGGCAGCGCTGACGCGCAAACCCTATGACGGCGCGGGCGACGAGCGGCTCTCGCTGATGCAGGTGCTGCAGGCCTATACCGCGGGCGGCGCCTGGGCGGCCCATCGTGACCAGGTTACGGGAACCCTGCGCCGCGGACTTGCCGCTGATCTCGTGCTGCTGGGCGGGAACATCGAAGCCACGGACCCGCGCGAGATCCCGGCACTGGGCGTGAGCCTGACAATCTGCGGCGGCCGCATCATCCACGACATCGGAATGTTGGCCTGAAGGCGCGTCGCAGCCATTCATCGCACCTTCGATAAAGCGCGTCGGCCTGGACCCTGCCCTTTTCCATTCTCGCCCTCCTGTTTTCCGGTTTTGGATATCGGGAGGATCGCTGGCATAGTTCAAGGGCGGCTGGCATCACCGCGCGGCTGCTGGTTTGACGAACTGTCCCGCGTTTCGGCCGGACATCCTCGATCTGATGCTCGAAGCCGTCGAGCGGGGGCTCTCGGCTCTACGCACGCCATCGGTCATCTGTCAGCCCGCAAAGTAATGGCATATCCGAGGCGTTCCGCAAAACCCTGAAGCGCGACTACGTCCAGTGACGCCGCTACCGGATGCCGAGACTGTCCTTGGATTGAACGGCATTGGATCAAGGATTGCAGCGTCAACCACCCACACTCAGGGCTGAAGATCCGCTCGCCCCCCGAGTTCATCGCAGCTTAAACCGCAACCGCTGCGGGCCGATCCGCTCGATGTCCATCAGGAATACGAGAAGCACCTCCGGGATATGCAAGCGACCTATGGCGAGGCCAAGCTGGAGCTGCGCGCCCGGAAAAAGCTGGCGGATGGCATCATAGTATCGCGGGTAAGGTTCTGCGCCTGGTTCGGCGTGCCGCGGGGGACGCCGGACGGTGGCGTTTCTACTGGGCTTCAACAAGAACACGGTGCAACGGATATTCCCGCTGACGAACTGGCAGGTGCGCAAGCGGCCCATCGGCCTGCGCCCTCGCGAGCGATGGTCCGCCGACCTCTACCGGGTCTAGGCCGCCAACCATGTCGATGACCACGCCATCAAGGAAAAGGAGCGGGCCAAGGTCATCCGGGAACAGGACCTGCTGGTGAACGCGATCCTGGCCGGGACACCGGCCGATCGGATCCGGGACCGCATGGCAAAGCTCGAGGCCCGGCAGAAGCAGCTTGAGGCAGAGGTTCCGGGGGCGGCCAAAGGGGGTCCGCCCCCTACCCTGCTGCACCCGCGCATCGCGGAGACCTATCATGTCCAGGTGTCTAAGGTCATTGAGGCCTTGCAGGACGCGGATCACGAGGGGGACGCGAAGGACACGATCCGGGCGCTGATCGAACAGATCACGGTGACGCCGGAGCCTGGCTCCGGCAAACGCCCCCTGCCGCGGATCGACCTGCGTGGGCCGCGTTGCGGGGATTCTGTCCTTGAGCCTGAATGCGGACTGGTGTCCGGACAGCAGAACGCCTCCTGCGAACAGGAGGTTGTGGAGAGTGTAGGAGATTTGGTTGCGGGAGCAGGATTTGAACCTGC